>NZ_JAXGFR010000004.1:0-363659 GCF_041008775.1 Pseudophaeobacter sp. C1-32P7 | reverse complement strand
CCTCATCCTCAAAGATGCCTCAGTCTCTCCTGAGCGTCTCAACCGTCTTTCCGATCCGTCATCAGCGTCTCCGCCGCGCCCCGTAGCGCCTCAGCGCCGCCGGTGAAGGGGGTTCTAGTCCCAACTCCAAATACCCGCAACCCCAAAATCAACAAAAACACATTTTTCAGGGAGAAAGATGGAATAACACACAAATACAATGGCTTAAGTGAAGACATCGCGCCAAAGAACTGCCAGTAGCCGCCCCATGCCTGCCCAGCAGACGGACGCGTGGAAAGACTCACTCGCGACAAAACCCCACATCTAGACGAATGCCACAATGAGACCACAAGACACCCGCGACTCGCGGCAGCGACTCGGACTGATATCCGTCGCAAAACAGTCGAATCCTCCGCGTCGGCGGTTCTGCTAACAACCGACGGACCATCGTCTGCAGTCTGGCGGCGACGTCGGAGGATATGCCCCCCCTCCCCTACCGCCGCAGTTACCTCTGCGGCGTGGCGCGAGGATCCACTTGGCCAAGCGGGACCGAATGCGCATAGTGCAGGCATGAAAGCAGCTGCAATCACCATGGTGCACAAGGACTACTGGGCTTTGCGCCAGTGGTACCGGCATTATTCCAACGCCCTCGGGGCTGAGAATCTCTTTGTCGTCGCCCATGGGCCGGACCCGGTGGTGCAGGAGATTTGCCCGGCAGCATCGGTCATCACGATCCCTCGGGACCGGTTGCAGGGGTTCGATCATTGGCGCGGGCGTCTTCTGAACGGAATTCAGCGCGGCCTGCTGGAGATCTACGACTGGGTGATCCGGACCGATGCGGATGAGCTGATCTGCGTCGACCCGCAACTCTGGTCCTCTCTGCCGAAGATGCTGGCCGCACAAGAGGCCAGCGCCATCTTTGCCCTTGGGGTGAATGTCTTTGCACCAGATGGGGCATCCGGCTCGCCTCTCTATGACGGTGTGTTCTCCGGGCATTACAGCAAGGCCTGGGCCGTGCGTCAGCCGCATGACCTGCGGCGCCACGGGGTACAGGTGCGGCCAAGGCGGCTGGCGGAGTTTCCCTATTGCATGCCACGCGGCGTCTATCTTGCGCATCTGAAGTTCGCCAACCGGCAGGCGGCGACCGAGATGGCCGACATCCGAACCGAAGTTGCAGGCGCAGAAGGCACCGGGACGCCCGGCAAGGCCTGGAAGCAAGCACATCAGGAAATGGCAGCGCAATTCGCGGCCCTTGCCGCTCTGCCACTGTCGCCCTGGGAGAAAGCAGAGGCAGCGGCCTGGGACGCGTTGCAATCGCCGGTGCGGGACGAGGGGATCTCGGTCCTGCGCAGCAAGAGCCTGCGGTTTGACAGCAGGGTGCATCTGCCGGATTGGTTTCCGCCCCGCGGAGACTAAGGGCAGAGGCTAGCCCTGCCCTTTCGCTCTTTCCCTTACAGGTCGACCTCGATGGTGCCGTCCTTTTGTGCTGCACGCGATTGGCACAGGATGACCGCGCCTTTGCGCTGCGCCTTGGACAAGACGAAATCCCGGTGCTCGACCTCTCCGGAAAGGAGGTCACATTTGCAGACCCCACAGATCCCGTCGGCACATTTCACATCGACGCCGATCCCGGCCTCTGCCAGCACATCGGTCGCGCTTTTGTCCGCCGGGACGTGCAGATCCCGCCCAGACTTGCGCAGGCGCAGTGTGAAGGGGTGGTTTTCATACTCGGGCACCTCAGGGACCGAGAAATACTCTATATGCCGCGCCTCCTCGGCAAAGCCCTGGCGCTCGGCGGCCTCAAGCACCCCCTGCATGTAGCGATCCGGGCCACAGGTGTAGACGTGGTACCCTGCCTGATAGCCCGCCAGAACCTGATCAAGATCGGCCCGGGAGCCTTCCTTCGAGACATGCACATGGACGCGATCCGCCCAAGGCACCTGCGCAAGATCTGACAGATATCCCGCCGCTGTGCGGTCGCTTATGGAATAGTGCAGCTCGAACGGGCGGCCCAGCGCATGCAGACGATGCGCCATCGCGATCATCGGGGTGACGCCGATGCCGCCGCCCATCAGGAAGGACTTCGCAGCGCCCTCCTCCAACGGGAAATGGTTGATCGGCTTTGAAATAAAGATCCGGCGCCCTTCGGTAAAGATCCGGTGCAGCAGTTTAGAGCCGCCCCGCCCGGCATCCTCGCGCAGGACACCGATCTGATACTTTGACCGGTCGGCAGGATCGCCCGACATGGAGTACTGCCGCAAGAATTCCGGCGCCACGACGATGTCGAGATGCGCCCCGGCGGTCCATTCCGGCAGGTCGCTGCCATCGGGGCTGCGGAATTCATACTTGGTGACATCGGCGCTCATCTCTTCGACCTTGGAGACGATCACCTGCAGCACGGGACTGTCCGCGTCGTTGGAATAGATGTGATCCCAGGCCCCGGTTTCCCCGCGCGCCCGGCGGGATTGATATTCTTCGGCGGTGACCATCGCCTGATAGGCCTCGATCCCGGCCTCCCGGTCCATCGGGAACGGATAGGGCCAGGGGTGCGGCGCGAGCGGCGCGGGATAGACCGCAAGAGTCTGATCCTCGTATTTCAGATCGAGATCCTTTTGCAGGCCGCGGGCATTGACCGGGTGGCGAGTCGGGCGATAGCCACCGTCCTCTTCCAGCTCCAGATCCCACCACCATTTCTTGGCCGGATTCATCTCACCATTGCCCAGTGCATCGTCCAGTTTCGCCAGCGCAGGCGCCGCCTTGGGCAGATTCATCGCCGCCCAGCGGAAGGGTTTTTCGGCAAAGATCCCCTCAAGGTTCCACGGGCAGGTCTTCATGCAGCGCCCGCACATGGCGCCGCCCGGCGTGGTGATCCGATATGTGGTGCATTTCTGGCTGTCGCTTTTCCAGATCTCATAGCCGTTGAACATCAGCTTGGGTCCGGCCGTGATCGCCCCCGAGGGGCATTCGCGGGCGCATTTGTTGCAGCTCTCGCAAAAGGACTGCAGGCCAAAGTCGATCGGCTTGTCATGCGCCAGCGGCATATCGGTGGTCACCACCCCGGATTTCAGGCGCGGGCCAAGGAAGGGATTCAGGATCACCTCGCCAATGCGGCTGACTTCCCCCAGCCCCGACAGCAGCAAAAGCGGCGGTTGCAGGACCTCGCCGTCCATCACGGTGTGTGCCTTGGCCTTGTAGCCAAGGTTGCGGATCTGCCGCGCGATCACCCCGCCCAGCAGGGAAAACCGCAGATAGGCCCGCATGGATTGCGCCACCGCGATCCAGTCATCACCCGATGTGCCCTCGGTGGTGTCAAAGCCCTGATCGACGATCATGCTGATGGCCTGATCGTGGTCGGGCACGATGGGCGTGCCGGTCGCGTCATGGCTGTACCAGGTCCAGTCGGGGCAGCGGCTGATGCCGACCGCGTCGATCCCCAGCCAGTAACTGGCCGCCTTTACGTTGGCGGCGTTGCGCTCTGCATCCGCGGGACGCGGTCCTCGCGCGGGTTCACCATCCTGCAACAGGACAAAGGCCCCCAGCATCCGCCGCTGCGCCATCGATGGCGCCGCCTTGCGCGCATAAAGCCCACCGGTCGCGGCCTTCTGATTTGCCTTGCCCATGTCGCCGAACTGGCTGCGGGCAAACATGTCGGCGCGTTTGGGAACGCGGGCCACGCGCGCCTCGTCGATATAGGTGGTCGGCGTCTCAACCCGCTTCAGGGTTTCAAAGGGATGCGGCCCATCCTTGAAATCCCGCGCCGCAAAGGGATCCCCATTCAGCGCCGACCGTTCCGAGCCAAGGCCAAGCCACCATTTCGGCCCCTTGGTAGAAAGGCCCGGCTGCTGATCGCCGGGCGCCAGCGGGCGATCCATCGCAAGGTCGAAATCGGTGGTCACCACCGCAAGGCCAAAGCGATCCCCCAGATAGGGATTCTGCAAACGGGAGCCATTCACCGTTGCCAGCCCCGCAGCCACGGCCAACTGATTGAGATCAACATCTGCCGAAGTGCCGGTATGCGCTTTTGCGTCCCAGCCCAGAAGGCGAATGTAATTGGCCAGCACCACGGCGGTTTCGCTGGCCCGCAGGCAGGCGCGGTGATGTTCCGCATCGTGCAGCCAGTCGCAGCCATCCTCACCCGGATGCGGGTCGCGCGGCATCTCGTAAAGAAAGGTGATCGCACGGGTATGCCCGCCGATCCCACTGGGCGGCGCCTGCATGGCATCGCGCAGATCCGCCATGATCATATCAATGCCCGAAGCCAGCGTCTTGGTCTGCTTGGTCTTCAGATCATGGGCCAGCCGGTCGATATCCGGATTGCGATAGGGTTGCTGCAGATGCGCCGACTGTGGCACCGGGCCGATCCCGACCATCGCAGCATCAGCAAAATAGCCAAACGCCTTGATATGATCTGCCCGCACCTGGGGATCCTCCGGGCAGCCTGCCTGCGCCTTGTTGACCAGTCCATCCCGGATGGCGTCCATCATCGCCTGATAATCGCCCATGGCGTTGACGATCGACCCCGGCAGATCCGGGCGGCTGAAGGTCAGCGGCTGAAACGGAGGCACCGCAGTGAGATCCGGCATCCTGCCCCGCGCCAGCCGCTCAAGCGGGAAAGGCCCCAGATGAACGGGCCGGTCACGAGTAGAGAAGAAGCGCATCGCCATAACACCGGATCCTGCTGTGAATGAAAAAGCTGCGCAGTCTATACCGCAGGTACAGGCCTATCGGTAGCAGCCAATATCCAATTTCACAGAAAATCCACTTAAATCACTGATTCTTTTAAGAACAATAATAAGAGAGGTGCCAAATGGCGCAGCTCTCCACTTCTTATCAGGCCGACGGCCAAGCGACGGATCAGCCCGTGCGGCCGTCGAAACGGCGGACATCCACCCCGCCTTCGGTCAAGCTGGCACGCACCGCGCGGGCCAGAGACACCGCCGTCGGTGTGTCCCCGTGCAGGCAGATCGTGTCGATGGCGGTCGGGATACGCTTGCCGCTTTCGGTGATGATCGCGCCTTCCGTGACCATCTGCAGCATGCGCGGACCGGCCAGTTCCGGATCATGGATCACCGCGCCCGGCTGACTGCGATCAACCAGGGTGCCATCGTCGTTATAGGCGCGGTCCGCGAAGATCTCGCCACACCAGTTGCAGCCTAGGTCCCGCACCACCTCTTCCATGGCCGTGGCCGCAAGCACCATGATGATGATGTCCGGATCCACCTCCAGTGCCGCCTGATAGCAAGCCCGCGCCATATCGTAGTCGGTGCAGGCCATGTTGGACAGGGCGCCGTGCAGTTTCAGGTGCCGCACCTCGGTGCCCAGCGCCGCCGCCATGCCACGCGCGGCGCCCAGCTGATAACGCACCAGATTGCCCAGCGTCTCATGCGGCACATGCATCCGGCGGCGGCCAAAACCCTGCAGATCCGGAAAACCGGGGTGCGCGCCGATGCCGACGCCATTGTCGCGGGCCAGCCCCATGGTACGCGCCATCACATCCGGATCGCCGGCATGGAACCCACAGGCAATATTGGCAGAGGACACCACGTCCAGCAGCGCCTGATCATCGCCCATATTCCACGGGCCAAAGCTTTCGCCCATATCCGCGTTCAGATCGACAGTTTTGCTCATGTATCGCCTCCAATGGCAAAGGGGTCGGCCAAAGCAGAGACCGCACCGCTGACAAGTTGATAGGACAGAAGGTCCTGAATATCTGCGGGATCCCGCAGCAGAGGATGGCAACCGCCCGGCAAGGCGCGCAGCGCCCGGTCATATGCGTCCTGAATCTGCAACCCCTCCTCCAGCGAGACCCAGCGGAACCTTATCGACGCGCCCGCCTGCGCCTGCGCCACCTTGGGCAGATCGCAAGGCAGGACTGTCCCGATCCTCGGGTATCCGCCAGTGGTCTGGGCCTCACGCAGCAACACGAAGGGTTTACCGTCGCCGGTCATCTGCACATCACCGGGCACGATCACTTCGGACAGGATGTTGAGCTGCCCGGCAGCCGCAAAGCCCTCCCCTTCAGACAGCATCTCAACCCCCATCCGGTTGGCCCGGCTGCCCCGGGTGAACTCTGTCTCCGCGAAGCGGTTGCGCACATCGGGTGGGAACAACGCGCTCTGGAAACTCTCCACGATGCGTAGCTCGCCGCCCTGAAACCGGTCTTCCGCAGCAAGGGTCAGCCCCGTTTCGCCCGGTGCATCCGGGCCGACAGGCAACAGATCATCCACGGCGACTGCCCGGCCCAGCCCCGCCGCCACATGGGCGGATCGGGAGCCAAGCGTCGGCTCCGTATCGATACCGCCCCCTAGGTGCAGATAGCCATAAACACCGCGCCGGGCCGGGCCGATGTCCAGCCGCTGTCCAGCCTCGATCCGGTGGCTGGCGTTCCACGCCAGCGCCGCCCCATCCAGCGTCGCGGCCATCGGTGCCCCGGTCAAGGCAATGCGCAGGGGCGCTGTTGCTTCGAAAGTGCCACCCATGCCGCCCATTTCCAGCGCGGCCAGCCCCGGATCCTGCCGCAGCAAGGCAGCGCCCTCAGCCAACGCCAGCACATCGGCAGCGCCGCCGCGCGACACACCTTGATCCAGTAGACCCGGACGCCCGCCGTCCTGCACCGAGGCCGCCGGGCCGATTTTCAGCACCTTCAGCGCGCTCATGCCGGGATCTCCTCTGCGATGGCGCCGCCCATGGCTGCATCACTCTCTCGCAGTTTCAGGAAATCAGCGCGCGAGACCGGTTCGAACTGCAACTCATCCCCCGCCTGCAGCGCAAAGGGCGCTTCGGCTTCGGGGCGGAAGATCATGAAACCCGTCTGTCCGACATGGCGCCAGCCTGTCGGTGTGGCAGAAGAAAACAACACGAACTGACGGATCGCCAAGACCAGCGCACCGCGCGGCACCATCGGCGTCAGCTCGGTCTGGCGCGGTAGATCCCATTCAGGTCCCAGCGGGCCCAGATAAGGCTGCCCCGGCGCAAAGCCGATGGTCAGAACCCGCACCCGCGCCGATCCCAGACTGTCGATGGCCTGTGCCTCGCTCATCCCCGCAGCATCTGCGGCCTCTGCCAGTTGCGGCGCCAGATCGGTGCCATAGACGGTGGGGACCCGCCAGAACCTGCGCCCGGGCGGCAGCGCCTGCTGATACCAATCCCGGGTACTCAGCTCTTCCTCAAGCCGGGCCTGTAACCTGTGATGATCAAGGATCGCGGGATCGAAACGGATATAGACCGAGGCCAGCGAGGTTGCCGTTTCAAGCACGCCATCAAGGCCCAGCGCCTCAAGTCGCTGACGAAAGGCAAGTGTCGCCCGGTTCGAAGGCTCACTCAATGCATCGGCAAAGGTCACCAGCATACCCGTCAGGCCGACCGTGCGGATCATTGGGAAATCCGAAGCTACGTGCGAAGTCATCCATGCCCCCTGTTTTGCGCGCAAACGTTGCGGCGCAGGGCGGGAGTGTCAACACAGCAGTTTCAATCCTCGCCGGGGATCAGGCCCCCGCGAGCCCCCCCCGCCCCTATGACAGGAGACATCTCCGTGCCAGCCAAGACAAGGCGGCGCGTGTCAATCAGAGGGTTCAGAAATCTTCCCAGCGCACAGCCTCAGCCGTGGCAGCGTTCCCGACCGCGACCGGCGCGGCGGGCCTTGGCCGGGGAGCGGAAGCCTTGGCCGAGGGGCCTTTCCCAGAGCTCTCACCCTTGGTTTCCATGCCGATATCCGGACGCGTCTTGAAGGACTGCACCTCTTGCATCAGATGCGACGCATCGTTGGACAGAATCTGTGTCGCGGCCGTCGTCTGCTCCACCATGGCCGCGTTCTGCTGGGTCACCTGATCCAGCTGCGAAACGCCGGCACTGATCTCGACCAGAGTGGTGGACTGCTCTGAAGCGCCGGTGGCGATCTCGGAAATGTGACCGGAGATCGTCCCCACCGCATCGACGATTCGCTTCAGTTCCTCGCCGCTGCGGCCGACCAGATCGACGCCAGTGCCGACGTTGTCCTTGCTCTCGTCGATCAGTTGTTTGATTTCACCCGCCGCCGTCGCCGACCTTTGCGCCAGCGCCCGGACCTCTGCTGCAACAACAGCAAACCCACGCCCTGCGTCTCCGGCACGGGCGGCTTCAACCCCCGCATTCAGCGCCAGAAGGTTGGTCTGGAAGGCGATCTCGTCAATCACAGTGATGATCTTGGCGATCCGCTCGGATGAGTTTTCGATCGCGGACATGGCGCCAATGGCATCGGATACAACCCGCTCGCTCTGCACGGCGACAGACTGCGTGTTGCCAACAATTTCCTCGACCTTGCGCGCGCCTTCAGCAGCAGCGCGCACGGTCGATGTCAGCTGTTCCAAAGCCGCCGCCGTCTGCTCCAGCGTGGCTGCCTGGCTTTCGGTGCGATGCGACAGATCGGTGGACGACTGACTGATCTCGGATGCGGTCTGCTCCACCGCGAAGGACACATTCTTGACCGGGTTAACGGCCTTTTCCAGCTGTTCCATGGAGCGATTGAAGGCCTTGGCGATTACCACCGTGTCTTCCGAGCTGCGTACATTGACCCGCTGACGCAGATCCCCCTCGCTCAACGCCTGAAGTCCGGCGGCAACCTCCTGCAGGGCACGACGGCGGGCTGTGACATCGGTTGCAACCTTGATGACCTTTTCGGTCACACCATCGGCACCAACCACAGGTGCATAGGTCGCTTGGATCCACACCACCGACCCATCCTTGGCAAGCCGGGGATATTGATCCGACATGTTGCGCCCGGCTCGCAGCGCCGTCCAGAACTGTGCATAGTCCCCGCTTGCCGCAAATTTCGAATCCACGAACATCGCATGGTTTTTGCCGACAATCTCGTCGAGCTGGTATCCCAGCAACGAAAGAAAATTCTCGTTCGCAGAGATGATGGTTCCGTCAGCTTTGAACTGGATAACCGCCTGAGTCCGCTCGATCATATCCACGAGCACGCGATCCATTTCCGATCTTTCGGGCGCTGCCCGCGTCCTACCTTTAAAAAACACTCCAGCGCTCCGCGATGAGTTGGATTGGTTGTGTACTGAAAGCTCAAACTATCCGGAAATCTCTATCTAAACTTTAACGCTTGCAGAAAATCCGCGGTGCAAAAGAATAGCTCACGCTTCGACGGGATAGATGCCGACGGGAAAATGCGGCATGCCCGCTCCACTGCGAGAGGGCGTCTCTTCGACACCGGAAAAAGTAAAGGGGAGAAGAGAAGCAGTGGCGGACCGAGGAGGATTCGAACCCCCGACCCCTTGATTCGTAGTCAAGTACTCTATCCAGCTGAGCTATCGGTCCACTGCTGCGGGATTTAAGGCTCCCAGACGAATGCGGATCTACCATTCGTCTAACCTGCGCCGTCCACACCATTTTCAGTGTTTCAGGTAGTGGCGGACCGAGGAGGATTCGAACCCCCGACCCCTTGATTCGTAGTCAAGTACTCTATCCAGCTGAGCTATCGGTCCACTGGTGGCGGGGTTTAATGTGACCCGCAGATAGGCGCAACCCCAAAAACGAAATTAGTTTCAGCGCACCCGCACGGACGCGTGAGCGACTTAAAACGCGCCGTCTCCCTTGGGCAGGCAGATCTCAAAAACTGTGCCCTCCGGGCCAGTCTGACGCATATAAACGGCGCCGCCATGGCCCCGCGCCAATTCCTGCGCGATGGCAAGGCCAAGGCCACTGCCCCCCTTGCGCGCGCCACCCTGGAACGGGGTGAACAGGTTGTCCTGCGCCTTTTTTGGCAGCCCCGGCCCGGTATCGGTGATCCGGATTGTCCAGGCGTCATCCTCTTCGCTGGCGGTGATTTTGACCTGCCCCGGCTTTCCGGTCGCGGCAATGGCCTGGCGGGCGTTGCGCACCAGGTTCATCACGATCCGGTAGAGCTGCTCCTGATCTGCCCGCACAGTCAGTCCAGCCGGGACCGCGGCCACGATCTCGACCTCTCCACCGCTGGCTGCCAGTGTCTCGCTTTCGGCGACATCACAGGCGATCTCATGCAAGGAGACGAAAGCAAATGTTGGCGCGGGTTCTTCGGCACGGCCAAAGG
The DNA here is from genome assembly GCF_041008775.1 of Pseudophaeobacter sp. C1-32P7. Lineage (NCBI taxonomy): Bacteria > Pseudomonadati > Pseudomonadota > Alphaproteobacteria > Rhodobacterales > Roseobacteraceae > Pseudophaeobacter > Pseudophaeobacter sp. C1-32P7. The sequence continues at coordinate 353,623 of NZ_JAXGFR010000004.1, read as the reverse complement.
CCAGCGTGCCTTCGCACAGCGAAACGGCCCTTGTGATGGAATTCACCAGCTTGGGCGCCAGCCTGCGCACCAGTGGATCCTCGCTGGTTTCGATGCGGTCGGTGAACAGCTGCGCTGAGGTCAGGATATTGCGCAGATCGTGGCTGACCTTGGCCACCGCTCCGCCCAGCTGCGCCAGCCGTTCTTTTTGCTTCAGCGCGTGGGTCAGCTCGGTCTGCAGCTTCATCAGCGCCTCTTCGGCTTCGCGTAGCTCAGTTACGCCTGCGTTTGGCTGGATGATTCCCCGCGCATCCTCGGGCGCGGCTGCATAGCGCTGCATATAGCCCACAACGCCCTTGATCGGGCGCACCAGAAACACCCGCACTGCCATGAACAGCAAAAGCGCCGTAAAGACCGAGATCACCGCCGACAGGATCAGAATGCGAACGCCATAATCGATCATCGCCGACCGCAGAGGCGCGGTCTCCATGGTGATTTCGATCAGCAGCCCGGCATCTCGCACCGGCGCGCCAATGACCCGGATAATGCGGTTTCCGGGCGTCACCATACGCGTCATCGCATCGGAAATGAGCGTGAACGGCCCGGCCATGCGCAGATCAAAGGTGCCTTCGATCGGCTGCGGAATCGGCGAGGACAGCACCAGTTGGCGCATCTCGTCCCGGCGCAGAACCACGTTGAAGACTCCGGCATTCGCCAGAAGCTCCTTCTCCAGCTCCGAATCCAGCATATCATCGGCCAGAAGCGCCAGCGAAGCGAGCTGCGCCCGCTCCAGACGGTCCGACAGGTAATCCAGCCGAAACCGGGAAATGGAGGGCACGAAGATCAGCACCTCGGCCAGCATTACAAAGACCGTGGTCAGAACCAGAAATCTGCCCGACAGCGTATTCAGCATTTCGCCCCTTCCGGCTTAGGGGATCCAGCGCTGTACGAACCGGACCACGCGTTCAACCTTGGGATTATCAAATAGACGAGGAGAGAAATAGGCCCCCGCGACCCGTTTGTTAACCTCACCAATCGTCGGATAGGGCGAGACCATGGCCGCGACCTGGCTCATCTTCATATTATTGGCCAGAACAAGCGACCAGAGGTTGATCAGCTCGCCTGCCTGATGGCCGACAATCGTGACCCCCACCGGACGGCCCTTGACCACCATCGCCTTGATGAAACCCTTCGCCTTGCGCTCGGCAAGGGCGCGGTCGTTGTGGCTGAAATCAAACCGCGCGATCTCCAGCTGGCTGCCGTGTTTCTTCCGCGCCTCTGCTTCGGTCAGGCCGACCTGCGCCAGTTCCGGGTCCGTATAGGTGGCCCAGGGAATATGGGCGGTCTTTGCCTTTGACGGCAGCCCGAACAGGACAGAGCGGATGATCACCCCGGCATGATATCCCGCCACATGGGTAAACTGCAGCCCCCCGGCCACGTCACCGATGGCATAGACGCGGCGATTGGTGGTGCGCAGGCTGTCATCGACCTTGATCCCGGAGCGCGTGGTCTCGATCCCCGCTACGTCCAGGTTTAGCCGCTCCGTATTGGTCTTGCGCCCGACCGCCACCAACAGATGCGTACCTTTGAAGGTGCGGCCATCCTTTGCTTCAACTTCAATAGCCCCCGCCGCGCCGCGAATCTCACTGGCCAGGGCCTGTTCGGCAATCTCAACGCCTTCGGCGCGCAAGTGATCCAGCACCAGGGTTGCGGCCTCAGGATCATCTTTGGCCAGCGCGGTGTCCCCTTCAATCACGGTCACCTTGCTGCCCAGACGCACATGCGCCTGCGCCATTTCCAGACCGATGGGACCACCGCCGATGATCAGCAGATGATCCGGGCGTTCGCGCAGGTCAAACAGGGTTTCATTGGTTTCAAACGGCACCTGATCCAGCCCAGGGATTGGCGGCACCAGCGGCGACGATCCCGTGGCGATCACCACGCGGCGGGCGCTAATGACGTGATCGCCCGCCTCCACCTCGCGCGGAGAAATGAACCGCCCGAAGGCACGGATCACCCGCACCCCGAACCCTTCGAAGCGCTCCTGACTGTCGACCGGTGCAATGGTGTCGATCACATCCTGAACATGATCCTTGGCCGCCGCGTAATCCGCCTGCGGCACCTGATCCGCCACCCCAAAGGCCGCGGAATGCGCGGCGCCATAGGCCGCCTTGGCGCTGGCCAGCAGCGCCTTTGAGGGTACGCAGCCGTAGTTGAGGCAATCGCCGCCCATCTTGTGCCCCTCCAGAAGGACCACATCGGCGCCCATCTGGCTGGCCCCGGCCGCGACAGACAAGCCGCCTGACCCGGCCCCGATGACCAGCAGATCACATTTAATACGCTGCATGATCATGCCTCCGGCGTTTTGCCTGCACCCTTGCGGCGCAGCGATTTGACGATGATTGGCATGGCCGCCAGCACACAAAGCCCCAGAATCGGGCCGATCACGTGCGGCTCCCACAGGAGCGACAGGTCTGGATCCTCGCCTCGGTCGAACACGGCGCCGACACCAACACCGATCCAGGTAAAGACGATGGCCCCCGGGATGATTCCCACCGCCGTCGTCCACAGGAAGTTTCCGAACTTTACCCCGACCATGGCGGGCAGCAGGTTGGCCACGAAAAACGGTACCGCCGGAACAAGGCGTAACAGCAGGAGCACCTCAATCTCGTTTTCCCGCAGCGCCTGTTTCAACATTTGCACGCGTCCTTCGGCGGCTTCGAAGCGGGCCGAGAGTGTTTCGCCCAGCCCCCAGCGCGCCGCCAGGAAGATGCCTGCTGCACCGATGGTGGCCGAGACCACATTGAGCGTGGTCCCGGTGGCAAGGCCGAACAGGAACCCGCCGGTCACCGAAGCAACAGCGGCGCCGGGCAGCGAAAACACGACCATGACGATGTAAACGGCCGCAAAAACCGCCGCGAGGCCGATCAGATTCTCATCACGGAACTGCAACAGCGCCTCCCGATTGTCCCGAAGCGTGTCGAAGGTAAGGTAATCCTTCAGCGTCACGGCTCCGATCACCGCGACCACAGCCACGATAATCAAAGGCAGGTGCCGCGCGATGCCCGGCTTTTTGAGGTCTGTCATCTTGCTCTCACCCATGTCTTGGCTGTTCGGCAGGGCACGGCCACCCGGGGTGGTCCTCCCCCCTTGATCCGCCTGCCCCGGCGCCTTTTGCTGCTCCGGTGCATTTTTCTATGATCAATATGGCCCCGGCACGAGCCTGACGCATAGCAGTTCACGGGCGCTTGATCACCGGACATTTTTCGTGAGAAATCCACTAGTCCGCATGCGCGCCCTGTAACAATCCCACCGGTTTTCGTGACACGACAGCGCCGCAGCCCCCCGAATTTTGACATAAATATTGCATGAGGGGACGAAAAGCGGCGAAAACACCGGCCAATGGGTTTGACTTGCAGCCCGATCCCTTCTAATGACCGGGCTTCGAGATTTGACCCCGGGAGGCGATTCCACGCCCTGCCCGTAGATACAATGTGGAGACCGGAGCGATGAAACGCACCTATCAGCCTTCGAACCTGGTTCGCAAACGCCGCCACGGCTTCCGTGCGCGCATGGCCACCAAGGCAGGCCGCAAGATCCTGAACGCACGCCGCGCACGTGGCCGGAAAGAGCTGAGCGCATAAACCGCGCTCACTGCTTGATCCGCGTTGACGGTATGACACCGCCGAAGGCCCCCAAAGACGGCTCTGCCGACGACCGGGACACGCCTTCGGCGGTTTCCGTTTGTTCAGACGGCGCCGAATCCCCGCAAGGGATCGAGGTGCTGACCAAGCGCCGCGAGTTTCTTGCGGCTGCGCGCGCGCGTCGTCAGGGCAGCAAGGGCATGATGGTCCAGGGTCGCAACCGCCGGGATACCGGCGGCATTCGCGTTGGCTTCACCTGTTCAAAAAAGGTCGGCAATGCCGTTGCCCGCAACCGGGCCAAACGCCGACTGCGCGAGGTGGCTCGGATGATTCTGCCCAGTCACGGTCGCCCCGGCTGGGATTATGTGCTCATTGGCCGCGCCAATGAAACCGCCCAGCGCCCGTTCGAAGAGCTGAAACGCGACCTGATCTACGCCCTGAAGAAGATTCACGGCTGATCCTGTCTGCGGGGCCTTCCCCGGGCCCAACCTGCTTCCTATCTTGATCAACATGACCTTCTTTGCCCGCATCCTTGCCCTGCCCGTGCGCGCCTATCGGCTGATCTTCAGTCCCTGGGTCGGTTTTAACTGCCGGTATCAACCCACCTGCTCGGCCTATGCGCTGGAATCGCTGGAAAAACACGGCGCGGTAAAGGGAACATGGCTGACCCTGCGGCGAATCGGCCGCTGCCATCCCTTGGGCGGAGATGGCTACGATCCGGTCCCGGGCAGCGATCCAGAGCACGAGACCGAACAAAAGAGCAAGTCACAGGGTTGAGGGGTTGCTATTCCCCGCCCAGTGCCCACGACAGGCACTGTCGGCTCAAAACCTTGTGCCCCGCTTTTTTCTTGGCAAAGCCGTTTTGACAGGCTACGGGGCCGTCATGCTTGATGATGATCTGGACGAAATCCATCCGCTCTTTGCCGGTGCGCCCTCCACCACCGAATTCAAAAAGCTGCGCAAACGCATAGTCCGCTATGCCCGCGAAGCGATTGATCAATACGGCATGGTGGAACGACGCACGGACGGCACCACGCCGCGCTGGCTCGTCTGCCTCTCCGGCGGCAAGGACAGCTACACCCTGCTTGCGGTTCTATATGAACTGAAATGGCGCGGGCTGTTGCCGGTGGACCTTCTCGCCTGCAACCTGGATCAGGGGCAGCCGGGTTTTCCGGCGACCGTTCTGCCGGAATTCCTTGAAAAGATGGGCGTTCCGCACCGGATCGAATATCAGGACACCTACAGTATCGTCGTCGACAAGGTGCCACAGGGGCGGACCTATTGCGCCCTGTGCTCCCGCCTGCGCCGGGGTAATCTTTATAGGATCGCGCGCGAGGAAGGCTGCTCCGCAGTTGTGCTGGGGCACCACCGCGATGACATTCTTGAGACGTTCTTCATGAACCTGTTTCATGGCGGGCGACTGGCCACCATGCCGCCCAAGCTGGTCAATGAAGAGGGCGACCTTTTCCTGTTCCGCCCCCTGGCACATGTGGCCGAGGCGGATTGCGAGAAATTTGCCAAGGCGATGAACTACCCGATCATCCCCTGCGACCTGTGCGGAAGCCAGGACGGCCTGCAACGCCAGCAGGTCAAACAGATCCTGGATCAGTGGGAATCAAACAGCCCCGGGCGCCGTCAGGTTATGTTCCGGGCCCTGATGAATGCACGTCCTTCGCATCTTCTTGACCCGAAACTGTTCGATTTTGTAGGGTTGAGCGTGAAAAACCCATCAGAAACAGAAGATTTGGACAAGATTCCCGTATTGCGTTAACTCCGCAGTCAGAAGCGGATCATAGTCTTTACATGCACCCCTGTGCAGAAGGTGAAAGGTCCGCTCATGCCAAAACTCAATTCAGGTCTGCTGACGCACATCCGGAGAAAGATCGCTCCTGCGTTGTTCACGCCTCCTGTCTTGGCGTTTCTGCCTGCCCTGACACTGGCGACCTTCTGGATTGGCGGCGAGGCTGCGCTGCTTTGGGTGGCCCTCGGCCTTCCCATTCTCTTCGCAGCCCTCGGCGGCTTTGACCGCTCACGTAATCGCGGCACACCCCGGGATAGCATCACCGGCATGATGCTGCGCGAAGGGTTCGAACTGGGTGTGCGCGACGTGTTCGAGGATACCTCTGATACCGGGCTGCGCTCGGTGATCTACATCATCGAAATCGACGATTACAAAAACGTGGTGGATCGCTACGGTCAGGAAGCCGGCGATCAGATCATGCAGCGTTGCGGCGACCGCATCGCCAGCACCCTGCGCAACAAGGATATCGTGGCACGGATCGGCGACAGCAAATTCGGCATCTGCCTGACACCCGTGTTGCAGCTGGACCTGGAATCCTGCGTGCAGCTGTCCGGCCGCATGCAGGCCTCGGTCGAAGAACCGATCTCGCTTGATGGCACATCGGTTTATATCTCCTGCTCCATCGGGTTCTGCCTGCGCAGCCGTGCGCCGGGCACCAAACCTTCCGACTGGGTCGCTGCCGCCGCCACCGCGCTGGCCGAGGCGCAGCAAAACGGCCCCTCGGGCATCCGGGTCTATTCCGCAGATATCTATCACCGCACCAAAGCGCGCTGTAATCTGCGCGACGAAGTTGCTGAGGCGCTGGAAACCGGTCAGATCATGCCCTGGTTCCAGCCCCAGATCTCAACGGATACCGGACGAGTGTCCGGGTTTGAGGCGCTGGCCCGCTGGATGCATCCGGTCCGCGGCCTGATCCCGCCGCATACTTTCCTGCCCGCGCTGGAAGAGGCCGGGCTGATGGAGCGGCTGAGCCAGGTCATGCTGTTCCACTCTCTCACCGCCATCAAGGCATGGGACGCGGCTGGTGTGGAGGTTCCCTCTGTCGGGGTGAACTTTGCCACCCAGGAACTGCGCAACCCCGGCCTTGCCGACAATATCCGCTGGGAACTGGAACGCTTTGGCCTGTCGTCGGACCGCCTGTCGGTCGAAATTCTGGAAACCGTCATGACGGACCAGCCCGACGATGTGGTGACCCGTAATATCGCAGCGCTGAGCGCCATGGGCTGCCGGATTGAGCTGGATGATTTCGGTACCGGCCATGCCTCGATCTCGGCGGTGCGGCGCTTCAATATCTCCCGGATCAAGATCGACCGCTCTTTCGTGATGAAATCGGACCGCGATCCGGAGCAGCAGAAACTGATTGCTGCGATCCTGACCATGGCCGAACGTCTGGACTTGGAAACCCTGGCCGAAGGCGTCGAAACCGTGGGCGAGCACGCACTGCTGTCGCAACTGGGCTGTGACCATGTTCAGGGCTTTGGCATCGGCCGCCCGATGCCCTTTGACCAGACTCTGGACTGGATCACCGCGCATCAGTCCAAACTGCAGGACGCACCGGCCATTGGACGGCAAAACCCCTGATTTTTTGGATTTCCCGGCGCCGGGGGCGGAATGCCGCCCCTGTTTTCCCGGATTCCGCTTGACCTTTGGGGTCCACCTCTGTTGAACCACACCCTGTCATTCCATGCACGAGGTGGCGGTCCCCAATGGACGATCAGAACAAGAATCTCATTCTCGCAACAGCACTCAGTTTCCTGGTGATCCTTGGGTGGTACAGCTTTTTCCCGCCGCCGGAACCGGAGCCTGCTCCGGAAACCGTGGCGAATGAAACGGCTCCTGCGGGAGACACGGCAGCTGCGCCCGGCGCAACCCAGCCCGATACCGCAGTCAGCACCCAGCCCAGCGAAGAGGCCCAGGCCCCCGACGCTCCGCGCCTGACCATCGATACCCCGCGCCTTGCGGGCAGTATCTCGCTTCAGGGTGGGCGGATCGATGATTTGGCGCTGAAAGACTACCACGTCGAGCTGGCAGAGGACTCCGACATCGTGCGGGTCCTGTCCCCGGTGGGCGAGGACAATGCCTTTTACGCGCTTTATGGCTGGGCACCGGGCACCGGGCTTGGCTTTGACGATGTTCCGGGCGCCAATACCGTCTGGTCTGCGGACGAAGGCCAGGTTCTGACACCGGACAGCCCGGTGACCCTGACCTGGGACAACGGCAAGGGCCTGACCTTTACCCGTACCGTCGCAGTGGATGAGGATTATCTGTTCTCGGTCACCCAATCGGTTCAGAACGCCACCGGCGCCACCGTGGCCCTGGCCCCTTATGGCACCCTGGCGCGTCACGGCGAACCTGCGAATCTGAAAAACTTCTTCATCCTGCACGAAGGCGTCGTCGGCATGGCCGACGGAGAGCTGGCGGAAATCGACTATGGCGACATGGCCGATTTCGACCCCGATCCGCGTGATGGATCGCGCGCCGAGGTCAAGCAGGTCGAATCCAACGGCTGGCTCGGCTTCACCGACCACTACTGGATGTCCACGCTGATTCCCGAACCCGGTCAGGGCTTCCGCTCGATCGCGAAATACGACGAGCGGCGCGAGATCTACCAGACCGACGTCGTGCTGCCGACCGCGACCCTCGCCGATGGCGAAAGCAGCGAAGTCACCACCATGCTGTTTTCCGGCGCCAAGGAATGGGCGACCATCCGTGGCTACCAAAAAGACGGCATCGAAGGCTTCCTCGACAGCATCGACTGGGGTTGGTTCTTCTTCCTGACCAAACCGATCTTTGCCGTCCTGCACTGGCTGCACGCGATGATCGGCAACATGGGCTGGTCCATTATCGGCCTCACCATCTTCATCAAGATCCTGGTCTTCCCGCTGGCCTATAAATCTTATGCCTCGATGGCGAAGATGAAGGAACTTCAGCCGCAGATGGAAAAGCTGAAGGAGCGCGCCGGCGACGACCGTCAGAAGCTCCAGAAGGAGATGATGGAGCTTTACAAGAAGGAAAAGGTGAACCCCGCTGCGGGCTGCCTGCCGATCCTGATCCAGATCCCGATCTTCTTCTCGCTCTACAAGGTGATCTTCGTCACGCTGGAACTGCGGCACGCGGCCTTCTTTGGTCCCTTCCAGGACCTCAGCGCGCCCGATCCGACCTCGTTGATGAACCTCTTCGGCCTGCTGCCGTTCTCTGGCCCCGAGCCCGGAACCATCTTTGCCACCGTGTTCATCGGGATCTTGCCCATCCTTCTGGGTGTGTCCATGTGGCTGCAGCAGAAACTGAATCCGGCGCCCACCGATCCGACGCAAAAGATGATCTTTGCCTGGATGCCTTGGGTGTTCATGTTCATGCTTGGCGGTTTTGCTTCGGGTCTGGTGGTTTACTGGATTGCGAACAACACCATCACCTTTACGCAGCAGTATCTGATCATGCGCAGCCACGGGTATAAACCGGACGTGTTTGGCAATATCAAATCCAGCATGAAACGCGCACCCAAGACGGAAGACAAATGACAGACACCGTTACAGAAATCTGGCGCCACCCGGTCAAATCACACGGCCGGGAAGCGCTGGAAACGGTAACACTGACCGCCGGGCAGACCATGCCCGGCGATCGTGTTTGGGCGGTGGCGCATGAAGCCTCTACCGCCGATGGCAGCGCATGGGTGCCCTGTTCCAATTTCAGCCGTGGCGCCAAGGCACCGCAACTGATGGCGATTGATGCCAGCTATGACGAGGCCACCGGTCGCGTCACGCTCAGCCATCCCAACCGGGGCGAGCTGGCCTTTGATCCCGACGCCGCAGAGGACCTGCCCCGGTTTCTTGATTGGGTGGCCCCACTGATGCCGACAGAGCGCGCCGCCTCGGCGCGTATCGTTCGGGTGCCGGGGCGTGGCATGACAGACACCGATTTCCCCTCGGTGTCGCTGTGCAACCTTGCCTCGCACCGCGCGGTCGAGGCGGCGATCGGTCACGAGTTGTCGCCGCAGCGCTGGCGCGGCAACATCTGGTTCGATCTGGGCACGCCCTGGGCCGAAAACGAATGGCTGGGCCGTGAGGTCCAGATCGGCGAGGCGGTCTTTGCGGTGCGCGAACGCACCCGCCGCTGCATGGCGACAACCGCCAACCCGGCCACCGGCGAACGCGATGCCGAAACGCTGAAGACCCTGAACAGTGCCTTTGGCCATCAGGATTTTTCAGTCTATGCAGAGGTCGTGCGCGGCGGAACTATCCGCCTTGGCGATCTGGTAAAGGTGCTCTGATGCAAATGCAATTTTCCCTGGCCGAAGCGCCGGACGAGGCAACCGCCGAAAAGGGCCGCAAACTCTTTGCTGGTCAATCCGAATTCCTGAAAGGCGTGGTCGCCATGTCGGGCCTGCCCGAAGCCGACCGGGTCGAGGTCTGCTTTGCCGGCCGCTCCAACGTAGGCAAATCCAGCCTGATCAATGCGCTGACCGGCACCAAGGGGCTGGCGCGAGCCTCCAACACCCCAGGCCGCACGCAAGAGATCAACTATTTCACCCAAGGTCCCGATCTCTACCTCGTCGACCTGCCGGGCTATGGCTATGCCAATGCACCGCTGGCGGTGGTCGAAAAATGGCAGAAACTGCTGAAACGCTATCTCAGCGGGCGTCAAACCCTGCGCCGCGCCTTTGTGCTGATCGACAGCCGCCACGGCATCAAGAAGGTCGACGACGAGATCATGGCGCTGCTGGACAGTGCTGCGGTCACCTTCCAATGCGTGATGACCAAGGCCGACAAGGTCAAGGCCAAGGATCTGGACAAGGTGATGGAACAGGTGCGTGGTGCCCTGTCCAAACACCCCGCAGCCTATCCTGAAATCGTGATGACCTCTTCTGAGAAGGGCGAGGGAATCGCCACGCTGCGCTCGATCATCTCCGGCATCGACTAAGCCGCTCGGCGCCCGTCAGACGTGCTGGGCGCCGTTCACCTCGATCTCCGCTCCGGAGATATATGAGCTGCCTTCAGAGCAGAGGAAGTAGATCGCAGAAGCGACTTCCTCGGGCTGGCCCAGACGCTGCATCGGCAGTTTTTCCACGATATGTTCGGTCCCCGGTGACAGGATTGCCGTTTCCACCTCTCCCGGAGCGATGGCATTGACCCGTACGCCGAGCGGGCCGAAGTCATGCGCCATCTCCCGCGTCAGTGCTGCCAAGGCTGCCTTTGACGTGGCATAGGCCGCCCCGGCGAAGGGGTGCACCCGGCTGCCCGCGATTGAGGTCACGTTGACCACGGAGCCCTTGGCGGCTGCCAGTTCATCCTTCAACCCCCGCGCCAGCACCACCGAGGCAAAGAAATTGACGTGGAACACCTTGCCCCATGTCATCAAATCAGTGTCGAGCGTGTTCAGCCGTTCGCCATTAGGCCCTTTGGGGGAAATCCCCGCATTATTGACCAGTGCATCCAGCCGCCCGTTCAGACGCTCCTGAATGACCCCAACCGCATTAATGGTGTCCGAGGGGTCCGACAGGTCCAGTTGCACGTGATTCTCTTCTCCGCCGCCCCAGGGGCATTCCTGCGGAAACGGGTGGCGAGAACAGGTGATCACCCGCCAGCCTTCGGCATTGAAATGCCGCACGGTGGCATGGCCAATGCCGCGGCTGGCTCCGGTCAGCAAAAGGGTCTTCTGGCTCATGGGGTGGGTTCCGGTCTGAGGGCTCTACGGCCTGACCCTATCATTCCCGCACCGCGCTGCAACGGCGCACTTGGCACAGGGCGCAGAACCGCGTAACACCACTTGCCAGAGGGACCCAGCCATGAAGAAGCAAGATATGAACCGCGATTGGATTGCAACCGCCGAGACACTGTCCAGCGCCCTGCCCTATATGCAGCGCTATGACGGTGCCATCGTCGTGATCAAGCTCGGCGGACACGCCATGGGCAGCGACGAGGCCATGGAAACCTTTGCCCGCGATATAGTGCTGATGCGACAGGTCGGAGTGAACCCGGTCATCGTGCATGGCGGCGGTCCAATGATCAACGCAATGCTGGACAAGCTTCAGATCAAGTCCGAGTTCGTCAACGGCAAGCGGGTCACCGACAAGGCCACGATGGAAGTGGTCGAAATGGTCCTGTCCGGTCTTGTCAACAAACGCATCGTTCAGGCGATCAATGCGCAGGGCGGTATGGGTGTTGGCCTGTCAGGCAAGGACGCGGATCTGATCACCTGCGAAGAGACCAACCCGGATCTGGGATTCGTCGGCACACCGGTAGAAATGAATCCAGCGGTGCTGCACCACCTGTTCGAGAATGACATCATTCCTGTCATCGCTCCGATCGGCGCGGGCCGCAACGGCGAGACTTTCAACATCAACGGCGACACCGCCGCCGGGGCGATTGCCGAATCCCTCAACGCTGATCGCCTGCTGCTGCTGACGGATGTGTCCGGCGTGAAAAACGCCAGCGGCGAAGTGGTTACCGAGCTGAAGGCCGCTGATGTCGAGGAAATGACAAAGGCAGGCGTCATCGCAGGCGGCATGATCCCGAAGACGGAAACCGCCCTGTCAGCGGTCCGAAACGGTGTCCGGGCCTGCACCATCGTCGATGGACGGGTGCCGAATGCGGTGCTGCTGGAGCTGTTCACCGATCATGGCGCCGGGTCAATGATCCGGGCCTAACCCGCACGGGTGACATCAAGACAGTATTGAAACCGCCCCTCCCCCGGGCGGTTTTTCTTTGGGATCACGGGTCCAGAGGCTACATTTGGCTACCATCACCCAGGGAAGCCTATGACATCCGCACCCAGCTATCAGGAGATCGAGCGCGCCGCCAAACACCGCGACCTTGCTGTGCTTGGCGCCCTACACCCGCGCCATAGCCCAGTTCAGGGCCTGACGGGCGGTACCCTGGTCCTCTTGGGCCTTCTGGGGCCGGAATGCTGGCCCCGCATCACCGGCGCGCCGGAGTTCAGAGATGCTGCGGACGATCCGCTGGACCGCTGGTCTGAGCGGATCATCGACGCCTTGGCGACAGATACCGGAGCCACCGCCCACTACCCCTTTGGCGGGCCGCCCTATACGCCCTTCATCAACTGGGCGCTGGCCTCGGGGCGGGCTTTCACATCCCCGTCGCACATGCTGGTCCATGATACGGTTGGCATGATGATCTCGTACCGGGGAGCGCTTCACTTGCAGCAGGAGATCGATCTACCACCGCCTCCTCTGGCGCAGTCCCCCTGCGACAGCTGCGTGGCCAGACCCTGCCTCAGCACCTGTCCGGTGCAGGCGTTGGTGGCGGGTGGCCCCTACGGTGTTACCGCCTGCCACAGCCATCTGGACACCCCGGAGGGCGCTCCTTGCCTTGAAAACGGCTGCCTTGCCCGGCTTGCCTGCCCCCTTAGCCAGGGGGCCAGTCGCGACCCGGTGCAATCGGCCCATCACATGAGCTATTTTCACAAGACATGACCTGCACACTTATTCTGACCCGCCACGCTAAATCCGCCTGGGACACCAGCGCCCCCAGCGACCATGCCCGCCCGCTGAACAAACGGGGCCGCGCCTCGGCCGAGGCATTGGGCGACTGGCTGCGGGACATCGATCAGTTGCCGGGACAGGTGCTTTCTTCCTCTTCGCAGCGCACGCGGGAAACCTATCAGTTGATGGATCTCTTCGCCCCGGCTGTCTTTACCGAACGACTGTTCCACGCCAGCCCGGAGATCATCTTTGAGGTTCTGAAACAGGCCGAACATCCGCGAACCATGATCCTGTGCCACAACCCGGGCATTGCCGCATTTGCCCATGCCATCGTAAGCCATCCGCCAGACCATTCGCGATTTGACGACTACCCCACCGGCGCCACGCTGATCGCCCGCTTTGACATCGACCGCTGGAGCGATCTGACCTGGGGCAGCGGCAAGGTGGTGGATTTCATCGTGCCACGCGAACTTTTGGGCGCCTGAGCCCCCACAATAAGAAAAACCCGCCGGAATATCCGGCGGGTTTCTTATTGGCGCAATGATCGGGAAGATCAGTGACCCAGGATCTGGCTCAGGAAGAGCTGGGTACGTTCGCTTTGCGGGTTGTTGAAGAAGGCTTCCGGCTCATTCTGCTCAACGATCTGACCCGCATCCATGAAGATAACCCGGTTCGCCACCTGACGGGCAAAACCCATCTCGTGGGTCACGCAAAGCATGGTCATGCCCTCTTCCGCCAGTTCGATCATGGTGTCGAGCACCTCTTTGATCATCTCGGGGTCAAGCGCCGAGGTTGGCTCATCGAACAGCATGATGCGCGGCATCATGCAAAGGGAGCGCGCGATCGCCACACGCTGCTGCTGACCACCGGACAGCTGGCCCGGGAACTTGTTGGCTTGATCGGGGATCTTGACCTTTTCAAGGAAATGCATCGCCCGCTCTTCGGCTTCCTTCTTGGGCGTCTTGCGAACCCAGATCGGCGCCAGCGTGCAGTTTTCCAGAATGGTCAGATGCGGGAACAGGTTGAAGTGCTGAAAGCACATGCCAACCTCGGACCGAATCTTGTCGATGTTCTTCAGATCCGACGACAGCAGCGTGCCATCCACGGTGATCGCCCCCTGCTGGTGTTCTTCCAGCGCGTTGATGCAGCGGATCAGTGTCGATTTACCAGAGCCGGACGGGCCGCAAATCACGATCCGTTCGCCCTCATAGACCGTCAGGTTGATATCGCGCAGCACGTGAAAGGAGCCGTACCACTTGTTCATTCCGTCAATGGTGATCGCGACTTTGTCGGATACCTGCATTTGTGAAGTGCCAGTCATGTCTTGGCCTCCTTATCGGTGATCGGTCGCAAGGCGGCGTTCCAGCCATTGCGAGTATTGTGAGATGCCGTAGCAGACGACAAAGAACAGAGCGGCAGCGAAGCCCAGAAGCTCCCAGTAGACGCCATTCCATTCGGTCGAAGCGAGGATCGGTCCGCGGATCATACCCACCAGGTCGAACATCGAGATGACCGACACCAGCGTGGTATCCTTGAACAGACCCACGGCCACGTTGACGATGCCCGGGATCGAGATCTTCAGCGCCTGCGGCAGGATGATCAGACGCATCGCCTGCGGGTAATCAAGCCCCAGCGAATCCGCAGCCTCATACTGCCCTTTGGGCAGGGCCGCGAGACCACCACGGATCACCTCGGCGATGTAGGCCGCGGAGAACATAGTGATCATGATGACCACACGCAGGAACAGGTCCACAGTGGCATCAGGCGGGAAGAAATAGGCCAGCATCACCGACGCCACGAACAGCAGCGTGATCAGCGGCACACCGCGCACGAACTCGATGAAGACCACGCAGATCCATTTGATCAGCGGCATGTCAGACTGACGGCCCAGCGCCAGGGCAATGCCCAGCGGCAGGGACAGCGACACACAGGTCACACCCAGCATCAGGTTCAGCATGAAGCCACCCAGATCACGCGAAGGCACCGCTGGCAGCATCGCATTGTCCGACGCCCCTTCGGGGATCAGCAAGCTGCCCAGCCACCAGATGATCAGGGCTGCAGCAATGCCACCAAAGAAGCCCGCGGCGAAGGAACCCCGTCCATAGATCTGGAACACCACGCCGCCAACAATGAACCCCAGAAGGGCCAGGATCGGCGCCATGATTGTGCCACCCCAGATCAGCCAGAAGGCAATAAAGGGATAGAGCGCGGTGAAGATCAGCATCTTGCGGGGTAAATCGAAGAACAGCACTGGCGCAATCGCCACCAGCAGCAGAACCAGCGCCAGGTTCGGGCGCCAGTAGAACTCTGCCGGGTATTTGAACCCGTAAAGAAGCTGGTGCCAGCGTTCGGTCAGAACCGAGAAACAGGCCCCGACCTTGCCATCCAGAACCTCGCGGCACTCATTCAGCGAGTTGGTCGTCCACACGCCATTCACCAGCCAGGGCACGGTGTTCTGCAGGATCATGTAGATCAGGGTCAGCGCCACAAGGGTCAGGATCCCGTTGGGAATGCTGGAGAACAGGTTTTCCCGCAGCCACCTGACCACGCCAGCCTGGCTGGCAGGCGGCGGTGAGGGCGGAATGGTGCCTTCGGCGACAAAGGCAATCTGATGGGTTGTCTTGTCACTCATGGCTTAGCGCTCCTTCAGCTTCACGGAGGCGTTGTAGATGTTCATCACCATCGAGATGACCAGTGATGCCGTGAGATAGAACAGCATCAACAGGAGCACGCATTCGATCGCGCGTCCGGTCTGGTTGAGGGTAATGCCGCCCAGGGTCGCGGTGATATCCGCATAGCCCACGGCGATCGCCAGCGAGGAGTTCTTGGTGATGTTGAGATACTGCGAAATCAGCGGCGGAATGATCACCCGCAGCGCCTGAGGCAGAATCACCAGGTTCATGATGCGTCCGGGCCGCAGTCCCAGCGCGGCCGCCGCTTCGGTCTGGCCCTTGGAGATCGCCTGGATCCCTGCCCGCACGTTCTCGGCGATAAAGGCACCGGTGTAGACCGAAAGTGCGAACCACAGTGCGATCAGCGGACCGCCGATCTTGATACCGCCCTGGAAGTTGAACCCTTTGAGTGCGGGAACTTCCCAGGTCAGCCCCATGATGAGCATCAGCAGGATGAATGGCACCAGCCAGACGCCCAGCACCATCAGCAGCGTCTTGGGGCGCACGCCGGTGGCTTCCTGTTTCGCGGTCGCCCAGGTCTCGATCCGGCGGGTGACGAACAGCGAGCCGATCAGAACCGCCAGCACCAGAACCCAATTGAGGGCGGTGGAAGCAAACAGACCGCTCTCGAACCACGGCATCGGAATGTAGACACCCCGGTTAGTGAAGGCGAAGAGATCCAGTAGCATCGTCGAATCCGGATTGTCACCGCGGAAGGCCCGCGGTCCCGGCAATACGGCGGTCATGATCGTAAAGATGATGATGATCCAGATCAGAACCGGAATGTTGCGGAAGATCTCGACGTAGACCGCCATCAGCTTGGAGACGAGCCAGTTGTTGGACAGGCGCAGAACGCCGGCGATCACGCCGAAAATCGTCGCCGTAACGCAGGCAAGGAAAGCAACCAGAAGCGTATTCAGAACGCCCACAAGGGCGGCACGCCCGTGGCTGTCCTGGTTGTCATATTCGACAAGCCGCTGGTTGATATCATAGCCGGCGGGATTGCCCAGAAAGTCATAAGAGATGTTGAGGCCCGCGGCGCGCAGGTTCTGGATCAGGTTATTCCCCAGATACCAGATCGAAAGTGCAAGCAGGAGCGCGGCAATCGCCTGAAAGGTCAATGAACGATAGCGGGTATCGTTGATCAACATAGACAGCCGGAACCCGTCCTGTGGAGGGTCAGAGAGAGTTGACATGTAAAGAGATCCCCGAGGCTACAGATCTGTGTCCCGGCAGGGTTTTCCCCTGCTCCGCAGAAATCCGAAGCTCATTTTTTTCAGATAGGAAAAGGGCGCAGGATATCCTGCGCCCTTTTCGTTTTGTGCTTACCGGAACGGCGGCGAGTACAGCAGACCACCTTCGGTCCACTGTGCGTTCAGACCACGGGCCAGACCGATCGGGGTGTCCTCACCGATGTTCTTGGCGAAGATTTCGCCATAGTTACCGCCAGCGGCGATTGCGTTTTTGGCCCAGTCAGCCGACAGACCCAGCATCTCGCCCAGGGTACCTTCGGTGCCCAGCAGACGGTTGATTTCGGGGTTATTGGTGCCTGCGGACATTTCAGCCAGGTTGGCCGAGGTCACGCCCAGCTCTTCGGCGGTGATCAGAGCGTTGAGGGTCCAGCGGACCACGTCGCCCCATTCGTTGTCGCCGTGGCGGACAAGCGGACCGAGCGGCTCTTTGGAGATGATCTCGGGCAGCAGCACGTGGCCTGCCGGATCGTCAAAGGTTGCGCGGGTCGCGGCCAGGCCGGATGCGTCGGTGGTGTAAACGTCACAGGCGCCAGCCAGATACTGCTGCTGTGCTTCCGCGTTGGTTTCGATCGGAACCGGCTCGTAGCTGATGTTGTTCGAGCGGAAGAAGTCCGCCAGGTTCAGCTCGGTGGTGGTGCCGGTCTGGATGCAGACGGTTGCGCCGTCAAGTTCCTTCGCCGAGGAAACGCCCAGGTCCTTGGGAACCATGAAGCCTTGGCCGTCGTAGTAGTTCACGCCGGTGAATTCGAACTTCAGATCAACGTCGCGCGAAAAGGTCCAGGTGGTGTTACGCGCCAGCATGTCGATTTCACCCGAGGCCAGAGCCGTGAAGCGGGTTTTGCCGGTGGTCGGCACGAATTCAACAGCGGTCGAGTCGCCCAGAGTGGCCGCAGCAACAGCGCGGCAGACGGCGACGTCAAAACCTTCCCATTCCCCATTCGCATTCGGAGCAGCAAAACCGACCAGACCGGTGGTGACGCCGCAGTTCAGTTTGCCGCGGGCTTTCACATCGTCCAGCGTACCGGCAGCAGCTGCACCAGCTGCAATCCCGGCCACGGTCAGCGCGCCCAAAAATACGGATTTGTTCATTTTTACCTCTTCCTGATGTTCCACCTGTACTGGTGGTTTTTTTCCGCCGTTAGCCATACCGGAACGACGGGATCTAGGGAAAACACCTAAATCACAGGGAAGTTTGGGCGGATTCATAAACAAACGTCAAGGGTTGGATCACCAAATTCGATGGACGCATAGCGAACAGGGGGGCGATTGTTAAAATTTTTCGCTCAACCGTCCCGCTGTGATATTTCCTGTCTCACGTCCTATCCCGGCGGCTGTCTCAACCCGAGAAATCGTAGAACCGTTTAGCGTGCAAAAAAGAATCACGCTTCAGCTCTGCTGTGGTTTGCGCCTCTTCATCGACGCCCCACTGCTCTTCCTGCCAGCGTTCATCCAGCCGGGACAACTGCCAGATCTCCTCGGCGTCGCGCCAGTCCATAGCGGCAGCAAAGCCCAGGATCAGAGACCCCGACATCCCCACGAGATCGTGAAACCCAGCGAGCTGAAATGGGGTCATCCCATGCACCCGGGCGCGCAGGTCAGCAATAGTGGCCGCATCCTGCGGCTGATGAAGAACACCGCTGCGCGGATACAAGCGTGCGCCCAGCGCCTCATGCGCCCAGTCGAGCGCCGGATCCCATTCCTCGGCCTGACGCGCGACCAGTTCCTTCGGGCTGTCGGCCCGGTAGCACAGCAAATCGGAATCGCCATATTCAGCCAGCATATCGGCCACTTCGGCGTGCTGATGGGTTACCTTGTCGATGGCAGCATTGGCCGAGCGGGTAAAAGGCATGGTGGCGGGATTGACCGATTCGGTCTGCGCGTCCCACTCCGCCGCGATGGCTTCGGCCATCTGCTGCGAGGGGACTTCAAGCAGAGCCTTTGCCGGGGTTTTAACCCGGCGCCCGTCCAGTTCAACGGTATAGCCGTCATCCGTTTCGGCGACTGCCGTGGCTTTCCAGAATCGTTTCGGTGCCCATTCGCTCATTGTCTTATGCCTTCCAGATCTTCTCTAGCAGCGGTTCCAACTCGGTAAAACTGCCGATCATATGGTCTGCCTGCAGCCGCTCTGCCGGGTGATAACCCCAGTCCACCGCGATGGTGGTGACCCCGGCCGCGCGGCCCATATCCATATCAAAGCTGGTATCGCCGATCATCACCGCATGGCGCGCGTCCACTCCGGTTTCAGCGAGCGCCGTCAGCACCATCGAGGGATGCGGTTTGGACGGGTGGTGATCGGCCACCTGCCGGGTCACGAAACAGTCCAGATCATGCGCCGCGATCAGCGCATCGAGGCCCCGCTGTGATTTCCCGGTCGCGACACCCAACAGGTATTCGGGCACCGCGTGCAGGGCGTCCAAAGCCTCCCGTGCGCCCGGAAACAGCGGCGAGTGCCCCGCCCCTGCAGCCTGGCGCGCCGACATATAAGCCTGCTTGTAACCGTCCACCAAAGCAGCCTGCGCCGTTGATCCCGCCTCGGGCGCCAGCTGTGCCATGGCCTGCGGCAGCGACAGCCCGACAATCGACAGGACCGCATCGCGCGAAGGTGCGGGCAGATCCACCGTCGCAAAGGCCGCGCTCATCGCGCCAGTGATGGCCGCCTGACTGTCGGCAAGGGTGCCATCCACATCGAACAGTACCAGCCGCAGCGGGGCACTCATAGGAGGCCCTCGAACGGATCCTCCGCCGCCAGATCCTCGGTCCAGCCAAAGGTATCCCAGCTGTCTTTCATATGCTCGGGCAACGGCGCGGTGACCGAGATCTGCTTTTTCGTCACCGGGTGCTCAAACGCCATCCGGCGGCAATGCAAATGCAGCTTCTTGCTGATGATGCCACCCAGTTGTGCGCCCCAACCGTCGCCCAGGTTTTCCTGACCCGAGCCACCGTATTTGCCATCGCCGACAATCGGATGGCCGATTTCGGCCATATGCGCGCGCAGCTGATGGGTGCGGCCGGTGACCGGCTCCATCGCCACCCAGGACGCACGCCCCGCCACCCGGTAGAGCGTGGCATAAAAGGTATGCGCCCGCTTGGCGCCTGGCGTGCTGTCGATCTCGGAAGGGTGCACCGCGATCATTTTTTCGCCTTCGCCGCTGCGACCATGGCCGCCCGCCTTTACAAGACCAGCCTTGATTTCGCCCAGGTATGGCGTCGGAACGCCGGCAACCAGCGCCCAGTAGATCTTGCGCGTGTTGCGATGGCGGAAGGCGGCGGTCAGCGCCTGCGCGGCTGCCCGGGTGCGCGCCAGAACCAGCACGCCCGAGGTATCCTTGTCCAGCCGGTGCACCAGTCGGGGTTTTTCGTCATAGCCAAAGCGCAGAGCCTCGGACAGGCCATCCACGTGTTTGGTGGTGCCACTGCCGCCCTGCACTGCCAACCCGTGGGGCTTGTTCAGCACGATGACATCGTCGTCTTTGTAGATCACGCAATCGCGGATCATCTTGGCATCCGCATCCGAAATCCGCCGCTTTTCCGGCGTGACCGGCTGGTGGTCGGCCGACGGCAGCGGCGGCACGCGCACGGACTGCCCGGCCTCAACACGGGTGCTGGCCTTGACCCGGCCACCGTCAATGCGGAGCTCACCCTTGCGGCACATCTTCTCGATGCGGCCCTGGCTGACATGTGGGAACAGGCGCCGCAGCCAGCGGTCCACGCGCTGGTCCGCATCCTCTTCGGTGACGGTGATTGTCTGAACGCCGCTCATGCGAAAACTCCTCTGGCGGCCATCAGGCCCAAAAACAGACCGCCAACAGACAGTCCCACAGACAGCACAATATAGAGAGCCGCCTGCCCCATTGCACCCCGTTCGATCATATTCGCCGTCTCAAGCGAGAAGGCCGAGAAGGTCGTGAAGCCACCCAGCATGCCAGTCATCACAAAGGGGCTGAGATGGGTCAGCCCCTTGTGCGCGGCGGTGACAGCAAAGACCCCCATGATGAAGGAGCCGATCACGTTGACCGTGATGATGGCCAAGGGAAAATCGCCATGGCCGAACAGTCGGACCACGCCAAGCCCGGTAAGATAGCGGCAGGCGGCCCCAAGGGCGCCGCCAAGGGCGACATATAGAACGGTGAGATACATGCGCGGTCTGTCGCGCGGTGGGCCACGGATGTCAAGTTTTCAACGCGCAAGGCGGCCAAACGCAAAATTCATGCCAACCTTCCAGTGGGTGGATGTCTTGTCAGACCTGCAGGCCCCCTTAGTTTGTCAGCCATCCACTGGGAGGAGACCCTTATGCCATCTCGCCGTTCCTTTCTCGCCAGCATTGCCGCGCTGCCGCTTTTGCCCCGCAGTGGCTGGACCGCGGCGCCGGTTCAGCTGGCGCTGGCGCCCCTGCAGCAGCAGATCGCGCCCGCGCAATATGGCAAGACAGATCTTTGGGGGGTGAACAGCAGCATGCCGGGACCGGCCCTGCAGGCCCGGCAAGGGGACCGGCTAAAGGTTCAGGTCAACAACGGGCTGCCGCAAGAAACCTCGATGCACTGGCACGGCATCCGCATTGAAAACGCCATGGACGGCGTACCGGGGCTGACGCAGGACCCCATCGCGCCGGGCGCAGAGTTCACCTATGATTTCGCCCTGCCGGATGCCGGGACCTATTGGTATCATTCCCACGCCCAGTCGGTCGAACAGGTGGAGCGCGGCATTCAGGGCCCGCTGATCGTTGCCGAACAGGACGCCCCCGATGTAGATCAGGATCTTGTGCTGATGCTGGATGACATCCGCCTCACGCAGGATGCGGCGGTGGACCCGGTGTTCGACCACCCCCACGACATGTCCCACGCCGGGCGCATGGGCAATGTGATGCTGACCAACGGACAGATCGAGGCGCGCTACCCCGTGCAGCAGGGCGACCGGTTGCGCCTGCGGCTGATCAACAGCGCCAATGCCCGGATCTTTGCCCTTGGGCTGCAGGGGCTGACAGGTTGGATCATGGCCTATGACGGCATGCCTCTGACAGCGCCGGAAGAGATCCCCGACCAACTGCTGCTGGCACCCGCACAGCGGATCGACCTGATCGTCGATGTGACGGCCGACGCGGGCGAGGATGCCTTTCTGGTGCAGTTCGAACGCGATGGCGGTTACGCGCAGGCGAGCTTTCCGGTCTCTGCCGGAACCAAGAGCACCCGCAACATGCCCGCACCGCTCCCACCCAACCCGGACCATGCGATCACCCTCGGCAATGCGCGCAGTGCGACCCTGCGCATGGAGGGCGGCGCCATGGGCGGCATGCGGGCTGCTGAGTGGCAGGGAGAGACGCAAGGCATGCGCTCGCTAGCGCAGGCAGGTCAATTCTGGGCGCTGAATGGCGTGGTCGGGCGACCGGACGCCCCGCTTGTGCGCGCGTCCATTGGCGAGACGGTCAAACTCACCATGATCAACGACACCGCCTTTCCCCATGCGATGCATCTGCACGGCATGCATTTTGCCGAAGTCCTGCCGGGCGGCAGGCTTGGTCCCCTACGCGATACGCTGCTGATGATGCGCGGGGAGACGCGGACCGTCGCATTCAACGCCCACAACCCCGGCAAATGGCTGCTGCATTGCCATATGCTATCGCATCACGCGGCGGGCATGGGCACCTGGGTCGAGGTCACCGCCTGACCTGATCCGCCCGTCACCCGGTCAACTGTTCCGCTGTAGCCGCAGCTTGGCAAAGAACTCGGTCCGCCGTTTCAATTCTCGTTCAAAGCCGCGCTCGACGGGCTGATAGAGAACCGGGCGTTTGACGCCTTCGGGGAAATAGTTCTGCCCGGAAAAGCCATCCTCGGCATCATGATCATACTGGTAGCCCGCGCCATAGCCCTGTTCGGTCATCAGCTTAGTAGGGGCATTCATGATATGTTTCGGTGGCGGCGTGCTGCCCGTTTCCTTGGCCAGACGCCGGGCGGCCTTGTAGGCCATGTAGCCCGCATTGGTCTTTGGGGCGAGTGCGAGGTAGATCACCGCCTGCGCCAGCGCCAGCTCCCCTTCCGGGCTACCGAGCCGTTCGTAGGTCTCCCAGGCTTGCAAACAGACAGCCTGCGCCTGTGGGTCCGCCAGCGCGATATCCTCGACCGCCATCCGGGTCAGCCGCCGGGCCAGAAAACACGGATCCTCGCCGCCCTCCAGCATGCGCGCATACCAGTAAAGCGCCGCATCGGGATCCGAGCCGCGCACGGATTTGTGCAGCGCCGAGATCAGGTTGTAATGCTCTTCGCCGGATTTGTCGTATTTCGCCGCCCGCCGCATAAGCCGGGTCGCCAGCGCCTCGCGCCCAAGCGGCGCCTCAACCCGCCAGGCAGAGACCTGTTCGATCAGATTGAGCAGCGCACGCCCATCGCCATCCGCCATTTCCTGCAGGGCGTCGCGCGCATCGCCGGTCAGCGGCAGCGCCCGGCCGAGTTCCTTCTCGGCGCGCTGGGTCAGCAGTTCCAGATCCGCCAGCGGCAGGCGTTCCAGCACCAGCACCTGTGAGCGCGACAACAGAGCGGCATTCAGCTCAAAACTCGGGTTTTCGGTGGTGGCCCCGACCAGAAGGATGGTGCCATCCTCCATATGCGGCAGGAAGCCGTCCTGCTGCGCCTTGTTGAAACGGTGGATCTCATCAACGAACAGCAGCGTGCCCTGCCCGTTGGCGCGCCTGTGCTTGGCCGCCTCGAACACTTTCTTCAGATCGGGGACGCCAGTGAAGATGGCCGAGATCTGCACGAAATGCAGATCGGTTTCCTTAGCAAGAAGCCGCGCGATGGTGGTCTTCCCCACCCCCGGCGGCCCCCAGAACACCAAAGAGGACAGTGATCCCGATGCCAGCATGACACCCAGTGGTGCCTCCGGTCCCAGCACCTGCTGCTGGCCGATCACCTCGGACAGGGAGCGCGGGCGCAGCCGGTCCGCCAGCGGCCTGTTCGGTTCTTCGCCGCCCGTGGGCTGTGGCGCGTCGCTGTCAAAAAGATCTGCCATGGATCAGAGCCGGAAACGCAGGCTGACGCGCTGCCCGCGCCGCAACAGGTCGATAACCAGCCAGCCCTGCGTGCGGCCCATCAGATCGACCACATTCTGCGGCGCCGTGACCGCTTCGCCGTTGATCCCGAGCAAGACATCGCCCCGCTGCAGCCCTGCCCGTGCGCCATAAGGCCCCGGATCGGCGATCACCACACCTTCGGCCGTCAACGGCAATTGCAAATCCACGATGAGCCGCGGGTTAATGCGCGCCACCGTCAGCCCGGGCAGTGGGCTGCGTTCGCCCAGTTGCACTGGGTCGGCCGCAGGACTGTCCGGGGCGCTGTACATCTCGACCCGCACCACTTTTTTCTCACCGCCGCGCCAGCGCGCCACGTCCGAGCTGCCGCCCAAACCGGCAATGGTCATGCGGAACACCATCTCGGACGGTGAATTTACCGGCTCTCCGTCCACCTCGATCACCACGTCACCAACCTCAAACCCGGCCTTGGCAAAGGGGCTTTCGGGGTGGAGTTCGGAGATTAGCATGCCTTCAGGGCGTGGCATCCCCAGCGAGGCCGCCAGATCCGCATCCACCGGCTGCCCGGTCATCCCCGCCCAGGGGCGCTGAAAGCTTTCCGCGCCCGCGCGGGCCTGATGCAGGAACTCCCGCACCAGATTGGCCGGAATGGCAAAGCCGATGCCGTTGGATCCGCCCGAACGGCTAAGGATCCGTGTGTTGATCCCGATGAGCTCGCCATTCACGTCGATCAGCGCCCCACCAGAGTTGCCGGGATTGATCGGCGCGTCGGTCTGGATGTAATAGCCAAAACCTTCTCCGGTGCCGGTGCCCGTGCGCGCCAGCCCCGAAATGATACCGCTACTGACCGTCTGCCCCACACCAAAGGGATTGCCGATGGCCAGGGCCAGTTCGCCGACCTCAACCTGATCGCTGTTGCGCAGACTGAGGAACGGCAGGCCCTCTGCATCTTCAAGCCGCAGGATCGCCAGATCGCTGGCCTGATCTGCGAGGACCACGCGGGCGTCATATTCGTGCCGGTCAGTGGTCACGACGCGGATTTCCGTCGCCATTCCAACCACGTGGTAATTCGACACAACGATGCCATCCTCGGCAAGGATCACCCCCGACCCCAATGAGTTCTGCACCCGGGGGCGCGGGTTGGAAAAACTGCGGAAGAAATCGTCAAAGAAGGGATCGCCCGCAAAAGGCGATGCCTGCGGCGCCTCGGTCACGATCTTGGCGTAGATATTGACCACTGCGGGGGCCGCCTGTTTCACAAGCGGCGCAAACCCAAGTGAAATCTCAGCCTGCGACTGCGGCACCCGCATTTCGGCGGGGGCCTGCGTCCCCAAAGCAAGAGCCAGCATCAGAGCGGTCAAAACAGCGCGGATCATATCGCCTCCATTCCTCGGTCAGAACAGGATATGCGGAGGCTGGCAGCGGAATGCAAGCGCAGCAACGGCGCCAGTTGCGGTCCCCCGCCGGACCGGCACGCGAGCACAGAATTGAAAAAGCCCCTGCAGGCACAGCTGCAGGGGCCAGAATGACAGACCGTTGTGGCCTGCAATTTATTATTCGTCGTCGGCAGCCGCTTCGGCTTCGGCAACGCGCGCCTTGTCGGCAGCGCCCTTGGCATTTACGTCGCGGTCAACGAATTCGATGATCGCCATCGGCGCCATGTCGCCATAACGGAAGCCGGCTTTCAGGATACGGACGTAACCGCCCTGACGATCCTTGTAGCGCGGGCCCAGAACGTCGAACAGTTTCGACACATACTGGTCTTCCTTCAGACGCGAGGCGGCGTTCCGGCGGGAGTGCAGGTCGCCTTTTTTCGCCAGCGTGATCAGTTTTTCAACGATCGGACGCAGTTCTTTTGCCTTGGGCAGAGTGGTTTTGATCTGCTCATGCTCAATGAGCGAGCCAGCCATGTTTGCAAACAGAGCCTTGCGGTGCTCATGGGTGCGGTTCAGGCGGCGATATCCACGTGCGTGACGCATTTTCTAGTTCCTTCTAAAGGTTTTGCTTTGTCTGTCAGCCGATGCGTGTCAGCTGCTCTCCTTGGGGCGGGTTTGCCCTGATTGTCCCCACCAGCGTGGGCATTTGTAGTTGGGGAGGACTTTCGCCCTCCCCTTATTCTCAGAACGAATCTTCGAATTTCTTGGCCAGATCTTCGATGTTGTCCGGCGGCCAGTCCTCGACATCCATGCCAAGGTGCAGGCCCATGCCCGACAGCACTTCTTTGATCTCGTTCAGCGACTTGCGGCCGAAGTTCGGCGTACGCAGCATCTCTGCTTCGGTTTTCTGGATCAGATCACCGATATAAACGATGTTGTCGTTCTTCAGGCAGTTCGCCGAACGCACCGACAGTTCCAGTTCGTCCACTTTCTTCAGCAGAAGCGGGTTGAACTCGAGACCATCGTCCTCGTCCTGGCGGCCAGCCGATTCCGGCTCGTCGAAGTTGACGAAGATCGACAGTTGGTCCTGCAGGATGCGCGCAGCATAGGCCACGGCGTCGTCCGGCGTAACGGAACCATCGGTTTCAACCTTCATGGTCAGCTTGTCATAGTCCAGAACCTGACCTTCACGGGTCGGCTGAACGTCGTAGGAGACCTTTTTCACCGGCGAGTAGATCGCATCGATCGGGATCAGACCGATGGGTGCGTCTTCCGGCTTGTTCTTCTCTGCCGAAACGTAGCCTTTACCGGTGTTGACGGTCAGTTCCATGAACAGGTCCGCACCATCGTCGAGGTGGCAGATCACGTGGTCACGGTTCAGAACTTCGATACCGGCGCTTTCCGAGATATCACCAGCGGTGACAACTGCGGGGCCTTTGGCATTGATCGACAGGCGCTTGGGGCCTTCGACTTCCATGCGCAGCGACACACCTTTGAGGTTCAGGATGATGTCGGTGACATCTTCGCGAACGCCAGCGACGCTGGAGAATTCGTGCAGAACATTGTCGATCTGAACGCTGGTGATGGCTGCGCCTTGCAGCGAGCTCATCAGGACGCGGCGCAGCGCGTTGCCCAGTGTCAGACCAAAACCACGCTCAAGCGGCTCTGCAACGATGGTTGCCTGCCGTGCGGGGTCATTGCCCGGCTTCACGTCAAGCTGTGTCGGCTTGATCAGCTCTGCCCAGTTTTTATGGATCATGCAGTCCCTCCATTCCTGTCCGTACCCCATGTCCGAAGGTGCAGACGCCCGAGGTTTAAAATGACGTACTGGGGCCCGACAAATCAAGCGGGGCCCCAGCGAAAGTCGTAAATAATTAGACGCGGCGGCGCTTTGGCGGGCGGCAGCCGTTGTGCGCGATCGGGGTCACGTCACGGATCGAGGTGATGTTGAACCCGATTGCGGCCAGGGCGCGCAGTGCGGATTCACGACCCGAACCGGGGCCCTGAACTTCGACTTCGAGGGTTTTAACACCGTGATCCTGAGCTTTTTTGCCTGCATCTTCTGCAGCCATCTGCGCCGCATAGGGCGTGGACTTACGGGAGCCCTTGAAACCCATGGTGCCAGCGGAGGACCAGGAAATCGCGTTGCCCTGAACGTCAGAGATCAGGATTTTGGTGTTGTTGAACGAAGAGTTCACATGTGCAACGCCGGTGGCGATGTTCTTGCGCTCTTTACGCTTCGTGCGGGATTTATCGCGTGCCATTGATCAAACCCTCCCTTACTTCTTCTTACCAGCGATGGCCTTTGCGGGGCCTTTGCGGGTGCGAGCGTTGGTGTGGGTCCGCTGACCGCGAACGGGCAGGTTACGACGGTGGCGCAGGCCACGGTAGCTACCCAGGTCCATCAGACGCTTGATGTTCATGGTCACTTCGCGACGCAGGTCACCTTCAACGGTGTAGTTTGCGTCGATGTGCTCACGGATGGCCAGAACTTCGGAGTCGGACAGCTCGTTGACGCGACGGGTTGCGTCGATGCCAACGGCTTCACAGATGGCTTTCGCCGAAGTGTTGCCGATTCCGGTGATATAGGTGAGGGCGATGGGGACCCGTTTGGCAGTCGGGATGTTTACGCCGGCAATACGTGCCACGTGTCACTTTCCTTTTCGTTGCGGTTCCGTAACTCCAGAACCTTTTTTCACAACACCTGATGTCGCCCCGAGAGGCTTTTCATCAGATAATGTATCGAGGTACTCACGCGGCACGGAATCGGGCCGCGTGGATTGATTCCCAAGAGGGATGGGCTTCCCTATTGAGAATTCCGCATGTCGTCAACCCGGCGCCCGGCGGAAACGTCAAAGTTTATGGGCCCAGGGGCAACATCCTTCCACATCGCCTGTACCGTGCCCGGACGACGCTAATCGGTGCAGGAATAAAACCGCGTCGTGTATTCGTTGCTGTCGAACAGTGCGATCTCCCCCGGGGCTTCTTGGGTCATCACGAAGGTAAACAAGGTTGGCATGAAAACCGGCCCGGGCGTCTGGCAATGCCCCACATGGGTCGTGACCTGATAGCCGTCCCAATGATACTGCAGATCCGGCTCGAAACTGCAGAAATACTCCATTGAGCTGAAGCCGTCCTCCTCCAGGATCAGCCCACCGTCATTGGCAAAATCCATCAACCGGTCCTGCTCCTCTGCGTTTGTCGGGCAGGCGGCGGGATCATTGACGAAATAACGTTCGGCAAATCCGGGGGACGTCGTCGCCAAACAGAGAACAGCCGCGGCGGTGATCATGGAACGGGTGGGTGTCGTCATTGGCAAGGTCCTTTTACAAGATCCGCCCACCCTCCCCTGTTCGCCTTTCCAAAAGGAAAAGAGCCGGGACATGCCCGGCTCTTTTTTCATTCTGTGCTGACATTTCAGATCAGCCGAGGACCTTGGCGATAGAGGCCTGAACCTCGTCGATGGATGCCAGACCGTCGATCTTGTTCAGCTTGCCCTTGGCATAATAGTAGCCGATCAGCGGCGAGGTTTTCTTGTAGTATTCCATCAGACGGGTCTTGAGGCTTTCCTCATTGTCGTCCGCGCGCCGCTTGATGTTGCTGCTGCCGCAGTTGGCGCATTTGCCATCGGCGGGCCAGGGTTTGGTTTCATCATGGTAGACTTCACCACAATCGCCGCAGGTCGACCGCCCGGTGATCCGCGCCACCAGCGCTGCATCGTCCACCGCCATTTCAACAACGGCGTCCAGGCTCTGCCCCATCTCGGCCAACAGGTCGGTCAGGGCATCTGCCTGCCCCAGCGTGCGCGGGAAGCCGTCAAAGATGAAACCACCCTCGGCGCCTTCGGCGATCTTTTCGCGGATCAGACCAATTACGATCTCATCCGTGACCAGCTCACCGCGGGCGATGACCTCGGCTACCTTCTTGCCCATCTCGCTGCCGCTGGCCTGCGCATCGCGCAGCATGTCGCCAGTGCTAAGCTGCACCATTCCCCGGGTTTCGACCAGATGACGGGCCTGCGTGCCCTTACCCGCGCCCGGCGGGCCCAAAAGAATAATATTCATCGACGAGCGGGCCCCCGTTTTGTGCGTTTCTTGCTGCGGCCACGCAGCTGGCTTTTCTCGATCAGACCTTCGTACTGGTGCGCCAGCAGATGGCTTTGCGCTTGCTGAATCGTGTCCATCGTGACCGAAACAACAATCAGAACCGAGGTGCCGCCAAAGTAGACCGGAATGGCGAACTGACCGCGCAGGATTTCCGGCAGCAGGCAGACAGCCGCCAGATAGGCCGAGCCCAGAACCAGAACGCGGTTCACAACGTATTCGATGTACTCAGCGGTCTTCTTGCCGGGACGGATGCCAGGGACAAAGCCGTTCTGGTTCTTCAGGTTCGTCGCCACTTCATCAGGTTTGAAGGAGACGTTGAAGGTGTAGAAATACGCGAAGAACACGATCATCGACACGAAGAACAGGAGGTACAGCGGCTGACCGGGGCCGAAGTTGGCCAGCAGCCAGGACATCACCGGACCAGAGGCCGAACCCGCCGAGAAGGTGGAGATGGTGGTCGGCAGCAGCAGCAGCGAGGAGGCGAAGATCGCCGGGATCACGCCCGCCGGGTTCACCTTGACCGGCAGGTGCGACGAGCCGCCATCATAGACCTTCATGCCCACCTGACGGCGGGGGTATTGAATGTGAATCTTGCGCAGGGCGCGTTCCATGAAGACCACAAACATGATTACCGCGACAACCATCACGATCACGCCAATCAGAACCGCCGGGCTGATGGCACCGGAGCGGCCGGAGGCAAAGAACTGCGCGATGGCTGCGGGAACCTCGGCGATAATGCCGACAAAGATGATCAGGGAGATACCGTTACCGATGCCGCGCTGGGTGATCTGCTCGCCCAGCCACATCAGGAACATGGTACCGCCCACCAGGGTAATCATGCAGGCCAACCGGAAGTACATGCCAGGGTCGGTCGCAAGATCGCCGGACTCCAGCGACACCGCCAGTCCGTAGGCCTGCGCCGTTGCCAGCGCGACGGTACCGTAACGGGTGTACTGGTTGATCTTCTTGCGGCCCTGATCGCCTTCTTTTTTCAGCTGTTCCAGCGCCGGAACCATGGAGGTGAGCAGCTGAACGATGATCGATGCCGAGATGTAAGGCATGATCCCGAGGGCAAAAATGCCCATCCGTCCAAGCGCACCGCCGGTAAACATCGACACCATGCCGCCGATGCCCTGCCCCGCCGACTCCATAAATTCGCGCAGTGCCGAGGCATCAATGCCCGGGACCGGAATGAATGTGCCAAGACGGTAGACGATCAATAGGCCGAGGGTGAACAGGATGCGGTTGCGCAGATCCTTGGCCTTGCCGAGCGCGGACCAGCTGGTGTTCGCCGCCATTTGTTCTGCTGCTGATACCATGAAATGGGTCTCTTTTTGCGAAAACGCCGCCCGGAACCGTTTTCCGGCTCGGGCGGCGTATGGAAAAACTGTGACCTATGTAAGCGGCATCGACGCCGCTCACAAGCCGTTACTCAGCAGCAGCTGCTGTCGCCACGGTCAGGGTGCCGCCCGCTTTTTCAACTGCCGCGATGGCAGATTTGGACGCGCCGGTCACGGTGATGTTGGATTTGGCCGAGAAATCGCCTTTGGCCAGGATCCGCACACCGTCTTTTTTGCGGCGCAGCAGGCCCGATTCGACCAGCGAATCTTCGGTGATGGTTGCCGCGTCCAGCTTGCCCGCGTCGATGAACTTCTGGATCAGGCCCAGGTTCACAACAGCGAAAGTCTTGCGGTTCGGCTTGGTGAAGCCACGCTTAGGCAGACGCTGGTAGAGGGGCATCTGGCCGCCTTCGTAGCCATTGATCGAAACACCCGAACGGGATTTCTGACCTTTGATACCACGGCCACCCATTTTACCTTTGCCGGAACCCGGGCCACGGGCCACACGGGTGCGTTTCTTGGCGGCGCCGGGATTGTCGCGCAGTTCATGAAGTTTCATATCGCTTCTCCTTGCCGGATGTGACCCCTGAAGCGTAAGCGGGCCAACCTCGGCTCTTCTTGATTGTTGATTCTGTGGCTTGGATTGCCACCGGGGGCGTATAGACGCTGTGCCGGGCGATATCAAGCCCTGCCTCCGGGTACGCCCCCCCTGTCCGCCCCAGGCTTCCCGCGCAAGGCGACGCCAGACAAATTAAAAACGCCCCTGCGCAGGGCAGAGGCGTCTTTCGATCCCGGCCAGTCCGGGGGAGGCAATAAGTCAGGCCGGGCTATGGTGTCCGATCAGTTACCGTAGGCGTGCAGCCGGGCAATGTTGCTGATATCGCAGCGCCGCACGCCGATATCGGCCAGCTCGCGGTTGGACAGGTTTTCCAGTTCCGCATAGGTGCGCCGATATTCGGACCAGCGGGCCAGAGTGGTGCGGAAGTTCGCAACTGCGGCGCGGATGCGGGCGCCAAAGGAATAGGTCTGGGTAGCGGAAGTTGTATAGGCCATCGTCGTCGTCCTTGATCTCGGCAAAACCGGGATCCCTTCCCGGCTGGTCGTTCATGTCTGTTTTGTGACACCGGGGAGATAGGTCGCATTTCATGACCTAACAACCGACACTAGCGTTTGACCGCTATGCGTTTTCGGAATAGCTATAAAACAGGCGATAATGGGGATTTTGCCCCCATCCATGCAGATAATCGCAAATCTCCCGAGAAATCCGTTGAGTTACGTGAACTGCTTCACACTTCGCGCTTGCGCATCGTGATAGCGGGCAGCGAATTGTAACAGTTTTTTAACAAGGCGGTTTCGGAATGATTGCGAGTCGGGACCTCGGTATAGCTACCTCTTATCTCAACTCAGGGGCCTACAAACCGGCCCTGAAGATTGCAAAACGCCTGCAAAAGACGACTCCGCGGGATCCACAGCCATTTAACATCGCTGGCATCTGTCTTTCGGCCATGAACAAGCTGCCCGAGGCGATCGCACAGTTTCAGCGCGCGATGAAGATTGACCCCGGCTTTGTTGACGCCCGGCACAACCTTGCACAGACGTTGATTCTGGCAGGGCGCCACGCTCAGGCGGTCAGGGTCGTCGAACCCTTGCGTGATGGCGACGCGACAGCCTGTTTTTTTCTGGCTCAGGCCCATGTGCAACTGGGCGATCTCACCGCGGCAGAGGTTGCGATCAATCAAGCGGTGACCTTGCGCCCGTCATTTGCGCCTGCCCAAAATCTGCGCGGCCTGATCCTTGCCAACCTCGGCGAAGAGACGGATGCAATCGCGGCCTACGAAGCGGCGCTAGCGCTCGATCCGAACAACGTGGAAACCCTCGTCAACATCAGCCTCCCGCTGGCCCGCCAGAACAGACACGCCGAAGGCCACGAGATGGTTGAACGCGCCGTTCAGCTCGCGCCCGAGCACATTGGTGCCCGGCTCCGGCTCGGAACCTCATTCATCGAGGCCGGACGGTTCGAAGAGGCCAAAGAACAATTCCGGGCTGTCCTGGCCCTGCAGCCCGCGCAGACACAGGCGTTTGAACAATTGTCGCTGTTGCTCGACAGGGACGAGATGAAAACCCTGGTCGGCCCCGCACAAAAGGCGCTCGGCAAACTCCGCTCAGGCTCGGTCGAAGCTGCCGAACTGCAGTTTGCCTTATCCCGGATCGAAGATGCCACTGGCGACCGGCAGGCCGCCGCCAAGGCGCGCGAGCGTGCAAACGGTATCCTTGCAAAACAAATGCCCTATGACGCAGAGGAGGACACCCGGCAGACTGAGCGCATCCTGAGCCGCTTTCCGGACATCACTCCCTCTCCGACCGACAAACCCGACGGACCATATCCCATCTACGTCCTCGGCCTACCCCGCTCCGGCACCTCGCTGGTCGAGGCAATGCTGAGCCGCCTGCCAAATGTGGAAACGATGGGCGAACGCGCGGCAACCGGGTTTCTGGTTCAGGATTTCGTGAGCAACGACATTCCGTTTGATGCCGAGGCGGCGCGCATCTTTGCCCATAAAGATGCAGCGCGGCTGCCCCCCTGCCCTGACGATACCCGCGCCTATGTCGACAAGATGCCGGAAAACTACCGCTACATCGGGTTTCTCAAAACGGCCTATCCGCATTGCAAGATCGTGCACGTACGGCGTGACCCACGCGACGTGGCCTTGTCGATGTGGAAATCGCACTTCACCGGTACAGCCCTGTCCTACACCTACGACCAGACGGCCTTGGCGTGGCGCGTCGGCCTATATGCGCGCCTCATGCATCACTGGCAAACCGTATTCCCGGATCAGATCCTGACGGTCGACTACGAAGACCTTGTTGCAGACCCGGTGGCGGGCAGCCGCGCAATTGCAGAATATTGCGGACTGGATTGGACCCCGGAAATGGCCGCGCCAGAAGGCAGCAGCGCCCCGACATTGACGATGAGTGCATCGCAGATCCGCCAGCCGGTTCACCAAAGATCCATTGGCAGTTGGCGTGCGCAGGCCGATGAACTGGCTGAATTCCTTGAGGCCCTAGACACGAGCCTCTGGCCGGATCTCGCGGACTGATCTGACGCCTCCGCGCCCAGTTCACTTTTCGCAAAGCCCAGCAGAGACCGTTCAAACGAAAAACGCCCCCGCAATGCGGAGGCGTTTGTCAGACTATGCCGGGTAAGGCTTAGCCTTTTTCTTCGACGATCTCGACCATGTGCGAAATCTTGTTGATCATGCCACGCACGGCCGGGGTGTCTTCCAGCTCGCGGGTTTTATGCATCTTGTTGAGGCCCAGACCGATCAGCGTCTGACGCTGTTTGGCGGGGCGACGGATCGGGGAGCCGATCTGCTTTACAACGATGGTTTTAGCCATGTGTCCGTCTCCTTACGCTTCAGCGGCTTCGGCAGCCGGTGCTTCGTCCCGCTTGGGCAGGATGTCGGCGACCTTTTTGCCACGACGCTGTGCAACGGCACGCGGGCTCTGCTCTTTGGTCAGGCCGTTGATGGTTGCGCGGATCATGTTGTAGGGGTTCTGCGAGCCGATCGACTTGGACACAACGTCCTTGACGCCCAGCATTTCGAACACGGCACGCATCGGACCACCGGCGATGATACCGGTACCTTCCGGAGCGGTGCGCATGACGACCTTGCCGGCACCGTGACGACCGTTCATGTCGTGGTGCAGGGTGCGGCCTTCTTTCAGCGGCACACGGATCATCTGACGCTTGGCCTGCTCGGTCGCCTTGCGGATGGCCTCGGGCACTTCTTTCGCCTTACCCTTGCCAAAGCCGACGCGGCCTTTCTGATCGCCTACGACGACGAGCGCGGCAAAGCCGAAGCGCTTACCGCCTTTAACGGTTTTCGACACGCGGTTGATCGCAACCAGGCGATCTGCAAATTCCGGTGTTTCTTCTTCGCGGCGGCCACGGCCACGGCGGTTTTCACGTTCTGCCATGAGGCATTCCTTTCTGACTGGCGCGTCCAACAGGCGGGGCGCCGGTTATCTCAATCCTGGTGAGGGACCCCATGCAGGCTCCCTCCCGGATCATCGGGGCGGCGAAACCGCCGCCCGCAAGTCTTAGATCTTCAGACCACCTTCACGCGCAGCGTCGGCCAGAGCCTTCACCTTGCCGTGGAACAGGAAGCCGCCACGATCGAAATAGGCCTCGGAGACGCCTGCCGCCTTGGCACGCTCGGCGATAACCGAACCCACTTTGGTGGCTGCTTCGACGTTGTTCTTGCCAACGAAGCCGAGATCTTTTTCCAGGGTCGAGGCCGCTGCCAGGGTCTTGCCCTGCACATCGTCGATCAGCTGAACCGAGATGTTCTTGTTCGAGCGGTGCACGGACAGGCGTACACGGCCTGCGTTGACCTTGCGAAGTTTGTTCCGGACGCGCAGGCGACGCTTCAGAAACAGGGTACGTTTGCTGTTTGCCATTTTGCTTGTCCTTACTTCTTCTTGCCTTCCTTGCGGAAGATAAACTCACCCTTGTAGCGGATGCCTTTGCCTTTGTAGGGCTCGGGACGGCGCCATTCGCGGATTTTCGCCGCGACTTCGCCCACCTGCTGCTGGTCGTTACCTTCCACAACGATTTCGGTCTGCTTCGGTGCGGTAATGGTGATACCTTCCGGAGCTACGAAGTCGACGTCGTGGCTGTAGCCGAGGTTCAGTTTCAGGGTGTTGCCCTGAACCTGCGCCCGGTAACCCACACCCTGGATCTCCAGCTCTTTTTTGAAGCCGGTGGTCACGCCGGTCACGAGGTTCGCGACCATGGTGCGGGACATGCCCCACTGCTGACGGGCACGTTTGGACTTGCCGCGCGGCTCGACCATTACAACGTTGTCGTCAACGGACAGGGTGACGTCGTCGGTGGCGGTGAAGCTACGGGTCCCTTTCGGGCCTTTCACTTCTACGGTCTGGCCGGATACCGAAGCGGAAACGCCGCTGGGCAGTGCGACCGGTTTTTTACCAATACGGGACATCTGTAAGCCTCCTTAGAAGACGGTGCAGAGCACTTCGCCGCCGACGTTGGCTGCGCGTGCGTTTGCGTCCGACATCACACCCTTGGGGGTGGAGACAATCGACACGCCCAGGCCCTGACGGACCGACGGGATGTCATTGACGCCCATGTAAACGCGACGACCGGGTTTGGAAACCCGCTTCAGTTCACGAATGACAGGTTCGCCATCGAAGTATTTCAGGCTGATTTCAATAGCCGGGTGGCCATTTTCACCAGTGGTCTTCTCATAGCCGCGGATGTAGCCCTCGTCCGCCAGCACATCCAGAACCCATGCCCGCAGCTTGGAAGCCGGGGTCAGGACGGTGGATTTACCGCGCAGCTGAGAGTTACGGATACGGGTGAGCATATCGCCGATAGGATCGTTCATATCTGTCTCTCCCTTACCAGCTCGATTTCACCATGCCAGGGATCTGGCCGTTCGAGCCCAGTTCCCGCAGAGCGATACGGCTGATCTTCAACTTACGATAGTAAGCGTGCGGACGGCCGGTCAGCTGGCAGCGATTGTGCAGACGAGTTGCCGACGAGTTGCGCGGCAGTTTCGCCAGTTTCAGACGCGCTTTGAAACGCTCTTCCATCGGGCGGTTTTCGTCATTCGCGATTTCTTTCAGCTCGGCGCGCTTTGCGGCATATTGTGCCACCAGGCGCTCGCGCTTCTTTTCGCGTTCGATCATGCTTTTCTTAGCCATGTCTCTTCCTTCCCGCGCTTAGCTGTTGAAGGGCATGTTGAAAGCTTTCAACAGCGCCTTTGCTTCCGCGTCGGTTTTCGCGGTGGTGGCAATCACAATGTCCATGCCCCAGGGCTCATCGATCTTATCGAAATCGATTTCCGGGAACACCATGTGCTCTTTCAGGCCCATGGCGTAGTTGCCACGACCGTCGAACGAGTTACCCGATACGCCGCGGAAGTCACGGATACGAGGCATTGCGATGGTGATCAGGCGGTCCAGGAATTCGTACATCCGTTCGCCGCGCAGGGTCACCTTGGCGCCCATCGGCATGCCTTCGCGAACGCGGAAGCCGGCGATGGAGTTCTTGGCCACAGTGGTCAGAGCTTTCTGGCCCGCGATTGCGGTCAGGTCAGCCTGGGCCGACTTGGCTTTCTTGCTGTCTTTGACGGCAGCACGACCACAGCCGATGTTCAGAACGATCTTGTCCAGCTTGGGGATCATCATCTCGTTCTTGTAGCCGAATTCCTCTTTCAGGGCGCCACGGATGGTGTCCTTGTAGAGATCCTTCAGACGCGGGGTGTAGTTAGCGGAATCAAGCATCGATCACGTCCCCCGTGGTCTTGGCAAAACGCACTTTCTTGTCGCCTTCCATGCGGAAGCCAACGCGGGTTGCTTTGCCGTTTGCGTCCAGCAGAGCCAGGTTCGACAGGTCGATCGGCAGTGCCTTGGGCAGCCGGCCACCCTGTGCAGTCTGGGACTGACGGGTGTGGCGGATCGCCATGTTCACGCCGTCAACAACAGCTTTACCGGCTTTGGGATCAACGGAGGCGATGGTGCCTTCTTTGCCCTTGTCCTTACCGGCCAGCACGACGACCTTGTCGCCTTTGCGGAGTTTAGCAGCCATGATTACAGCACCTCCGGAGCAAGCGAGATGATTTTCATGAAGTTCTTCGCGCGCAGCTCACGAACAACCGGGCCAAAGATACGGGTACCGACCGGCTCGTTGTTGTTGTTCAGGATAACGGCAGCGTTGCGATCGAAACGGATCGCGGTACCGTCTTCGCGGCGGACTTCTTTGGCGGTACGTACGACGACGGCCTTACGGACGTCACCTTTCTTTACGCGACCGCGCGGGATGGCTTCCTTGACCGAGACGACGATGATGTCGCCAACGGATGCGTATTTACGCTTGGAACCACCCAGAACCTTGATGCACTGAACTCGGCGAGCGCCGGAGTTGTCAGCGACATCCAGATTTGTTTGCATCTGGATCATGTGGTTTCTCCCGACCTTTGGGGCAGCGATGCGTGCTGTGATCCCCCAGGGTTTCGACTGTGCTAAAAAGCCTAGTCGCCAGGAGCCTCAAGTGAGGCTCTTAGGCTTCCAGAACTTCCCAGCGTTTCGTTTTCGATTTCGGCGCGCATTCGATGATGCGTACGGTGTCGCCGACCTTGAAAGCGTTCTTTTCATCGTGAGCCCGATACTTCTTGGACTTACGGATGGTTTTCTTCAGAACCGGATGCGTAAAGCGGCGCTCGACGGAAACGGTAACGGTTTGTGCGTTTGCGTCGCTGGTCACAACGCCTTGCAGGATACGTTTGGGCATCTCAGAGGCTCCTTATTCAGCTGCCGCAGCGGCTTTTTCGTTCAGGATGGTTTTAACACGGGCTGCGTTACGGCGCGCGTTGCGCACTGCAGCGGTGTTTTCCAGCTGACCGGTTGCCTGCTGAAAGCGCAGGTTGAAGCTCTCTTTTTTCATGGAGGCAAGCAGATCGCGGAGTTCATCCACGGTCTTTTCGCGCAGATCATTGGCGTTCATCGCCTTTGTTCCTTTTCCTTGGCACCAGAGGGCCCCTTT
Source organism: Pseudophaeobacter sp. C1-32P7 (assembly GCF_041008775.1). Taxonomy (NCBI): domain Bacteria; kingdom Pseudomonadati; phylum Pseudomonadota; class Alphaproteobacteria; order Rhodobacterales; family Roseobacteraceae; genus Pseudophaeobacter; species Pseudophaeobacter sp. C1-32P7. The sequence goes on along the minus strand of NZ_JAXGFR010000004.1, from coordinate 315,426 downwards.
TGATGGGTCACCCTTACGTCTGGTGGGTTATGTAGCCCGCGCCCGAAGAGTTCAGGGCACAGAAAATGGATCACCGCGACTCATCACTGAGCGCGGTGATGGGTTCATATAGGAGAGTTGGTGGTTGGGGGCAAGGGAAAGATGCAGCTTGTGCCAAACGGGCGGCAGAGAACCACACAAGTCTATGCGCACAACTCAGTACGCCGTTTAAAGTCAGCCTGGAACGGGCTGACTGCCCGGGCCGCGCCCAACCCTCCCGACAGGGAGGCGCTTCACGCCCGCCCAGGGTCAGGCACTGCACTCATGTTGCGCAAATCCCAAGCAAGCAATGGACTCCGCCCGTTCGCGCCTGAAATGATCCCCCAGATCACTTCCAAGACGGCGCTCACTCCCACTTATAGTTGAAGCTCACCGAAATCCGCTCTTCCTCGGCCATGTTCAGCGGCACCTCATGGCGGATGAAACTTTCCCAGAGCAGCACATCGCCCACCTTGGGAGACTGATAGACGAATGTCTTCAGCTCCTGACGGCAGTCCTTGCGGCGCGGCGGGTGGGCCATCATCATCGCGTGGCGCGGGTCTTCCAGCTTCAGGGCGCTAGCGCCTTCGGGCATCGACACATATGTGGTGCCGGAGATTGCCGAATGCGGGTGGATATGGCTGGCGTGTGTACCGCCCTCGGGCAGAATGTTGATCCAGAGATCCTCCAGCACCAACGCGCGATCATCCAGATCCAGTTCCAGGTCCTCGGCAAAAGCCGCCACATGGGCATCCAGCGATTTCACCAGATCGGCGAAGATCGGGAACCGCCAGGGCAGATCCGTCAGCGAGGCATAGGAGGTATAGCCAGGATAGCCGTTCTCCTCGCACCAGTCCTGCCCGGCTTCATCATCACCGGCGATGACAAGGCAGGAGTTTTCAAGTTCGCCTGCGTCGATGTTCGGCCCGTGTTCGGACAAAGCAGCGCGGTAGAGACGGGTAACGAAGAGAGAGTCGATCTGTGCCATAGCTGCCTTTTATCCCTGCCCGGCGCACTTTTGCGAGTCCCAATTGGCTGCACCCCGCGCAATGGAATCCACTGCGGACAACGCCCACCACATTACAACATATATCAGCACGGCCAGCCATGACACTCTGGCAACCCTGCCATGCCCAGACCGCCACTGGGGCGCAACACAATATTAGCGCGGCACTGCTACCCTGACCCAGTATGACCTGAGTTCCGGTTGTCACCTAGCATCCCTATCTACCGAGTGCCCCACTATGAAGTTCAAAGTATCCATCAATCTCGCCATCCTGTCGATCATCGTGCTGGCCGCCGGCATCATGTTCACCCTGGCGGGCATTTCTCTTTATACCCATCAGGTTCGCGACGACATGCAAGTCCGGGCCGCTGAGATCGAAGCGGTCGACATGTCTCTTGTCGATCTGGAGCAGCAGTTTCTTTCGGCCCGCCGTGCTGAAAAGGATTTCCTACTGCGGAAGGACGAAAAGTACACTGAGCGCCATGCCGCGATCATGGATCAACTGGCCTCGACCTTTGACGGCCTGAAGCAAAATATCGCGCAGGTTCCCGAACTGCGGTCTACTGCCGTCACGCTGCCTGAACTGGAAACCGCGATCGCCGCTTATGGGGCAGCCTTTCTAAGTCTCGCGGTCAGCAACCGGCGCCTGGGGCTTGATGAAAACGACGGACTGCAGGGCAATCTGCGGACTGCGGTGAAGAACGTCGAGACCGAGTTGCAGGGCCTCGAACAGCCCGAGATGCAGGTCAAGATGCTGATGATGCGCCGCCACGAGAAGGACTTCATCATGCGCAAGGATCCGAAATACCTGGATCGGTTGAATGCACGTGTCGATGAGTTCCACGCCTTTCCCGAAAGCTATTACGCGGATCGCGCGCAGTTTCAGTTGATATCGGATCTGATGGACACCTATTAGACGTCTTTTGCGGCCTATGTTGATGAGACCCTGAAAGAACAGGATCTCCGGAAACAGATGTCAGAAACCTATGCAGCTGCGGAACCTTTGGTCGAAGCCCTGCACAAAGAGTCCCGTATCGTCATGAGTCAGATCCTTGCCGACACTGCCGCGATCAGCGAACAGGCCGCCAGTAACTCGACCCGCGCAGGTCTGGGCGGCGCAGCTGTTTTCATTGTGCTCGCGCTGCTTCTGGCCCGCGGGATTTCCCGGCCCCTGAAACGCACTGACAGGGTTCTGAAAAAGATGCGGGAAAACGATTTCACCCCTGCACTGCCCGTGACCCCTATCCGAGAAATCTCGGCAATCGCCGAGGCGGTTGGTGACTTCCGCAAGGACGAAGAGATTAAGCACCGTATGACCAAGGACATCGCCCGCGTCATCGACGCCTGCGCCGAAGGTGACTTTTCCAAACGGGTCGATACCGCTGGTAGCAGCGGCATGTTCGCAGAACTGGGCAACGGAGTGAACGCCATTGGCACCGTCGCCGAAAGGGGATTGAAGGACGTTCAAGAGGTGATCGGCGGTCTGGCAACCGGTGACTTGAACCAGGCGATGCAACCGGGGCAAAAGGGCGTGTTCCGGGAAATCTCTGATGCGATTGACCACCTGACCAACAGCCTTGATGGCATGATCCGGCAACTGACCGGCAGCAGTGAAATGCTGAACAACACCGCCAACGAGATTTCATCCGCCATGAACGATGCCTCGCGGCGCGGCGAAACCTCAGCCGCCGCGCTGGAAGAAACCGCCGCCGCGCTGCAGACCGTCAGCGACACGGTGCGTGACACGGCCTCCAGCGCGCAGGACGCCAAATCGCTGGTCGACAATGCGCAGAACAATGCAGAGGGCACCCGCTCGATCGCAGAACAGACCGTCACGGCCATGCAACGGATCAAGGACTCCTCGGATGCGATTTCCAAGATCACCGACATGATCGACGATGTCGCCTTCCAGACCAACCTGCTGGCGCTGAACGCCGGGGTCGAAGCCGCCCGCGCCGGAGAAGCTGGACGCGGCTTTGCCGTGGTTGCCTCTGAAGTCCGCGCGCTGGCACAGCGCTCATCGGATGCCGCTCAGGAAATCAACAACCTGATCAACACCAGCCGGGGCGAGGTCACCGTCGGCGTGAAGCTGGTCGACGAGACTGGCGAGTCCCTTGCAAAGATCGTTCAGACCATCATCCAGGTCGTGGAGCGCATGAATACGATTGCCGACAATACGGTGGAGCAGTCCAACGGGCTTGACTGAAGTCAATGTCGCTGTCGACTCGCTCGACAAAGACTCCCAAAAAAGTGCGGCCATGCTGGAGCAAACATCCGCTGCGGGTCAGCTGTTGCAACAGGAGGCCCACCGCCTGTTCGAGGCAATCTCGGGCTTCCGCCTGAAAGGCAGCCCCGCGCACCATGGCTCTGCCCCAGCCGCCCAGCAGCAAGACGATTGGGCCGCATAGGCCGGACGCTCTGGTCCTGCCCCCCGGCTTGACGCCTTGACGCGCAAGACGATGGCCCTCTCTGCACTCCGCCGAGCGGGCCATTTACTGCCTTCCCGACACTACGCAGCGCACCACGCCATACTGCCGTTCGCCTCAGGAAGGCAGACGGATTTTCCGGGAGTGACCACAAAGAAAAACCCCCGCCAATTTCTCGGCGGGGGTTTCTGATTTTCCAAAGAGCCTGGGCTTACCAGTCTTCGCGAACCACGACGCGGGTCTTGATCGGCAGCTTCATCGCAGCAAGGCGCAGAGCCTCGCGGGCGATGTCGTCATTGACGCCATCGATTTCGAACATCACGCGACCGGGCTTCACTTTGCATGCCCAATAGTCGACGGAACCTTTACCTTTACCCATACGAACTTCGACGGGCTTGGAGGTTACCGGGGTATCCGGGAAGATCCGGATCCAGACACGACCCTGACGCTTCATGTGACGGGTCATGGCGCGACGTGCGGCTTCGATCTGACGGGCGGTTACGCGCTCGGGCTGCAGAGCCTTGAGACCGTAGGTGCCGAAGTTCAGGTCAGAACCACCTTTGGCGAGACCGGAAATCCGGCCTTTGTGCATTTTGCGGAATTTCGTACGCTTTGGTTGAAGCATCTCATCCCCTCCTTAGCGACGACCGCCACCAGCACCACGGGGTGCAGGGCCGTCCTGGATTTCCTGAGACTTACGATCACGCGCCTGCGGGTCATGCTCCATGATCTCGCCTTTGAAGATCCAGACCTTGATCCCGATGATCCCGTAGGGGGTCATGGCTTCGGAGTGAGCGTAATCGATGTCGGCGCGCAGGGTGTGCAGCGGCACACGACCTTCACGGTACCATTCGGTACGGGCGATTTCAGCACCACCCAGACGACCCGCGACGTTCACCCGGATACCCAGGGCGCCCATGCGCATTGCGTTCTGAACGGCACGCTTCATCGCGCGACGGAAGGACACACGACGTTCCAGCTGCTGAGCGATGGACTCGCCAACCAGCTGTGCGTCCAGCTCGGGCTTGCGCACTTCAACGATGTTGAGGTGCAGTTCCGAGTCGGTCATCGCTGCCAGCTTCTTGCGCAGGACCTCGATATCGGCGCCTTTTTTGCCGATGATCACGCCCGGGCGCGCGGTGTGAATGGTCACACGGCACTTCTTGTGGGGGCGTTCGATGATCACGCGGGCCACACCGGCCTGCTTGCACTCTGCCTTGATGAACTCACGCAGTTTCAGATCTTCCAGCAGAAGATCACCGTAGTCCTTGGTGTCGGCGTACCAACGGCTGTCCCAGGTGCGGTTCACCTGCAGGCGCATGCCGACCGGATTGACTTTATGTCCCATTAGGCTTGCTCCTCAACTTGACGCACCTTGATGGTGATCTCAGCGAACGGCTTCAGGATCTTGCCGAAACGACCACGGGCCCGCGGGCGACCGCGTTTCATGGTCATGTTCTTGCCAACCCATGCCTCGGCGACGATCAGTTCATCGACGTCCAGGTTGTGGTTGTTCTCGGCGTTCGCGATGGCGGACTGAAGGCATTTCTTCACGTCCTGCGCGATCCGCTTGTTCGAGAAAGTGAGGTCGGTCAGAGCCTTGTCCACTTTCTTGCCACGGATCATCTGAGCCACCAGGTTCAGTTTCTGCGGGCTGGTCCGAAGCATGCGGGTTTTCGCCATTGCTTCGTTGTCGGCCACGCGGCGGGGATTTTGTACCTTGCCCATGACTTACTTCCGCTTCGCTTTCTTGTCCGCAGCATGACCATAATAGGTCCGGGTCGGCGAATACTCACCGAACTTCTGACCGATCATGTCTTCCGAGACGTTGACAGGGATGTGTTTCTTGCCGTTGTACACACCAAACGTCAGACCCACGAACTGGGGCAGAATGGTGGAACGACGCGACCAGATCTTGATCACTTCATTGCGGCCCGATTCACGCGCAGCTTCGGCTTTCTTAAGCACATAGCTGTCGACGAAAGGACCTTTCCATACAGAGCGAGACATAGATTAACGTCCCTTCTTCTTGGCGTGACGCGAGCGGATGATCAGCTTTTGCGACGCTTTGTTTTTGTTGCGGGTGCGCTTACCCTTGGTCGGCTTACCCCACGGGGTCACCGGGTGACGACCACCCGAAGTCCGGCCTTCACCACCACCGTGCGGGTGGTCGATCGGGTTCATAACGACACCACGGACCGAGGGACGCTTGCCCTTGTGGCGCATACGGCCAGCTTTACCGTAGTTCTGGTTGCTGTTGTCAGGGTTGCTGACGGCACCAACGGTGGCCATGCATTCCTGACGGACCATGCGCAACTCGCCCGAGGACAGGCGGATCTGAGCGTAGCCACCATCACGACCAACGAACTGAGCATAAGTACCGGCTGCACGGGCGATCTGGCCGCCTTTGCCGGGCTTCATTTCGATGTTGTGAACGATGGTACCGATCGGCATGCCCGAGAACGGCATTGCGTTGCCCGGCTTGATGTCTGCCTTCGCGGAGGCGATGACCTTGTCACCTACTGCCAGACGCTGCGGAGCAAGGATATAGGCCTGCTCGCCGTCTTCGTACTTCACCAGTGCGATGAAGGCAGTACGGTTGGGGTCATATTCAATGCGCTCGACGGTCGCGGCGACATCAAATTTATTCCGTTTGAAGTCAACGATCCGGTAAAGACGCTTTGCGCCACCACCACGGCGGCGAGAAGTGATCCGTCCGGTGTTGTTCCGGCCGCCCGATTTGGTCAGACCCTCAGTGAGAGACTTGACCGGACGCCCTTTCCAAAGCTCCGAACGGTCGATCAGAACCAGCCCACGCTGGCCCGGCGTCGTCGGTTTATACGACTTAAGTGCCATGCTTTCTGTCTTCCGTTTAGCGTGCAGTGCCTTAGGTTCTTGTCTTTGGCACCGCTATGTTAAAGCCCCCTGATGTGCCGCATGCGGCGGGTCAGGTGACCGATCTGAAGGGCCCCGAAGGTCCCAGGTTATTCGTGATCCCGACAAAAGAGACAGCCCCGGACGAATCCGAGGCCTTCAGGATTGCTGCCGTTTAGCAGAGGATGCTGGGGGTGGCAATGGGTAAGGCACATCCCATACAATGGGTAGGCACGATGTAGCATATTATTGCATTTCTCCCCCAGAAGCACACGTAGGCAAAGATTTTAGAGTATTTGACATGAGCAACAACCGCAGCACCAAACGTCCAAAACCCGAAATAGTGGATCGTGTTTTGGACGCTTTTTTCGTTTTCTCAGGAGATCCGCTGCTTGATCAACTACAGCGTCACCAAAATCAAACTCTACCGTGGGACCGCTGCACCACAGCCGCGTTCGAAGGCTTGCAGAGCATTATTCACGCAGCCGGTTTGCCATTTGAGTTGACTCAGCATTCTGTTTTACAGCGCCAATTTGACAGTCTACATACCGCTGAAAGGATCGAGGGGTTGAAGGAGGCGTCCCCCGGCGCTGGTTTGTCGCCCTCACAGGCAGCTTCAGCTCGTTCACGAGCCGAAAATAGAATGAGCGAGTTTCTTTACAGTTCTGAAGGTAGTGATTGGCTCCGAGACAGTGTTGTGTTTCAGCTTAACTCACATTTGGATACGCCAAAGCTTCGCATGGCTTCCCAAGAACTGCTAGTTCAAGCAGTTATCGGCAGTTGGACTGTATTCGAAAGCTTTGCTCGCGCTTTCATTATCACGTGGGTGAACTTAGATCCCACACGGGCATCCATCATCGTGAACGCGAAAGACTTAAGGGATGTGTTCGGCAAACAAGTGGTCAGCATCGAAACGATGGATGAACATGGGTTCAACCTCTCGAATTCGATGGGCACGGCGCTATTTTCAGGTCGGCGTTTAGATGGTCTAGCGACCACAAAAAAATCTTTAAGGCGCTATTCAACTCATCCAAACTACAGTCCTCGCTTGGCGAAGATCTTCATCTTCTAAACCAAAAGCGAAATCTATTTGTGCACAATCGGGGAGTAATTGACACCAACTACGTCACACATGTTGGCGATCAACTAGCCATTGGGGAACGACTAGTACTGAGTGCTGCTGATGTTGAACAAGGCTTACTGGCAGTTAACAAGGCTATGGTTGAAATTCTTTCAGTAGCAAAACAACTTTACGAAAGAAATTAGAGCATTCCAAACTCAGTGAAATCAGAGGCTACTTCCCTCAACGCACCCCAACGAAAAAGGCCCCCGCTTTCGCGAGGGCCTTCGATCTTTTCAAAGGAACAGATCTCAGAGTCCGGTGGACACGTCGATGGTGTTGCCTTCTTCCAGGGTCACATAGGCTTTCTTCACGTCCTTGCGACGGCCGATCTGGCCGCGGAAACGCTTGACCTTACCCTTGGTGATGGTGGTGTTGACCGCTTTGACCTTCACACCAAAGAGGGTTTCAACCGCCTCTTTGATCTGGGGTTTGTTGCTGTCGATCGCCACTTCGAACACCACTGCGCCGTTTTCGGACGCCATGGTGGATTTCTCGGTGATGATCGGCTTGCGGATCACGTCGTAGTGTTCTGCCTTCGCGCTCATTTCAGTCGAGCCTCCAGTGCTTCGACACCCGCCTTGGTGATCACCAGGGTGTCACGCTTCAGGATGTCATAGACGTTTGCACCCATCGTCGGCAGGATATCCAGACCGTCGATGTTACGCGATGCTTTGAGGAACCCTTCGTTCACGGCTGCACCGTCGATGACCAGCGCGCGTTTCCAGCCCAGGTTTTTCACCTGTTTGGCCAGAGCAGCGGTCTTGCCCTCTGCGGTTGCGTCCTCGATCACGACCAGTTCACCGGCTTTCGCCTTGGCGGACAGCGCGTGGCGCAGGCCCAGCTTGCGGAACTTCTTGGTCAGCTCGTGGCCGTGGCTACGCGGGGTCGGGCCCTTGTAGATACCACCCTTGCGGAAGATCGGTGCGTTACGGTCACCGTGGCGTGCGCCGCCGGTGCCCTTCTGGCGATAGATCTTCTTGGTCGAGTAGGAGGTTTCCGAGCGGGTCTTGACCTTGTGGGTACCGGCCTGCGCGTTGTTGCGCTGCCAGCGGACCACACGGTGCAGGATGTCCGCACGCGGCTCCAGACCGAACAGGTCTTCGGACAGTTCGATGTCGCCTGCCTTGCCGCCGTCGAGTTTGATCACATCAAGTTTCATGCTTCACCACCTTCCGCGGGAGCTTCCGCCGGTGCTTCGGTTGCTGCTGTCTTCAGAGCCGCCGGGAAGGGCAGACCTTCGGGCGCTTTCTTCTTGACGGCATCCTTGACGGTTACCCAACCGGATTTCGGACCAGGTACGGCACCTTTGATGAACACCAGGCCACGGTCGGCGTCGGTCTTGACGACTTCCAGGTTCTGGGTGGTCACGCGGGCAGCGCCCATGTGGCCGGCCATCTTCTTGCCTTTGAAAACCTTGCCGGGATCCTGACACTGACCGGTCGAACCGTGCGAACGGTGCGAGATCGACACACCGTGCGACGCACGCAGACCGCCAAAGTTCCAGCGCTTCATGGCGCCTGCGAAACCTTTACCGATCGAGGTGCCGGTCACGTCCACTTTCTGACCTGTCAGGAAGTGTTCGGCCGAGATTTCGGCGCCAACTTCGATCAGGGCATCGGCGGGCACGCGGAATTCAACCAGCTTCCGCTTGGGTTCAACCTTTGCAGCAGCAAAGTGGCCACGCATCGCCTTGGAGACGCGCTTCACTTTGGCCGAGCCTGCGCCCAGCTGAACGGCGGTGTAGCCGTCTTTGTCTTCGGTGCGTTGCGACACGACCTGCAGACCATCCAGGTGAAGAACGGTCACAGGGATCTGCTTGCCGTCTTCCATGAACAGCCGGGTCATGCCGACTTTCTTTGCGATAATACCAGAGCGCATATTCATTACCCTCCGATCTTACGACTGCAGCTTGATCTCGACGTCCACGCCAGCGGCGAGGTCGAGCTTCATCAGCGCGTCCACGGTCTGGGGAGTCGGATCAACGATGTCGAGCATGCGCTTGTGGGTGCGGATCTCGAACTGGTCACGGGATTTCTTGTCGACGTGGGGGCCACGCAGAACGGTGAATTTCTCGATCTTGTTCGGAAGCGGGATCGGGCCACGAACCTGCGCGCCGGTGCGCTTTGCAGTGTTCACGATTTCCTGGGTGCTGGCGTCCAGCACGCGGTAATCGAAAGCCTTCAGCCGAATGCGAATGTTTTGACTTTGCATTTCGTCAGCCTTTTATAGGCGTTGGAGTTGAGAGGAGGGCCCACGACCACCGCACACCCTCATCGAACCCAAAAGGCGGGAATCACCCCGCCTTGATATTCTCATTGAGAACTCGCGCGTCTTAAGCCTGCAGCGGCGGTATTGCAAGGGTAAATGAGGCCCGTGGGAATGCTCCCACGCTTTGGGCCCACCTCAGAAGCCATTACGGCGATCGGGCAAGGTCACTCCCCAGAAATCTTGCCGTCCCGTGTTAAAAACTGACGCAGAGCGGCCAGTGGCCCTAGTGGCGCTCTCCAAGTCCGGTTAATCTTGCGCAACGCCTCACAACGGACAACCCAATAGTGCCGCCTCACAGCCCCGAAACCGAGCAAGTTCTGCTGATTGCGCGCAGTATCGCTGGTGAAACCGGTCATGCGCTCCTGGCGCGCCTGGTTGAGGCCCTGAGCGAGCATCTGGATGCAGCCTTCGTCGCAGTCACCTATGGCGAAGGGGTGCCCCCCACCCACGCGCGGGCGCTCTACGCTCTGCAGGACCACAAGGTTGCTCGCGGGATACGCTACGAATTGCAGGGCACCCCCTGCGCCCGGGTATATGCCGGGGAGGTGGTGATCATCCCCTGCGGGATTGCCGACCTTTATCCCCGCGAAGCGAGGTTTGAAGGCTACATAGGTATTCCACTTCGCGACACCACTGGCGAGGTCACCGGTCATCTGGCTGTATTTTCCAACCAGGAGATCAAGGAATCCGAGATCGCCACCGCGATATCGACAATTTTTGCCCTGCGCGCCGAGGCCGAATTGCGCCGTCTCTCCGTGGAAAAGGAACGAAAGAAGCTAATCGCGGATCTCGCGCGGATGAACCGGCGCCTGCAGCAGGGCTATTCCGAGGTGCGGCGCGAAAACGCGGAAAAGATCGCGCTCATGGGTTTGATTGCCCACGATCTGCGCAGCCCGCTGGCCGCAGTCTTGTCGCAGGCCGAACTCGGGCTCGCCAGAACCCGCAGCAACGCGCCGGACCAGGCCCGGATCGAAACTGCATTTCAGAAGGTCATCGACAATGCGGACCGAATCGCGCAGTTGATCGACGCGACGCTGGACCGGGCTAGGGTTGAAGGCGAAGCGCTGCGCCTGGACCGCAAGCCGGTCGATCTGACCGGCTTGCTGCACATTGCAGCCGAAGCCAACCGGGAAGAGGCTGCACGCAAATCGATCTCCTTGTCCGTCGACCCACCGCAGCGGACCATCGCAGAGGTTGATGAAACACTGGTCATCTCTGCCATCGACAATCTGATTAGCAACGCCGTGAAATATACCTATCCCGGAGGCGAGGTCCGGATTTCGGTCGCGCAGGAAGGTGAAAGCGTCACCGTTGCCGTCTCCGATACCGGTCAGGGCCTGACGCCAGACGACCTGACGCGCGCCTTCGGCCGTTTTCAAAGGCTTTCCGCGCAGCCAACGGATGGTGAAAAGTCCACTGGCCTGGGACTCGCGAATGTACGCGAAATTGCCTGTGCGCATGGCGGCAGCGCTCATGCCGAAAGCGAAGGCCCGGGAAAGGGAAGTCGTTTCGTTCTGACGCTGCCCTGCCATCCGGACATTCAGCCCGCGCCCAGAGCCTAAGGCGTTCTGTCGTCTCAACCAAGAATACACCGGCCCGCAAAACCGCCCGGACGCCCCGCGTTTGTGCTGCGTCTGGGCCGCGCCCGACCAGGTCTCCGGGCGCGCGCCTGATCCGATCAAATCCGCCGAAGGCCAAACGGTTTCATTGCCGAAGCGGCCCCTGCCCTGCTCAGCTTTGTACACATAGGAAAAGGGCCTCCCAAAGGAGGCCCTTTCCATCCACAATCAGGAGACCTGATTACTCGATGATCTTCGACACAGTCTTTCTGGTGCGTCTCGGGATCATCGCGTTCAAACAAAAAGGGCGCCACTGGGGCGCCCTTTCCGTTTGATCATTCGCGAGTGCGAATTACTCGATGATCTTCGACACAACGCCAGCGCCGACGGTGCGGCCGCCTTCGCGGATGGCGAAACGCAGACCGTCTTCCATCGCGATCGGGGCGATCAGTTCAACTTCGAACTTCAGGTTGTCGCCCGGCATCACCATCTCGGTGCCTTCCGGCAGGGTCACGGTGCCGGTCACGTCGGTGGTCCGGAAGTAGAACTGCGGACGGTAGTTCGCAAAGAACGGGGTGTGACGGCCACCTTCTTCTTTGGTCAGAATATATGCTTCTGCCTCGAATTTGGTGTGCGGGGTCACGGAGCCCGGCTTACACAGAACCTGACCACGCTCAACGCCGTCACGGTCAACGCCGCGCAGCAGCGCGCCGATGTTGTCGCCGGCTTCGCCGCGGTCCAGCAGCTTGCGGAACATCTCAACACCGGTGCAGGTGGTTTTCTTGGTGTCGTGGATGCCGACGATTTCGATCTCGTCGCCCACGTTGATCACGCCGCGCTCAACACGGCCGGTCACAACGGTACCACGACCGGAGATCGAGAACACGTCTTCGATCGGCATCAGGAACGGCAGGTCAACGGCACGCTCGGGGGTCGGGATGTACTCATCCACAGCCGCCATCAGTTCCTTGATTTTGTTTTCGCCGATTTCCGGGTCACGGCCTTCCATCGCCGCCAGAGCGGAACCTGCGATGATCGGGATATCGTCGCCCGGGAAGTCGTAGGAAGACAGCAGTTCGCGGATTTCCATCTCGACGAGCTCGAGCAGCTCTTCGTCGTCGACCTGGTCAACCTTGTTCATGAACACGACCAGCGCCGGAACGCCAACCTGACGCGCGAGCAGGATGTGCTCGCGGGTCTGCGGCATCGGGCCGTCAGCTGCGTTCACAACCAGGATCGCGCCGTCCATCTGCGCCGCACCGGTGATCATGTTTTTCACATAGTCGGCGTGGCCGGGGCAGTCGACGTGGGCGTAGTGGCGGTTCTCAGTCTCGTATTCCACGTGGGCGGTCGAGATGGTGATGCCGCGGGCTTTTTCTTCCGGTGCGCCGTCGATCTGGTCGTAGGCTTTGAAGTCACCGAAGTATTTGGTGATCGCTGCGGTCAGCGTGGTTTTGCCGTGGTCAACGTGGCCAACGGTGCCGATGTTGACGTGCGGTTTATTACGCTCAAACTTTTCCTTAGCCATGGTGGCCTCCTTTTGATTGGAAGAAGGTCCGCGCGGGCCGCGAACCTTCCAATGTCATGACGCTTACGCGTATTTCGCCTGGATCTCGTCCGAGATGTTCTGCGGAACCGGATCGTAGTGACCGAACTGCATGGTGAACTGGGCGCGGCCCGAGCTCATCGAACGCAGGGTGTTGATGTAGCCGAACATGTTCGCCAGCGGCACGTTTGCGTCGATCGCAATCGCGTTGCCGCGGGGCTCCTGGCCGGACACCTGACCACGACGGGAGGTCAGGTCGCCGATGATACCGCCGGTGTATTCTTCCGGGGTGATCACTTCGACCTTCATGATCGGCTCCAGCAGCTTGGCGCCAGCTTTGCGCATGCCTTCACGCATGCACATACGTGCTGCGATTTCGAAGGCCAGAACGCTGGAGTCAACGTCGTGGAACTTACCGTCGATCAGGGCAACCTTGAAGTCGATCACGGGGAAGCCAGCCAGCGGGCCGCTATCCATGACCGAGTTGATGCCTTTTTCAACACCGGGGATGTATTCCTTCGGAACAGCACCACCAACGATGCGGGATTCGAAGGAGTAGCCTTCGCCGGCTTCTGTCGGCGAGATGATCATCTTCACCTCGGCGAACTGGCCCGAACCACCCGACTGTTTCTTGTGGGTGTAGGTGTGCTCGACCTCGTGACCGATGGTCTCACGGTAGGCAACCTGCGGGGCACCGATGTTGGCTTCAACCTTGAATTCGCGCTTCAGGCGGTCAACCAGGATGTCCAGGTGAAGTTCGCCCATGCCCTTCATGATGGTCTGACCGGATTCCAGGTCAGTTTCCACGCGGAAGGACGGGTCTTCGGCGGCCAGACGGGCCAGACCCTGGGACATTTTTTCCTGGTCAGCCTTGGTTTTCGGCTCAACCGCGATCTCGATCACCGGATCGGGGAAGGTCATGGTTTCCAGAACCACCGGGTCGTTGACGGCGCAGAGCGTGTCACCAGTGGTGGTGTCTTTCAGACCAGCCAGCGCGATGATGTCGCCCGCGAACGCTTCCGTGATTTCCTCACGGTCGTTCGAGTGCATCATCATCATCCGGCCAACGCGCTCTTTCTTACCCTTGGTGGAGTTCAGAAGGGTATCACCCTTGTTCAGAACACCGGAGTAGATGCGGGTAAAGGTCAGCGAACCGACGAAGGGGTCGTTCATGATTTTGAACGCCAGGCCCGAGAACGCCATATCATCATCCGCGCGGCGCGGGATGTTACGGGTTTCGGTTTCGTCACCGGGTTTGAAGCCCATGTAATCAACAACGTCCAACGGGCTGGGCAGGTAGTCGATCACGGCGTTGAGCAGCGGCTGAACGCCTTTGTTCTTGAATGCGGAACCGCCCAGAACCGGAACGAAGTCCAGCGCCAGGGTGCCCTTGCGCAGCAGAGCGCGCAGTGTTGCAACGTCGGGCTCTTCACCTTCCAGGTAGGCTTCCATGGCGTCGTCGTCTTGCTCGACGGCCGCTTCGACCATCTTGCCACGCCATTCGTCGGCCATGTCCTTCAGGCTGTCACGGATCTCGACCTGCACCCAGGAGGCGCCAAGGTCTTCACCCTGCCACAGCCATTCCTTCATGGTGACCAGATCGATCAGGCCTTCCAGCTCGTTCTCGGCGCCGATCGGAATACCAACCGGAACCGCGCGGGCGCCGGTGCGGTCTTCGATCATGTTGACGCAGTTGAAGAAGTCAGCACCGATCTTGTCCATCTTGTTGACGAAGACGATGCGCGGAACCTTGTAGCGGTCAGCCTGACGCCACACGGTTTCGGTCTGCGGTTCAACGCCAGCGTTGGCGTCCAGAACACAGACTGCACCGTCGAGAACCGCCAGCGAACGTTCAACTTCGATGGTGAAGTCAACGTGGCCGGGGGTGTCGATGATGTTCAGGCGGTGCTTCGGCGTGTCAGCAGTTTCGCCATCTTCGGTGCGTTCCCAGAAAGTGGTGGTCGCAGCCGAGGTGATGGTGATGCCGCGTTCCTGCTCCTGCTCCATCCAGTCCATGGTGGCTGCACCATCGTGCACCTCACCGATGTTGTGGGATTTGCCGGTGTAGTACAGGATACGCTCCGAGCAGGTGGTCTTACCTGCATCGATGTGCGCCATGATACCGAAGTTACGGTAATGGTTGAGTGTATAGTCGCGTGCCATAGGTCTAAGCCCCTTGGGTTACCAGCGGTAATGCGAGAAGGCCTTGTTGGCCTCTGCCATCTTGTGGGTGTCTTCGCGCTTCTTCACCGCGGTACCACGGGACTGGACCGCGTCCAGCAGCTCGCCTGCAAGGCGCTCTTCCATGGTGTTTTCGTTGCGGCTACGGGCGGCTTTGATCAACCAGCGGATTGCGAGTGCTTCGCGGCGCTCCGGGCGAACTTCGACCGGCACCTGGTAGGTTGCACCACCCACGCGGCGCGAACGAACTTCGACGGCGGGTTTCACATTATCCAGAGCTTCGTGGAAGACTTCCACGGGAGCGCGTTTGATCTTGGCTTCAACGCGATCGAACGCGTTGTAGACGATTTTTTCTGCGACCGATTTCTTACCATCGATCATCAGGTTGTTCATGAATTTGGTCAGAACGCGGTCGCCATATTTGGCGTCGGGCAGAACTTCGCGTTTTTCAGCAGCGTGACGGCGTGACATCTGTGCTTATCCTTCTTCTTACTTAGGACGCTTCGCGCCGTACTTGGAGCGACGCTGCTTACGGTCTTTGACGCCCTGGGTATCCAGAACACCGCGAAGGATGTGGTAACGCACACCGGGAAGGTCTTTTACACGACCGCCGCGGATCAGAACCACAGAGTGTTCCTGAAGGTTGTGGCTTTCACCCGGGATGTAGGAGATGACCTCGAAACCGTTGGTCAGGCGGACCTTCGCAACTTTCCGCATAGCGGAGTTCGGTTTCTTCGGCGTGGTGGTGTAAACGCGCGTGCAAACGCCACGCTTCTGGGGGCACTGCTCCAGATGCATGGATTTGGAGCGTTTAACTTTCGGCTGCCGCGGCTTGCGGATCAGCTGTTGGATCGTTGGCATTCCGGTCTATTCCCCGTTTCGCAACTTTCATGTCATGCACGCGCAAGGGCGTGCGGCTCATATTTCCGGCACTTACGCGTCCGCAAGCGCAAAAACCGCAATCGTTCCCATTCCGAGGTGAACGACGCGGTGGGTCTACAGAGGATCCGGACGATAAAACTGTCCGAACCTTGATCCACTACAATAGTGATATCGGCTTTAGGGGCGGCCCCCGGATGCCGGATAGGCGCGCGTATATGGGGAGTCGCGGAGCTTGTCAACTGTCAGGCGCCCAGTGACGCCCAGGGTCGGCGGATGGCTGCACGGGAACACGCCGCTGGCAATACTTCCCCTGCCACACCCGCTGTCTTGTCGCATCGGTACGGGCGATGCATAGTTCAACGGGCCGCAATCAGATTGGGCCATACGCTTACTCAGGACGCCCCATTCATGCAAGTCATCGGTCTTTGTCGTTTTTCTTATCCCGCGATTGGCGGCTTTCAGGTTGAACATGCCAGCCTGGAGGAGCGCATTGCCTACCTTTATGCCGAAGACCGTCTAGAGGAGCGGTTCCAACTGATGGAGACCGTCGCCCTGCCCTGTCTGCGCGAACAGACAGATCAGGATTTCGAGCTGAACATCGTCATTGGCGACAGCCTGCCGAAACAGCACCGGGAGCGGCTTCAGGACATCACCGCCGACATACCGCAGGTCCGCATTCACAGCGAACCGCCGCGCAAACAGCGCCAGGTAATGAAAGAGATCCTCAACAAAGCCCGCCGGGATCCAGACGCGCCGTGTCTGCAGTTCCGGCATGACGACGACGACGCAGTGTCGGTGGATTTCGTCGAACGTCTCCGGCAGACGGTTGAGGATTGTTCTGGCCTGGTCGAAAAGAGCAAAACGGTCGCCGTTGATTTCAACCGTGGTTATGTGGCCGAGGTTGGGGCGTCCGGGATCGCCGCGACCGAGATACACCGGCCCTACTATGTCGCTTCGCTTGGCATGTATGTGCGCGGCGGCTGTAACCTGACGATCATGAACTTCGCGCATGAGAAAATCCTGCGCTTCATGCCGACGGTCACCATCAGCGATCAGCCGATGTTCGTTCGCACCCACAATGGCTATAACGACTCGCGCCAGAAACGGGTCAAACCGGTGCCCGTCACCCCGCTGACGCCGGATCAGGTGGGTGAGTTTGAAGCGCGATTTGCCATCCGGCAGGATGATCTCAAACGGGTCTTCGCGGCTGACTAGCCCCCACGCTTTTGTTTTTGTACCAGGGATCGCATGTTATGCAGGTTATCGGATTGTGCCGCTTCTCTTATGTAGGGCACGGCGGCTACAAGCAGGAGCACGCCAGCCTTGAGGAACGCCGTGCCTATCTTTATGCGCCCGAACGGCTTGAGGAGCGGTTCCGCCTGTTCGAAACTGTCTGCCTGCCCTCGGTCATCGGTCAGACCGACGCGGATTTCCAGCTTCTGGTCGTGGTCGGTGAGTGCTTTCCCCTCCCCTATCTCGACCGGCTGCTGACCCTCACCGAACCTTTGCGGAATGTGGTCATTTCCGTGCAGCCGCCGGGCCGTCACCGGCGGGTGATGATCCAGATGCTGAACGACGCGCGCGAAAACCCGGATGCGCCCTGCCTGCAGTTTCGTCTAGACGATGACGATGCGATGGCGGTGTCATTTGTGGAACGGCTGAAACAGGCGGCGCAGGACCTAGAACCGGTCTGGCCGCGCTATCCGATGACCACCATCGATTTCAACCGCGGCTATGTCTATCGCGCCAGTGCCGATGGGCTGGCGATCAAACCGGACCGCTACCCCTACACTGCGCTTTCTATGGGAGTCGTAGTGGCGGGCGGGTCCAACCAGACGATCATGCATCACGGCCATCATACCCTTTGGCGGGTCACACCAACGCTGACCATTCCGGATGGCGACATGTACCTGCGCGGTTACAACAGCTTCAACGATTCCCGCTCCAAGGGGCGCGGCAAGGAGATCAACGTCACCCCTGTCACACCAGAGGAAGCGCACCATCTGAAACAGACCTTCAACGTCGATAGCGCCGCAGTCGCGCGGGCGTTCTCATCTCCCGGTCTGCTGCCGCTCCCGGTAGAAGGTGAATAGGCCGGCCGCCACAACGACAGCCGCGCCGGTCAGAGTAAGCACACCCGGCCAATCACCAAACACTGCCCAGCCGAGGAACAGCGCCCACAACAACCCGCTGTACCGGAAGGGCGAGACCACGGCGACGTCTCCGACCCGCATGGTCATGACCGAAAACAGATAGCCGGCAAAGATGAAGCAGGCCGCCCCCATAAGCAGACCCAGATGCCAGCCCTGCATCGGCCGCCAGTCCTGCTGGGTGCTGTAGATCAGGCCAAAACTCAGCACTGTCAAAGAGGCCATCAACGTCACCGTCATCGACGGAACCGCAGCCGACATCCGCCGGGTGAACAGATCCCGGGCCGTGACGCAGCCAACCGCACCCAAGGCATATAGGGACGCGCCATCGAACCCCTCTGGCCCCGGCTGCACGATCAGCAGCATACCGCAGAACCCCGCAAGGATCGCGGCCATGCGCCGCCAGCCGATGCTTTCGCCAAAGAACAGCGCCGCCCCCAGCGTCACGGTCAGCGGCAGCATTTGCAAAACCGCCGTCACATTGGCGAGCGGCATCAGCATCAGCGCGCTGAGGAAGAGGTAAGTCGCCCCCGCTTCGGACAGACAGCGGCCCAAAACCAGCATCCAGTCGCCCCGTGGCAGGTTCATCCGCAAGCTGCCCAGATAGCGCGCCAGCAGGAAAATCAGCAGTGACGCAACCCCGCCGCGGACCACAAGAATCTGCGACAGCGGCAGATCCGCCCCCACAGATT
Organism: Pseudophaeobacter sp. C1-32P7; assembly: GCF_041008775.1. NCBI lineage: Bacteria > Pseudomonadati > Pseudomonadota > Alphaproteobacteria > Rhodobacterales > Roseobacteraceae > Pseudophaeobacter > Pseudophaeobacter sp. C1-32P7. Next base: position 296,701 of record NZ_JAXGFR010000004.1, on the reverse strand, counting down.
TCACCAGCGTATCATTGAAGGTAAAGGCCGCCATGCTGCCCATCATCAACAGGGCACCGGTCTGATTGGGTTTCATGCGCTATACCGCCTTCAGCTGCGACAGCGTCAGACCGAAATGGCGTTGCAGCGCGCTGTCGATCTCTTCCTCGGCCATCTGATGAGTGATCCCTTTTTGGGTGGGATCAGATTTATTGTCACCATGGATAGTGCGCAGGAAAGACGGCACCGAAATATCCGAATAAAGGCTGTAATGCCGCGCCAGTTTGCGGTGGTTGAACTTGTAGGGGTTCGCGGCGCTGCCAACCGGGGTCACCAGCGCGGTGCCTGCCGACAGGGGCGCCTGTTCGACCGCGTCGAAGACCTCCGGCCCATCCAGCGTCGCCCGCATGTAAAAGCCCCGGTTATAGGCAATGACAAAAGCACCGCCTTCGGGTTGCAGCGGCAGGATCCCAGCCGCCAGACGTTTTGTGCGTGCCACAAAATCAATATCAACCGCGTCATCATCATCCAGACGGAACAGGATGCGGTGACTGCCCTCCCCTGCCGGAATGGAATCATACCCCCGGCGTAACAGCCGGTAATGATTGCGGGTTCCAACCGGACGGCAATGCAGATTGGGATGGGGGGCCAATAGCGCCTTCAGTCTTTGCATATAGCGATCAGGCATCGACGCCGCAGTCAGCACCACTACGTCAAATTCGGGATCGCTTTGCCGAAGCAGCGAAGGCAGGCACAGCTCTTCGAAAACGCGAAAGCGGAGCTCCATCCGGTCCTCGGAAAACAGATGTGCCGCCGTTTCCTCCAGTGTGCTGAAGCGTTCGGAATAATAGGTAGGCGTAAGAACCGAGAACCGGACCAGTCCAACCATCTTCAACTGCTCTGACATTTCCCCTCCCCCGGCTGCGCGCACAGAAAACACCGGGGCGCAGCACTTGGGAAGAGGCATTCGCCGGTTGGGGGACGTCAGACAAAAGAAAACCCCCGCGCCATCGGCGCGGGGGCATTCATTTTCAAAAAGTCAGTCGACGGATCAGTCGCGGCTTTCCGGTGTTTCCACCAGATTGTCGAAGTCGCCACCGGACACGTCGTCCTCCATCACCGGAGCGGCCAGGGCAGCTGCGGCCTCGGCTTCTTCGCGGCGCGCTTCCAGAACCACATTGTCGCGGGACTGAGCGATATGGCGCATCTGCTGGGTTGCGCCACCGGTACCGGCCGGGATCAGGCGACCAACGATGACGTTTTCCTTCAGGCCAACCAGCTTGTCCTTCTTGCCCTGAACCGAAGCCTCGGTCAGCACGCGGGTGGTCTCCTGGAAGGAGGCCGCCGAGATGAACGAACGGGTCTGCAGCGACGCCTTGGTGATACCAAGCAGGATCGGTGCGCCCTGTGCCGGACGTTTGCCGCGCGACAGTGCCTTCTCGTTGGCAGCGTCGAACTCCTGCTTGTCCACGTGTTCGCCTTTCAGCAGCGTGGTTTCGCCGGAGTCGGAGATCTCCCACTTCTGCAGCATCTGGCGAACGATCACCTCGATGTGCTTGTCGTTGATCTTCACGCCCTGCAGACGATAAACGTCCTGAACTTCGTCGATCATGTAGTTGGCCAGAGCCTCGACACCCATAATTGCAAGGATGTCGTGCGGCGCCGGGTTGCCGTCCATGATGTAGTCGCCCTTCTGCACGAAGTCACCTTCCTGCACCGGGATGTGCTTGCCCTTGGGCACCATGTATTCGACGGTTTCCAGGCTCTCATCCGCGGGTTCGATCGAGATGCGGCGCTTGTTCTTGTAGTCGCGGCCAAAGCGCACGTAACCATCGATTTCGGCGATGATTGCGTGGTCTTTCGGACGACGGGCTTCGAACAGTTCGGCCACACGCGGCAGACCACCGGTAATGTCCTTGGTCTTGGCGCCTTCACGCGGGATACGCGCAACAACGTCACCGGCCTCGATCTGCTGACCGTCTTCACAGGACAGGATCGCATCAACGGACATCGGGTAGGTAACCGGGTTGCCCAGATCGTTGCGGACCGGCTCGCCGTCGCCATCCACAAGGATGATTTCCGGCTTCAGGTCGTTGCCTTTCGGTGCCGCACGCCAGTCGACCACGATCTTCTGGGTCATGCCGGTGGCTTCGTCGGTCTCGTCGCGGACGGCAAGGCCCGAAACCAGATCGACGTATTTGGCAGTACCCGGCTTTTCCGCGATGATCGGCAGGGTGTAGGGGTCCCATTCGAACAGCTTGTCGCCACGGGCTACGGATTGACCGTCGGTGACGAACAGCTTGGAGCCATAGCCCAGCTTGTGGCTGGCGCGCTCTTCGCCGTGCTCGTCCTGAATGATCAGCTTCATGTTCCGGCCAACCACCAGCGTTTCGCCGTTGGCGTTCTGCAGGATCTGAGCGTTCTCGAAGACGATCTTGCCTTCTTGGCTCGCCTCGAGGAACGACTGCTGACCACCCTGGGCAACACCGCCGATGTGGAAGGTCCGCATCGTCAGCTGTGTACCAGGTTCACCGATCGACTGCGCGGCGATGATGCCGACAGCCTCGCCCGAGTTGACCATGGTACCGCGCGCAAGGTCACGGCCATAGCACATGGCGCAGACGCCCTCTTCGCTTTCGCAGGTCAGAGGCGAACGGATCCGCGTGGAGGCAACACCGGCTTCCTGCACGGCATCCGCCATGCGTTCGTCGATGAGCTGCCCCTGTGCGACGATCACCTCTTCGGTGCCCGGACGTTTGATGTCCTCGGCCGCAACACGGCCCAGCAGACGTTCACCGATGCTGGCAACCACTTCACCGTCGTTGACCGCAGCCTCTGCTGTGATCGCACGCTCGGTACCGCAGTCGCGCTCGCGCACGATGCAGTCCTGCGCCACGTCCACCAGACGACGGGTCAGGTAACCCGAGTTCGCCGTTTTCAGAGCGGTATCCGACAGACCCTTACGGGCACCGTGGGTGGAGTTGAAGTACTCCAGAACCGTCAGGCCTTCTTTAAAGTTCGAGATGATCGGGGTCTCGATGATGTCGCCGTTCGGCTTGGCCATCAGGCCGCGCATACCGCCCAGCTGCTTCATCTGCGTAACCGAGCCACGCGCACCGGAGTGGGCCATCATGTAAACCGAGTTCGGCTCCATCACGGCACCGTTCTCGTCCCGCTTGTCGGCGGAGATGGTGCTCATCATCGCTTCGGTGACCTTGTCGTTACACTTCGACCAGGCATCGACAACTTTGTTGTACTTTTCGCCCTGAGTGATCAGGCCGTCCATGTACTGCTGTTCGAAGTCCTTCACCTGCTCGCGTGTCTCGTCGACGATGGTCCACTTGCCGTCCGGGATCACCATGTCGTCCTTGCCGAACGAAATGCCTGCCTTGAACGCTTCGCGGAAACCCATGGTCATGATCTGGTCACAGAAGATCACGGACTCTTTCTGACCGCAGTAACGGTAGACGGTGTCGATGACCTGCTGCACCTCTTTCTTCCGCAGAAGACGGTTGACCAGTTCAAACGGCGCCTTGGCGTTCTTCGGCAGCAGCGCGCCCAGACGAACACGGCCCGGGGTGGTCTCAAAACGCTTGAGAACCTCGTTGCCTTCTTCGTCGATCTGGGTGATCCGCGCGGTGATCTTGGTGTGCAGGTGCACTTCGCCGGCGTCCAGAGCGTGCTGAACTTCGTCGATGGTCCCAAAGACCTTGCCTTCGCCCACCATGCCTTCGCGTTCCAGGGTCACATAGTAGAGACCCAAGATCATATCCTGCGAGGGAACGATGATCGGCGCGCCGTTTGCGGGCGACAGAACGTTGTTGGTGGACATCATCAGGACGCGCGCTTCCAGCTGGGCCTCAAGGCTCAGCGGCACGTGCACGGCCATCTGGTCACCGTCGAAGTCCGCGTTGAACGCCGAGCAGACCAGCGGGTGCAGCTGGATAGCCTTACCTTCGATCAACGTGGGTTCGAAGGCTTGAATACCAAGACGGTGCAGCGTCGGTGCGCGGTTCAGCATCACCGGGTGCTCGCGGATCACCTCGTCGAGGATATCCCAGACTTCGGGACGCTCTTTTTCCACCAGCTTCTTCGCCTGCTTCACGGTGGAGGACAGACCTTTGGCCTCCAGACGCGAGTAGATGAAGGGCTTGAACAGTTCGAGTGCCATCTTCTTGGGTAGGCCACACTGATGCAGCTTCAGCTCGGGACCTGTCACAATGACCGAACGGCCGGAGAAGTCGACGCGCTTACCCAGAAGGTTCTGACGGAAGCGACCCTGCTTACCTTTCAGCATGTCGGAAAGCGACTTCAGCGGGCGCTTGTTGGCGCCTGTGATAACGCGGCCACGGCGGCCGTTGTCAAACAGCGCGTCAACGGATTCCTGCAGCATCCGCTTTTCGTTGCGGACGATGATGTCAGGCGCGCGCAGTTCGATCAGACGCTTCAGACGGTTGTTCCGGTTGATCACACGACGGTAAAGGTCGTTAAGGTCGGAGGTCGCGAAACGACCGCCATCCAGCGGAACCAGCGGACGCAGTTCCGGCGGGATGACCGGGATCACGGTCATGATCATCCACTCGGGACGGTTGCCCGACTCGAGGAAGGACTCGACCACTTTCAGACGCTTGATGATCTTCTTGGGCTTCAGTTCGCCGGTGGCTTCGGCCAGTTCGGCGCGCAGCTGCTCGGCTTCGGCTTCCAGATCGATCGCGGCCAGCATTTCACGGATCGCTTCGGCGCCGATATTGGCGGTGAAAGCGTCCATGCCGTACTGGTCCTGGGCATCCATGTACTCTTCTTCGGTCATCATCTGGCCGTAGGTGAGGTCAGTCAGACCCGGCTCGATGACAACGTAGTTTTCAAAGTACAGCACGCGTTCCAGATCGCGCAGGGTCATGTCCAGCATCAGGCCAATGCGCGACGGCAGCGACTTCAGGAACCAGATATGCGCAACCGGCGAGGCCAGTTCGATATGGCCCATACGCTCGCGGCGGACCTTTTGCAGGGTGACTTCCACACCGCATTTTTCGCAGACAACGCCGCGATACTTCATGCGCTTATATTTGCCGCAGAGGCATTCGTAGTCTTTGATCGGGCCAAAGATACGGGCGCAGAACAGACCGTCACGCTCGGGCTTGAAAGTCCGGTAGTTGATGGTCTCGGGCTTTTTGATTTCGCCATAGGACCACGACAGGATCCGCTCGGGCGACGCCAGCGACACCTTGATCTCGTCGAAAACCTTCGGCGGGGTCAGCGGGTTGAACGGGTTATTGGTGATTTCCTGGTTCATTTTGATACCTCAAATCTTGCGGAAGGGGGGACGGGAGAAGGGCAAGCGCCCTTACTCCTCAACCTCCGCATCCAGGAGTTCCATATTCAGGCCGAGACCACGGACTTCTTTGACCAGAACGTTGAACGATTCCGGTACGCCCGCCTCGAAGTTGTCTTCGCCCTTGACGATGCTTTCATAGACCTTGGTCCGGCCTGCGACGTCATCCGATTTCACGGTGAGCATCTCCTGCAGGGTGTAGGCGGCGCCGTAAGCTTCCAGAGCCCAGACCTCCATCTCCCCGAAGCGCTGACCACCGAACTGCGCCTTACCACCCAGCGGCTGCTGTGTGACGAGCGAGTACGGACCGGTCGAACGCGCGTGGATCTTGTCGTCGACCAGGTGGTGCAGTTTCAGCAGATACTTGATGCCGACGGTGACCGGGCGGGCAAACTGCTCACCGGTGCGGCCGTCAAACAGGATCGACTGACCGGATTTGTCAAAGCCCGCGCGGACCAGCGCGTCATTGACGTCATCCTCTTTGGCACCGTCGAAGACCGGAGTCGCGATCGGTACACCACGGGCAACATTGTTGGCCGCATCGATCAGGTCGGCTTCGGACATATCCGCAATGCCTTCGTCATAGACGTCCTGACCATAGGCGTGATGCATCGCATCGCGCACCGGGGTCAGATCGCCTGAACGACGGTATTCCTGCAGCGCCTCATCCACCTTGATGCCGAGACCGCGTGCAGCCCAACCCATGTGGGTTTCAAGGATCTGACCGACGTTCATACGCGACGGAACACCCAGCGGGTTCAGACAGAAATCGACCGGGGTACCATCCGCGAGGAACGGCATGTCCTCCATCGGAACCACTTTCGAAATCACACCTTTGTTGCCGTGACGGCCGGCCATCTTGTCGCCCGGCTGCAGCTTACGCTTCACAGCGATGAAGACCTTGACCATCTTCATCACACCCGGCGGCAGGTCGTCGCCGCGGCGGACTTTCTCGACCTTGTCTTCGAAACGGGCATCCAGAGCGCGTTTTTGCACTTCGTACTGCTCGTTCAGGGCCTCGACGATCTGGGCGTCTTTCTCGTCCTCAAGGGCGAGCATCCACCACTGACCGCGGCTGAGGGAGGCCAGCAGATCCTCGGTGATTTCCGAGCCTGCCTTGATGCCTTTCGGGCCTTTGACAGCGGTTTTGCCGACCAGCATGTCCTTTAGACGGGCATAGATGTTGCGATCCAGGATCGCCATCTCGTCGTCGCGGTCACGGGCCAGACGTTCGACTTCCTCACGCTCGATCTGCAGCGCACGTTCGTCTTTTTCGACACCGTGACGGTTGAAGACGCGGACTTCGACCACGGTACCGTAGTCACCCGGCTTCACACGCAGCGAGGTATCGCGGACGTCAGAGGCTTTCTCACCGAAGATGGCGCGCAGAAGCTTTTCTTCCGGCGTCATCGGGCTTTCGCCCTTCGGCGTGATCTTACCGACCAGAATGTCGCCCGGCTCAACATCCGCACCGATGTAAACGATGCCAGCCTCGTCGAGGTTGCGCAGCGCTTCTTCACCGACATTCGGGATGTCGCGGGTGATCTCTTCCGGACCCAGCTTGGTGTCACGGGCGGCGACTTCGAATTCCTCGATGTGGATCGAGGTGAAGACGTCGTCACGCGCAATACGCTCGGAGATCAGGATAGAGTCTTCGTAGTTGTAGCCGTTCCAGGGCATGAAGGCGACGACGACGTTCTTACCGAGGGCCAGTTCGCCCATATCGGTCGACGGACCATCGGCGATAACTTCGCCCTTGCGCACTTCCTGACCCACTTTCACCAGCGGACGCTGGTTGATGCAGGTGTTCTGGTTGGAACGCTGGAACTTGCGCATACGGTAGATGTCAACGCCCGCATCGCCCAGCTCCAGATCGGAGGTGGCACGGATCACGATACGCTGAGCATCGATCTGGTCGATGATACCGCCACGTTTCGCCATGATCGCAGCGCCCGAGTCGCGGGCCACGATTTCCTCGATACCGGTACCGACCAGCGGCGCCTCGGCGCGCAGCAGCGGAACCGCCTGACGTTGCATGTTCGAGCCCATCAGAGCGCGGTTAGCGTCGTCGTTTTCAAGGAACGGGATCAACGAGGCCGCAACCGAGACCAGCTGCTTGGGCGAAACGTCGATCAGGTCAACGTTTTCGCGCGGCGCCAGCGTGTAGTCGCCGGACTGACGGGTCGAAACCAGATCGTTCTGGAATTTGCCTTCATCATCCAGGGTCGCGTTTGCCTGCGCCACGGTGTGACGCATTTCCTCGGTCGCGGACATGTAGTGCACTTCGTCGGTGACCTTGGCGTCCTTGACGACGCGGTAAGGTGTTTCGATGAAGCCATACTTGTTCACGCGGGCAAAGGTCGCCAGCGAGTTGATCAGACCGATGTTCGGGCCTTCCGGCGTTTCAATCGGGCACATCCGGCCATAGTGGGTCGGGTGAACGTCGCGAACCTCAAAGCCTGCGCGCTCGCGGGTCAGACCGCCCGGGCCAAGCGCCGAGAGGCGGCGTTTGTGGGTGACTTCCGACAGTGGGTTGGTCTGGTCCATGAACTGCGACAGCTGCGAGGAGCCGAAGAATTCGCGAACAGCCGCAGCCGCCGGTTTCGCGTTGATCAGATCCTGCGGCATCACCGTGTCGATCTCGACCGAGGACATACGTTCCTTGATCGCGCGCTCCATGCGCAGCAGGCCGACGCGGTACTGGTTTTCCATCAGTTCGCCAACGGAACGGACACGACGGTTACCCAGGTGGTCGATGTCGTCGATGTCGCCCTTGCCGTCGCGCAGCTCCACCAGAGCCTTGATGCAGGAGACAATGTCTTCCTTGCGCAGGGTCCGCTGGGTGTCTTCGGCGTCCAGTGCCAGGCGCATGTTCATCTTCACACGGCCAACCGCGGAGAGATCGTAACGCTCGGAGTCAAAGAACAGGGTGTCGAACAGAGCCGAAGCCGCTTCGACGGTGGGCGGCTCGCCCGGACGCATCACGCGATAGATATCCATGAGCGCCGTGTCGCGGCCCATGTTCTTGTCCATCGCCATGGTGTTGCGCATGTAGGGGCCGACGTTGACGTTATCGATGTCCAGAACCGGAATCTCGGTGACGCCCGCGTCCAGCAGTTCCTTGACGGTACCGCCGATGATCTCGCCGTCCTTGTCGTATTCCAGCGTCAGCTCGTCACCAGCTTCCACATAGATGGCGCCGTTTTCTTCGTTGATCAGATCCTTGGCAACGAATTTGCCGACGATCTGATCGAAGGGCACCAGAAGTTCGGTGATCGAACCCTCGTCGATCATCTTCTTCACGGCGCGCGGTGTGACTTTCTTGCCCGCTTCGCAGATGATTTCGCCGGTTGCAGCGTCGACCAGGTCATAGGTCGGACGGGTACCACGGACGCGCTCGGGGAAGAACGGCGTGACCCAGCCGCGGCTTTTGTCCAGCTTGAAGGTGACGGTATCGTAATAGGCATCCATGATGCCTTCCTGGTCCAGCCCCAGAGCGTACAGCAGGGTGGTCACAGGCAGCTTGCGGCGACGGTCGATCCGGGCAAAGACGATGTCTTTGGCGTCGAATTCGAAATCGAGCCAGGAGCCGCGATACGGGATGATGCGGCAGGCGAACAGCAGTTTACCCGACGAGTGCGTCTTGCCCTTGTCGTGGTCAAAGAACACGCCCGGCGAACGGTGCATCTGGCTGACGATCACACGCTCGGTGCCGTTGACGACAAAGGTACCGTTCGGGGTCATCAGGGGCATATCACCCATAAAGACGTCTTGCTCTTTGATGTCCTTGACCGAGCGGGCGCCGGTGTCTTCGTCGACATCGAACACGATCAGACGCAGGGTGACCTTCAGCGGCGCCGAGTAGGTCATGTCGCGTTGCATGCACTCTTCGACGTCGTATTTCGGTTTTTCCAGCGCGTATTTCACGAACTCGAGAACGGAGTTTTCATTGAAATCCTTGATCGGGAAGACAGATTGAAAAACACCGTTGATACCTTCGCCGTCCAGCGGTGCTTCGGCGTCACCCGAGCGAAGGAAAAGATCGTAGGAAGATTTTTGAACCTCAATGAGGTTCGGCATATCCAGCACTTCGCGGATCTTGCCATAATATTTGCGAAGACGTTTCTGGCCAAGGAACGTTTGAGCCATGTCAGATGTCACCTTTCGAATTTCTCACCGGACAAGGATGCCGCCGGGCTTCGGCATCTTGCCCATACGAGATAGAGCGTTCGGATCAATTCATGGCCGCCGTCCCGAATGGCTGCCTCCCGATCCTGTGAACCGCGCCTAAGAAAGAGACCCAATCAAAAGGTCCCTTTCTGAGACAGGTTCGGCTGGACCCGGGTTTCCCCGGATCCAGCCAAATTCTAAGGGAGCGCAGAGCAAGATTTCGCAGGGAAACCGCTGCCCTTATGTCCCGCCAAAGGTGGCTTAGGCCACTTCGACTTCGGCGCCAGCTGCTTCCAGCTTGCCTTTGATGTCTTCGGCTTCAGCTTTGTCGATGCCTTCTTTGATCTTGCCGCCGGCTTCAACCAGTTCCTTGGCTTCTTTCAGGCCCAGGCCGGTGATCGCGCGAACTTCTTTGATCACGTTGATTTTCGAAGCGCCGGCGTTCTTCAGAACGACGTCGAATTCGGTTTTCTCTTCTTCAGCTGCGCCACCGGCGTCGCCACCAGCTGCAACCATCACAGCGCCGCCAGCTGCGGGCTCGATGCCATACTCGTCTTTGAGGATGGTTTTCAGTTCTTGTGCTTCAAGCAGGGTCAGACCAACGATCTCTTCTGCCAGTTTCTTCAGATCAGCCATTTTATCAGCTCTTTCCGTTTGTAAGTATGTGTTTCCAGCGTATGGACATTTGCTCCACGCCAGTCATTCAGTGCCAACCGCTTACGCAGCTTCCGCCTTCTCTTCGATGGTCGAAAGGATGCTTGCGATGTTGCTTGCAGGTGCGCCAACTGCGCCAGCGATGTTGGAAGCGGGTGCGCCAAGCATGCCTGCGATGGTAGCAATAAGCTCCTCGCGGGACGGCATTTTCGACACGGCTTCGACACCGGCACGGTCCAGAGCGTTCTCACCCATTGCGCCGCCGAGGATCTCAAACTTCCTGTTATCCTTGGCGAAGTCCTCGGCCACCTTGGCTGCTGCCACGGGGTCCTCGGAATAGGTCAGTACGGTCATCCCTGTCAGCAGGTCAGACATGCTTTCACACGGCTTACCCTCGAGGGCGATTTTGGCGAGCCTGTTTTTGGCAACACGCACGGCACCGCCCGCGTCACGAGCACGTGCGCGAAGGTCCTGCATCTCGGCAACTGTCAGACCGGTGTAGTGGGCTACGACCACCACGCCAGAGCTTTCGAAGATCTGGCCGAGTTCCTCGACCAATTTCTCTTTCTGGGCTCTATCCACAGTTCTCTCCAGGTTTTGGGGGGCTTGCGCTCCCCGGCTCTTTGATGTGCCGAACCAGATGGCCCGGCGTTCAAGTCCGCAATACGGGGTTAGCCAAAGTCGCCCGAGGGTATAGAAACCCTCGATCTATTGGTCTTTCCCGTCTCAGGAGGGAAATTAAGGCCCGATCGAGAGGCCACCCACCATCTTGGACGAAATGAAATAAAGCGCACGACGAATCGCACGCTTTACCTCATGGCCGTAGTTAAAGCGTTGAGACGTGATTTCCAAGCGGAAATTTGACCCACAGAGCAGTTCGCACTCAGGCCGCCGATCGCCCTGGCAGGGTCAGCACGGAGAGATCCAGCATTCGCGCCAGCGGCGCGGCCGTATCCACCTCTGCTTCTAAACATACACCATGGGCCCGCATGCGCGCCAGCACTTCGAGACGGACCCGGTGCAACCGGTTGTAAAGGGCCAAAAGCGCAGCCTCTCGCGCCGCCTCGGCGTGCCCCGCTGCCTCAATCTCCCGGATGCAATCTCCGACGTATTTGGTGAAGCCGCTGGACGCCAGACGCCAGGCCATCTTGCGGCGCCAGCCCTCATACTCCGGGGCCAGGTAATGCAGCAGGTAAAGCCCGCTAGCGGCCCCCAATACGACTTCAGGCAAGCGCTGACCCTCGGCGTCATGCGCCCAGTGCTGGCGCAGATAGATACCCTGCTGCCTAGCCCGGATAAAGGATTTCCCCTGCGGGTGACCGACAAGCCCCATCCGGCGCGGCCCAAACAGCGGCACATCCTCGCCATAGACATCACGCCGGACCGCCCGTGGCATCGGGGTGCGGAACACGGTCTTCTTAGACCGCTCAAGCGCCGGCACCACCTCGGCGGTTTCAATCCGAAGCGCCTGTGTCTCTGACCCCTGCCCGGCCAGCGCTGCGCGGATATCACCAGCCCCGCCGTTCGCGAATAGAAACTCATCCGCATCGACGGACAGCACCCACCCAGAGGCGATCTGGCGATAGGCCCAGGTCAGCGCCCGGATCTGTCGCTTGGGAAACCGGGCGCGCGCGGCAATGCCGATGCTGCGCCAGAACCCGGTTGTGCAGGGAATGCAGGTGATGGCTGGATGTGGGGAAAGTACAGGGATGGCCGGATCATCGGGATTGTCGAACAGCAGGATCAGACTGCGCGCGCCAAGGTCAAGATACCAGCTGGCAAAACGCAAAGTTTCCTCCAGCGGCTCATTGACCACTGCGATCAGATGCCAGGCATTGCTCCCCTCTGCCATCCGCTGCTCCTCTAAGAATCGGCCCACCAAACAAAAAAAGGGCGGCGCCAGCGGCACCGCCCTTCGACATTTATCATGCCAGCTTATTCGCTGACAGCTTTTTCCACGTCGACGGTGACGCCCGGGCCCATGGTCGAAGACAGCGCGATCTTCTTCATGTAAGCGCCCTTGGCACCCGACGGCTTTGCCTTGGCAACAGCCGAAACAAAGGCGCGGACGTTTTCGGCCAGCTTGGCTTCGTCGAAGGAGGCTTTGCCGACACCTGCGTGCACAACGCCGCCTTTTTCCGCCTTGAACTGAACTTCACCGCCTTTGGCTGCTTCCACGGCCGCTTTCACGTCCATGGTCACGGTGCCAACCTTGGGGTTCGGCATCAGGTTGCGCGGGCCGAGGATCTTACCCAGACGGCCAACAACAGGCATCATGTCCGGGGTTGCGATGCAGCGATCAAATTCGATGGTGCCGCCCTGGATGGTTTCCATCAGGTCTTCGGCGCCAACGATGTCCGCACCGGCTTCCTTGGCTTCGTCCGCCTTGGCGCCACGTGCAAAAACAGCAACGCGCATGGATTTGCCGGTGCCGTTGGGCAGACCGATCACACCACGAACCATCTGGTCGGCGTGACGGGTGTCGACACCCAGGTTCACGGCGATCTCGATGGTTTCGTCGAATTTCGAAGTGGCGTTGGCCTTCACCAGGGCAACAGCTTCTTCGATGGTCAGGTTCTCTTTGCCAGCGAAGGCTTCGCGCGCTGCGCGGGTACGTTTACCGAGCTTTGCCATCTTACTTCACCTCGATGCCCATGGAGCGGGCGGAGCCCAGGATGATCTGCATCGCCGCTTCGATATCGTTGGCGCTCAGATCTTTCATTTTCGCTTCGGCGATTTCCTTCACCTGAGCAGCGGTCACCGTACCAACGGTTTCACGGCTCGGGGTCTTGGCACCGGATTTCACCTTGGCAGCCTTCTTCAGGTAGTAAGACGCGGGCGGCGTCTTGATGTCCATGGTGAAGGACTTGTCCTGATAGTAGGTGATCACGGTCGGGCACGGCGCGCCGGGCTCCATGTCTGCGGTCTTGGCGTTGAACGCCTTGCAGAATTCCATGATGTTGATGCCGCGCTGACCCAGAGCCGGACCAACCGGCGGGGAGGGGTTCGCTTGACCTGCAGGAACCTGCAGTTTCATTGTACCAGCAAGCTTCTTGGCCATCTGGTTTCTCCTTTTCCAACACCCTCGGGACGCGTCCTTCGGGCCTTACTGTTGTGTGGTCTGGTCCGGGTGCCGCGGCCCCCTCGCCTCCCACGATGTACGCGCACCGCACAAACGGCGCGCCAAAATCACATCAGGCCTGTTTGGTGACCTGTGTGAAATCCAGTTCGACCGGGGTTTCCCGGCCAAAGATCGATACGGTGACCTTGAGCTTCTGATGCTCGTCGTCGACCCCTTCGACGGTGCCGTCGAAATCCTCGAACGGGCCGTCGTTGACCTTGACCCGCTCACCGATCTCAAAGGAGATCAGGGTACGCGGTGCTTCTTCGCCTTCCTGAACGCGGTTCAGGATACCGTTCACCTCGGCGTCGCGCATGGGCATCGGACGACCCTGCGGACCAAGGAAACCGGTCACGCGGTTGATCGAGTTGATCAGGTGATAGCCCTGATCGGACATTTCCATGTGCACCAGCACATAGCCCGGCATGAAACGGCGCTCGGTCGAGACTTTCTTGCCTCGACGAACCTCGATCACCTCTTCTGTGGGGACCAGAACTTCGTCGATTTCGTCCTCAAGACCATTTTCGGCAACCGAGGCGCGGATCTGCTCTGCGATTTTCTTTTCGAAGTTCGAAAGAACGCTGACCGAATACCACCGTTTCGCCATGAGCCTGATCGTCCTTGTTTTGCCGGGCGCGCTGCGCCGCCTTCACTTAAATTCGCTAACAGCCTCGGGACTGACCCTTTGGCTGTGCCCTAACAAAAATCGGCGCGCAACACGATTCGCCGCACGCCCATGCCAGAGTTACCGGCTCACCTACCGTCCAAAGGGATCAAGATCAAGAGGTAGGGAGGTATTTCCATGCAAGGAAACCCCTGCTCCGGAATCACCCTGCGGCTGTCAGCCGAACATGCCCAGGATGCCGGTCAGACCGGTGCGGATCAGCAGGTCGACCAGAGCAAAGAACACAGCCGTCAAAGCCGCCATGACAAAGACCATCACGGTGGTCAGCAGCACTTCGCGGCGGGTCGGCCATACGACTTTGCCAACTTCAGCGCGAACTTGCTGGATGAACTGAACGGGATTTGTGGTGGCCATGTGGCTTGGTCTCTCTGCTAGCAGGTTGGCCGGGATTTAGCCGTTGCGAGCGCTGAATTCAAGCCCGGAAGCACGGAACGCCTTCACTCAACGCCGCAAGCAGGAGCCAAAACGGACCAAATCGGCTGCGTCACATTTACCTGCTGCGGTCGCGAACAAGATCAATCCGATATTAATGCTCTTCCTTCATGGTCGGGACCAACGCCCCGTAAGCCACCAGAAGGTGCAGAGGCTGACCATAGCGTGCAATTGAGACAGGATGCCATGACCATCGCAACTTCTATGAACGAGGCTCAGCGCCTTGAACGCGACGCAAAGCTGGATGACGCAGCGCTCGTCTACACCGATATTCTGAACCGGTTTCCCAAAAATGCGCGGGCACGCAAGGCTCTGGAAGCCCTGCAGCAGCGGATGCAGCATGAACAGGAACTCCCGACCGACGCAAAAGAAAAACTGTCGGCCAGTTTCGCAGCAGGTCACTACCCACAAACGGCCTCTGTCTGCGCCACCCTCCTGAATACTTACCGCAAGTCTCACTTTCTTTGGGATACACTGGGTCAATGCCACCTCCACTCCGGCAATCTGGATGAAGCCGCAACCTGCCTCAACAAGGCGTGCGAGCTGAATCCGCGTGCGCCGGGCACCTATTCGGCAATGGGCGACGTCTGCGCCAGAATGGGCCGCACGAGTGATGCGATTGCCCTCTATAAAAAAGCCCTGTCGCTCGATTCCGATCACATTGTCGCCTTGAACAATCTGGCCAATCTGCTGGCAGGCCAGGGGCAGCAAGGTGAAGCCGCGCAACTGCTTGAACGTGCTTCCTCACTGGCCCCGAATAATCCGAGCCTGGTCTACAACCACGCCAACACTCTGCGCCGCCTTGGGGATCTGGCCAAGGCCAAGACCCTGTTCGAAAAAGCCGCCACGCTGAACCCCGATTTGACCGAAGCACGCTTCAATCTGGGTCAAATGGAATTGGCTGCGGGCAATCAGCATGAGGCCATCCGCAATTTCGAGGCCGTGTTGCAAACAAACCCCGGGAACGACCGTGCCCGCGTCCAGAAACTGCACATGATGGCACAACTGAACGACTGGAACTGGGTCACTGAATACAACGAACACCGGCGTCATCTGGGATTGCAGGGAACCTCTTGCGCACCCTTCATCATGATGACCCTTGAGGACAATCCGGATTTGTTGCGCCTGCGCACCCAGGCCTATGCTAACGAGCGGTTTGGTAATCGGCCTGCAGCGACACCGGCGCGGGTTGCACAACGCCCCCAAAAGCTGCGTATTGGCTATTTCTCCTCCGATTTTCACAGTCACGCGACCATGCACCTCATGGGCGGCTTGTTCTCACGTCATGACAGCACCCAGTTCCATATCAGCGTCTATTCCTATGGCGCCGCCCCTGCCGACAGTGAACAGGAGCGCGTGGCCCGCAATGTTGCGCAATTCCGCAATGTCGCGGACCTACCGGACAGCCAGCTCCAGGATATTGTCCAGTCAGATGGACTGGATATTGCGGTTGACCTGAAAGGCTTCACCGGAGACACCCGAACCGAGCTGTTCGGCAACCGCCTCGCACCGCTTCATGTGTCCTATCTTGGCTATCCCGGCACCATGGGGACCACCGCTTTTGACTACCTGATTGGCGATGCAATGACCTGCCCCCCCGGCAGCGAGCGTTTCTTCGAAGAGCATCTGATCCGGATGCCGAACAGCTATCAGGTGAACGATCAGGATCGCGAGATTTCCGGCAAACAGTACACCCGGCGTGAGTGCGGACTTCCTGACACTGGCACCGTCTTCTGCTGTTTCAACAACAGCTACAAAATCACACCCCGGGAATTCGAGATCTGGATGCGGCTGCTAAATCAGTCAGAAGGCAGCGTCCTGTGGCTGCTGGACAGTGGGGAAACCTCGAAGCAAAACCTGCGCCGCGAAGCACAGGCACGCGGGGTCGATCCGGACCGGTTGATCTTTGCCCCCCGCATGCCGCACGCCGAACACTTGGCCCGACATCGCGCCGCAGACCTGTTCCTCGATACATTTGCCGTCAACGCCCACACCACCGCGAGCGATGCGCTCTGGGCTGGGTTGCCGGTGCTGACTATGCCCGGACGCCAATTCGCCGCCCGCGTCGGAGCCAGCTTGGTCAATGCAGTCGGATTGCCGGAGCTCATCGCCAAGGACGAAGCCGACTACGAAGAAAAAGCTCTGACCCTGGCCAATGATACGGAAGCCCTGGTCGCGCTGCGCGGTAAGCTGATGAGCAAACGTCTGAAATCGCCTCTCTTTGACACGGACAGCTTTGCCCGTGATCTGGAGCAAGGTTTCAACATGATCTTTGACCGTCACTTGCAGGGACTGCCCCCGGCACATGTCGACATCCCAAGCCACCGGCAACACAAAACCTTGTCGAGCGAAGCGCGGGCCAGTGCAGCGGCCTGATAAGACACCCGGAACCTGCTAGAGATTCAATAGGCCGCAGAGGTTACCCACTGCGGCCTTTGTCGTGCCGCCGATCCACGCAGCGCTTCGGCCCAGCACCTGCGATGTTGCGCGCAACCGCAACGAATTCTCAGATGTCCGCATGTCCATGCTTTCAGCACTGCATTTTGCGGACTTCCTACTCCCAACGGGGCAGAAGGGCGCTATGCATACGCACATGGCGAGCCGTCCGGGCAGGCATTGCTACAGGCACACACCATCCGCCATCCATACCCCCAACGGCTTGAGAAACGGCCTCGGGAGACACCGCCCTTGATCCACGCTTCCCGTTCTCCTGTCATGCCGTTGTACTACCGTCCTACGACCACGGCGCGACGGTCGAAACGATCAAAATGGGATGAGGCCTGACAATCCCTCCCATGGAAAATCCCATCACTCCCCCAACAATCCGGAGCGCCCGCCGAACGCCTGACCACTTTTTAAAACGCGCCAAACCGCCCTGCTGGCCTCCCTTGACCTGATGGGCGCGCTTTCTTGCTTTTCCCTGTGTGGGGTAGCCCTGACGGGTGACATGCCGGAATGACCGACCCGGAAATGGTCGGCTTGTTGTGGCAGACGCCAGTGGGTAATGCACTGATCTACCAGATCTCTGGCGGCATCGCCCCCTGTTAGCAGGTGCCCTCATACCCCGCATTGCGCCCTGGGTTTAACTGGGCGGCGGCACGATGACATTGTGGTCCCCGGCCCAAATTGGCCATGCGCCAGAGATTGGGTAGATCTGGTTGCGTCCGCTGTTGGTCCTGCAACTGACCCGCGCCGCATTCTAGGTCGGCATTCTTGCGTCGCTGTGGCACCCGACGCGGTCTCCGGATCTTTCGAAACCTCAGCACAGCTTAGCCACCGGTTCGGGCAGACTGCAAGGCTCGTTGTCCCCGGCCTGATCCTGGCAGGCCACATCATGGCCTGGCTCCTGCTGGGAGGTCTGGCCGCCCTTTTCTCCACCTCCTATGGCTTGGCGCTGGTTTGCAAGCAGGACCTGGCCGCACGTCGTTCGGCCCCCCGCAGCAGCAAACAAATTGCATTTCATTCCGGCCATGCAGCGCGGCGATCGCAACGCGGTGCACCATCTGACCCGCTCAAGCATCGTAGAGGCTTTTGTGATCCTCCTCATTCTGATTGCATCAGCCTATCTGACCAATAGCCTCAGCCCGCCGGGATAAGGTCATGCAGGGAAGCAACTGATTCTGTCTCCCCGTAACCTCAGCCCCGTGCAGGATCTCTTTTGCGCTGAAACCTATCGAAAGCCCCCGATGTTTCGCCTCGCGATGTAGGAGCTCTCAAAAACGTGATCCAAAATCTGTATGTAGGAATCGGCCTTCAAAAAAACATTACACGAAATTGTGAATCCACGTTATTGAGCCTGCCCTATTTGCCCCCACTTGGTTCGGAAAAGATTTAGAAACGGCCAGTAGGTGTACTCAAAGACCCAAATAAAAGTGGAAAGTTACCTGCTCGCCCGCGAAACACCTTTTTTCTTTACGCGAACAAAAGGCTTTGCCGAATAGATCAGGCAGGCGATCGAATACGGTGAGCCCAAAATCAATCGCGCTCTGATCTACTGGGAAACAAACACTAGTTCGCCCTACGACACCAAAGAACCCTATTAGACTTTTCCCCCTTAAATTCAGTGCCTTAAAAACACTCGCAACACACTTAAAACGGGATATCTTCTCGAATGCCCTCCTCAAAGATGATTAAAGTTGTAATATAATTTTCTCACCTCAAACTTCACCCCTTTGCGAAAGCATTAAGAGTCCCGAGCGCATTAATTATCGGGACCCCTCACCAGAAATAACGGAGTTCCCAAATGTCACTCAGAAAAACAATGTTTGCAGCCGCCACTTTTGCAGCCTTGCCATTTATTGCGCAGGCAGATCAGGGGGTAACCGCGAACAATGTCTCTTTTGCCCAGGTCGCGGCCTTTGAAGGTCCGGCGGCCGCTCTTGGCCAAGGTATGCGCCTGGGGATTAGCGCTGCGTTCGAAGAGGCAAACGCCGCAGGAGGCGTGCATGGCCGGACCCTGACACTGGACAGTATGGATGACGGCTATGAACCCGACCGCTCCGCGGCGCTGGTCAAATCGGTAGTGGATGCAAACGACCACATCGGGCTGATCGGCGCTGTCGGCACCCCGACGGCCTCTGCGACCCAACCGATCGCGACCGCGGCAAATGTACCATTTATTGGTCCTTTCACCGGCGCCGGCTTCCTGCGCGATGCAAGCCACGGCAACATCTTCAACGTGCGCGCGACCTATGCCACCGAAACCGAAGCATGGATTGAATACCTCGTCGACCAGCAGGGAATGAAATCCATCGCACTGCTCTATCAGGACGATGGCTTTGGCCGGGTTGGCCTCGCGGGCGTAACCGCCGCCCTTGAAAAGCGTGGCATGACGATTGCTGCGGAAGGCACCTATACGCGCAACACCACCGCCGTCAAAAAGGCCCTGCTTACCATCCGCAAGGCAAAGCCGGACGCGGTCGTCATGGTTGGCGCTTACAAACCCGTGGCGGAATTCATCAAGCTCTCGCGCAAACTGAAGCTCGACGCGACCTTCGTGAACATCTCCTTTGTGGGATCCGAAGCCCTGGCACAGGAGCTGGGCGATGAAGGCGAAGGCGTCATCATCAGCCAGGTCGTCCCCTTCCCGTGGGACAGCTCCATTCCGATCGTGGCACAATACACCGAAGCCTTGAAAGCCTATGACGCCGCAGCCAAGCCGGGCTTCGTATCGCTCGAAGGTTACATCGTCGGTCGTCTCGCCATCAAGGCGCTGGAGGATGCGGGCAAGGACCTGACCCGCGAAAGCTTCCTGGCGGCGCTGTCTGGCCTGTCCACGGTGGACCTTGGCGGCGCCAAGATGGTCTTTGGCGCCGACGACAACCAGGGCATGGATGACGTCTTTCTGACCCGGATCACCGCAGATGGTGGTTTTGCCCCTGTCGTGCCGGGTGGCGGATCCTGATCTCCAAACGCGCGACCTCTGACCGCGCAAGATAGGCGCCTGCCCGATACGCGGGCAGGCGCAGACCAAAGTTTCATCGCAAAGGTGTCATCATGATCCGGGAACTGGGATCCACCCTCTTACGCCGTCTGAACGTGCTGTCGAGTATTCGGGGCAAAATCACGTTCATCCTGCTGACCTTCACAGTCGTGACCGGGGGCGCAGGATATCTTATCTATCAGTCGTTCGACCGTGTTTCAGCCAGCGTCGCGGAAATGACCTCCGACGATTTGCCGACGCTGGCGCAAAGCAACGGGCTGATTGCGGCCGCGTCCAAAACCAAAGACGCCATGGTCGGTGTGATGATCGCGCAAAACATCGCTGCCCTCTCGTCGGCGGCCTCCGAGGTCGAGACATCTCTGACCGGCCTGCAGACCTCGATCGCAGCCCTGCCGCCAGAGGCTCAGGAAGAATTCGAGACCGCCCGCAGCCAGGTCGAAGGCACCCTGCTGACTTCCATCGAGGCCCGCGAGAATGTTTTTGAATACTCCGAACGCTTTGCCACTATGACCAAGGAATTGCAAAACATCGCCGCCGAGCTGCAGGTGGTTTTGCTTGAGACGGCAGACAATGCCTATTTCGATATTTCGATCAATGGCGAAGATACGATCTCCTCGATCGAGGAGACCATGTTCGATCTGGTCGAGAACAAGTTTGCCACGCTTCAGTCCCTGTTGGAAATTCGTGCCGAAATCAACCTGATGTCCGGCGCAGCCCTGGCCCTAACCACGACCCGGGACAGCGCCATGGTGTCGATCATCCGGGATATCGCGGTGTCCTCGAACGACCGGCTCACCGGATCGATAGAGGTTCTCAAGGGATCGGAAAATGGCCTCTCCGTCGTGGAAGAGCTGGATAGCGTCCTGAGTACGCTGAACACAGCAATCGCTGCCGCAGGCACCTTTCGGCAGGTCGAACGCGACGCAGTGCTAGAAGCGCGCCAGTCCGCTGACGTCGCCCTAGCCTCTGCTGTGGATGACATGGTCTTTGAGCTGACCATCGCCGCCGAAGATGCCAGCACCAACAACCGCGACACCATCCAGAGCCTCCTGGACAACGAGGTCGCCTTCATGAACACGCTGCTGGAAATCAACGCCAAACTGGGCGCCTTCCAGATCGAAGCCCTGAAGATCGCGACCTCTGCCACCGTCGAGCAGGCGAAGGCCAGCCAGAAGGCGTTGTCCGGAGCCGCCACGGCTCTGGCCGGATACCGGGACTTCGGCGACGGCATCCTTGCTGCTGGGCTGGACGGTCTTGCCGCGATGGCAGCGCCCGACACTGGCCTCGCCCATTTCCGCATTCAGTCACTGCTTGCCGATGGCACTGCGGTTCAGGCGGTAGATGACTCTACCAAGGCGGTGCTGGAAATTGCCGGTCTCGCCTCGCTAAGAGGCCGCGCCAGCCAAGACGCGATCACGGATCGTGCGGTCAATATCGCCGAGGATTCGACTGAGGTGAAAAGCAACCTGGTGACTCTCGCCTGGATGGGCGCGGCCTTCGTGTCCTGCGTGCTGGTACTCAATCACCTGCTGATCGTGCGTCCCCTCAACCGGATCAGCCTGACAACCGAACGGCTGTCGCAGGGCGATATGAGCCCGGTCACGGGTTTCGACCGCGCCAGCGACGAAATCGCCCGCATCGCCGGGGCGCTGAAAGTGTTCCGGGATGGATTGGTCGAGAAAGAGGAAATCGAACGCGTTGCAGCAGAAGAGCGCGCGGCGAACCAGGCCCAACAGACCGCAGCCGTGAACGCGGTGGGCACCGGGCTTGCGAATCTGTCGCGTGGTGATCTGACTTACCGGATCGAAGAGGAACTGACCGATGGCTATGCCCAGCTTAAGGAAGATTTCAACAGAACCGCCGAGACGCTCAACCTAACGGTGGTGGATGTGGTCGCCGTAGCGGAATCGATCCGCAATGGGTCCAGCGAAATCAGCCAGGCCTCGGACGATCTCTCGCACCGTACCGAAAGCCAGGCTGCAACTCTGGAAGAAACCGCAGCCGCGCTTGAGGAATTGACGGCCAGCGTCCGCTCTGCCGCCGATGGCGCACGGGATGCAGCCACGACAACGCAGGATGCCCGGAGAGAGGCAACCGACAGCGGTGAAGTCGTGGAAAACACAGTCAAGGCGATGAAAGATATCGCGGATAGCTCCGACCAGATTGCCCAAATCATCGGCGTGATCGACGATATCGCCTTCCAAACCAACCTGCTGGCGCTGAACGCGGGGGTCGAAGCTGCACGCGCGGGTGATGCCGGCAAGGGCTTCGCGGTGGTTGCATCTGAGGTTCGCAGCCTGTCCCAGCGGACCGCCGATGCGGCCCATGAGATCAAGGTTTTGATTACCAAAAGCACCGAACAGGTCGGGCTTGGAGTCAAACTGGTTGACCAGGCCGGGCAAGCTCTCAGGAGCATTGTCGACCGGGTCTCGTATATCTCCAGCCTCGTTGGCAATATTGCGGACGGCACCAGCGAACAGGCGACCGGACTGTCCGAAGCCAACATCGCGGTGTCCCAACTGGATCAGGTCACCCAGCAGAACGCGGCCATGGTCGAACAAACCAACGCAGCGGGCCACTTGCTCAGCAGCGATGCCGAAAAACTGGCAACGCTGATGGGCGGGTTCACGGTGTCTTCTTCAGCGCATGTGGCCGGTGATATCCTGGAACTCCGAGAGGTTCCTCCGGACGAATGGCCCATGGCCCAGTCCGCCTGAGACACGCTTCTCCCGAGCAGCCCCGGATCCCTCCGGGGCTGTTTCCATTTCGCGGGAAGAAATCCCTTATGAGTAAGAACCGAGGGGAGAAGCGTAGGTGGCTGAAACCACACCGATGGGAAACGCCCCAAAGAGCAAAATTCTTAAACGAACGACCAAGCGTCCACTCTTCGTCATGCCCAGAATTTTTTTGAGAGATTTGAATGGCAGGGGCAGCAGGGTTCGAACCCGCGACCTACGGTTTTGGAGACCGTCGCTCTACCAACTGAGCTATACCCCTACGGTGCGGCAGTTCCTAAGCCACCACCGCGCAGGAGGCAAGAGGGAAATGGCCGGAAATGCGGGGAAAGTCCCTCTCCTCTTCCTCTCCCTTTGCTGTCACGCCTGCACACAGGCCTTGTCCTGCCCTGTGGGGTGGCAGCGGGCCATCCGCTGCTTTATGACAGAGCCAAAAGGACCCTGCCGTGAGCCTGAGAAAACGCATCGCAGACAGCCCGCGCTTCAACCGCACCATTGAGGGGCTGTTCGCCGCCTACGTCCGATTCGCCTATCGCACCTCGCGCTGGCAACGCAGCGGGTTCGAGGAAATGGACGCCTGCGTCAAACGCGGAGAGCCGGTCATATTTGTTCTGTGGCATCAACGGCTGATCATGGCGCCCTACCTGTTCGATACCTCTCTGGGGCGCATCTGCGCCCTGACCTCGGCGGCGCGGGCCGGGCGGTTGGCCGGGCAGATCCTGGTGCGGCTTGGTTTCGAGACAATCCCGATGTCCAGCCACAAGCGCCACGTTGCCCTGTCGCGGGAGGTGCTGCGCCGCACCAAGGAAGGCTGTTCCATCGGGATCGCGGCCGACGGGCCGCGCGGCCCTGCCAGGATTTCCTCGGGTGTGCCGATCACCTGGGCCCGCATGACCGGCTGCCGGGTCTTCACCGTGGCCTTTGCGGAAAAGAAGGTCCTGAAGCTGCCCACCTGGGACAAGCAGATGCTGCCGCTACCGTTTTCCCACGGTGTGCTGATCTGTCAGGAATGGCAGGAAACCGTTCCTAAGAAACCGACAGACGACGAAGCAGAGGCCCTGAGGCAAAGCCTTGAGCAGGCTCTGGACCAGATCACCGACAAGGCGGACCAGGCCGCCGGGCGCGCGCCTGATCCGATCAAATCTGCCTAAGGCCAAACGGCTCCATTGGCAAAGCGGCCCCTGCCCTGCTCAGCTTTGTGCACATAGAAAAAGGCCCCCCCCGAAGGAAGCCCTTTCCATCCGCAATCAGGAGACCTGGTTGCTCGATGATCTTCGACACAGTCTTTTTGGTGCGTCTCGGGATCAGCGCGTTCAAACAAAAAGGGCGCCACAGGGGCGCCCTTTCCGTTTGATCATTCGCGAGTGCGAATTACTCGATGATCTTCGACACGACGCCAGCGCCGACGGTGCGGCCGCCTTCGCGGATGGCGAAACGCAGACCGTCTTCCATCGCGATCGGGGCGATCAGTTCAACTTCGAACTTCAGGTTGTCGCCCGGCATCACCATCTCGGTGCCTTCCGGCAGGGTCACGGTGCCGGTCACGTCGGTGGTCCGGAAGTAGAACTGCGGACGGTAGTTCGCAAAGAACGGGGTGTGACGGCCACCTTCTTCTTTGGTCAGAATATATGCTTCTGCCTCGAATTTGGTGTGCGGGGTCACGGAGCCCGGCTTACACAGAACCTGACCACGCTCAACGCCGTCACGGTCAACGCCGCGCAGCAGCGCGCCGATGTTGTCGCCGGCTTCGCCGCGGTCCAGCAGCTTGCGGAACATTTCAACACCGGTGCAGGTGGTTTTCTTGGTGTCGTGGATGCCGACGATTTCGATTTCGTCGCCAACGTTGATCACGCCACGCTCAACACGGCCGGTCACAACGGTACCACGACCGGAGATCGAGAACACGTCTTCGATCGGCATCAGGAACGGCAGGTCAACGGCACGCTCGGGGGTCGGGATGTACTCATCCACAGCCGCCATCAGTTCCTTGATTTTGTTTTCGCCGATTTCCGGGTCACGGCCTTCCATCGCCGCCAGAGCGGAACCTGCGATGATCGGGATATCGTCGCCCGGGAAGTCGTAGGAAGACAGCAGTTCGCGGATTTCCATCTCGACGAGCTCGAGCAGCTCTTCGTCGTCGACCTGGTCAACCTTGTTCATGAACACGACCAGCGCCGGAACGCCAACCTGACGCGCCAGCAGGATGTGCTCGCGGGTCTGGGGCATCGGGCCGTCAGCTGCGTTCACAACCAGGATCGCGCCGTCCATCTGCGCCGCACCGGTGATCATGTTTTTCACGTAGTCAGCGTGGCCGGGGCAGTCGACGTGTGCGTAGTGGCGGTTCTCGGTCTCGTATTCCACGTGGGCGGTCGAGATGGTGATGCCGCGGGCTTTTTCTTCCGGTGCGCCGTCGATCTGGTCGTAGGCTTTGAAGTCACCGAAGTATTTGGTGATCGCTGCGGTCAGCGTGGTTTTGCCGTGGTCAACGTGGCCAACGGTGCCGATGTTGACGTGCGGTTTATTACGCTCAAACTTTTCCTTAGCCATTCTCTTGGCGCCCTTTTGAAATGTGGGGTCCCTATGCGACCCGGTTTCCTCTGCGCGCGCCGATTATTTGGTTTACGCGCAAAAATCAACCCGTTCCTGCTTGACAGTCGTGGATTTGGCAAACTTCGTCCGTATTGATGTGGTTTCGCACCCCGGAGCGGGGCAATGCCCTACTCAGCGGCCTCGGTCCGCAGATCGAACCAGCCGTTTTCCTTGTGCTGTTCGGCCATCCATTCTTCCACCGCATCAGCGATATTCAGCGACAATCCGGCGATCTGTTCTTCCTTGGTCCGGCTGTGGCCCGAGCCGACAATCGCGCTTTCGCCTGTGGTGTCCTCGAAGATCTCCATCTGATGCTTGTCGGCAAGGAACTCTTCTTTTTCCACGTCGTAGACAAAGACATTCACAACCGCAACGCTTTTGGGATTGAACAGCACCGGCACCCCCGGCGGCGCCAGCATGAAGCCCTCAAGGGTCACGGCAACGTCATACTCCTGCGGCCCGTCATAGCGGCGCAGGCGGGCTTCCAGCGCTGTTTTCATCGGCTCGATCCACTCCGATTGCTCCGCAGCGCGGGACATCGGCCATTTCAGCGCTTTTTCGGTATAAACATGGGCAACCCGCACCCGGAAGGCACCCAGATCCTCGGGTGGTTCGTCCAGCAGCGTTTCAGTGCAGGCCGAAAGCAGCGCAAAAAGGCCCAGAAAGGCAAGAAGTCGGGTCATTCCATTTCCCTTGTATGAAGCTGGTGTATGAGGCCGGTCGCGCACAGATAGGCAGAGTCGCGCGCGCCGGTAAAGACGCGCGTCAGCAACACCGACGGCAGGTGGCAAAGGGGGCACAGATTTTCCGCGCCCCGCACCATCACTTGAATTTATAATTCCGCGGGAAGCCATAGGGCGGACGCTTGCCGACACCGGCGCGTTTGCCCAGCCATTGGCTGAGATCCGTTTCATGGCGGGTCTTGCCGCCGCCCATTTCCCAGGTCAGGCCATCATCCCAGTTGAAGGTGGTGACATCGCTAAGGCCACCATCCAACTCCAGCGAGCCCTGCTTGCCACGCGCCATATTGTACTTTTGCAGACGCACGCCCTTACCACGGGACAGCTCCGGCATTTCCTCGACCGAGAAGACCAGGAACTTGCCGTTTTCCGAAACCACGGCCACGTGATCGCCAGTCACCGGCACACAGATTCGCGCCTGTTCGTCCTCCTTGACGTTCAGCACCTGCTTGCCGCCACGCGTCTGCGCCACGATGTCCTTTTCGACGCAGATGAACCCGTTGCCCGCAGAAGAGGCGACCAGCAGCCGTCCTTCGGGGTTGTGGATCAGGATATCGACGATCTCAACCTCGTTGGGCAGGTCCACCATCAGGCGCACCGGTTCCCCCATGCCACGGCCACCAGGCAGGGTCGCAGCGCTGACCGTATAGAACCGTCCGTTGCTGCCAAAGACCAAAAGCCGGTCGGTGGTTTCCGCATGGAAGATAAAACGTGGCCCGTCGCCGTCCTTGAACTTCAATTCACGGTTCAGGTCGATATGGCCGGTCATGGCCCGGATCCAGCCCATCTGCGAGCAGACCACGGTGATCGGTTCGCGGTCGATCATCGCCTCCAGCGGCACTTCCTCAACTTCTCCCGCCTCGGCAAACCGGGTGCGGCGGGCGCCGCCTTCGTAGTTCTTGCCGAACTGCTTTTTGGTTTCCCGCAGCTGTTCGGTAATCCGGGTCCACTGCAGTTCTTCCGACCCCAAGAGTTCCACCAGCCCGGCGCGTTCCTCGCGCAGGGCATCGCGTTCGCGGGTCAGTTCGATCTCTTCCAGCTTCCGTAAAGAGCGCAGCCGCATGTTGAGAATCGCCTCGGCCTGAACCTCGGACAGCTCTCCGGTGCCTGCACCGGGTGTTTTGTAGTCCGCCTCGTCATAGGCACGAGGGTGATCCTTCGACCAATCCTCCCGCATCAGAGCGGCCTTGGGGTCCTCATCATAGCGGATGATGTCGATCACCCGATCGAGGTTGAGGAAGGCGATGATGAAACCGTCCAGAACCTCCAGCCGGTGGTCGATCTTGGCCATCCGATGGCGCGAGCGGCGCTGCAGCACGTCGCGGCGGTGATCAAGGAAGGCGCGCAGCACCTCTTTCATCGAGCAGACCTTGGGCGTGACCCCGTCGATCAGCACGTTCATGTTGAGCGAAAAGCGCAGTTCCAGATCGGAGTTGCGGTAAAGCATGCCCATCAGCACATCCGGGTCGACGTTCTTGGAGCGCGGCTCCAGCACGATGCGGATGTCATCGGCGCTCTCGTCCCGCACATCGCCGAGAATCGGCACCTTCTTGGTCTGGATCAGCTCGGCGATCTTTTCGATTAGCTTAGATTTCTGGACCTGATAAGGAATTTCGGTGACCACGATCTGCCACTGACCCCGGCCAAGGTCCTCGACCTCGTGCGTGGCGCGCAGCCGGAAGGACCCGCGCCCGGTGCGATAGGCCTTGGCGATGTTTTCCTGTGGTTCAACGATCACGCCGCCGGTCGGGAAATCCGGCCCCGGCACGTATTTCAGCAGCGTGTCATCATCGGCGCCGGGCGCCTTGATCAGGTGGATACAGGCGTCGATCAACTCGGCGATGTTATGCGGCGGAATATTGGTCGCCATGCCCACCGCAATACCGCTGGCCCCATTGGCCAGAATGTTCGGAAAGGTCGCGGGCAGCACCGCCGGTTCGGTCAGGCGGCCATCGTAGTTGTCGCGGAAATCGACGGCGTCCTCGTTCAGACCATCCAGCATCGCCTCGGCGACAAAGGTCATGCGCGCCTCGGTATAGCGCGAGGCCGCCGGGTTATCCCCATCGATATTGCCGAAGTTGCCCTGACCGTCGACAAGCGGGTAGCGGACGTTGAAATCCTGCGCCAGACGCGCCATCGCATCATAGATCGCCGCGTCGCCGTGGGGGTGGAAATCCCCCATGGTGTCGCCGGAAATCTTCGCCGATTTCAGAAAGCCTCCAGTCGAATTCAACCGCAACCGGTTCATCGCATAAAGAATGCGCCGATGCACCGGCTTCAGCCCGTCACGGGCATCGGGCAGCGCCCGGTGCATGATCGTGCTCAGCGCATAGGTCAGGTAACGC
Source organism: Pseudophaeobacter sp. C1-32P7 (assembly GCF_041008775.1). NCBI lineage: Bacteria > Pseudomonadati > Pseudomonadota > Alphaproteobacteria > Rhodobacterales > Roseobacteraceae > Pseudophaeobacter > Pseudophaeobacter sp. C1-32P7. Next base: position 268,476 of record NZ_JAXGFR010000004.1, on the reverse strand, counting down.
TCGCCAATGGCGCGGCGCAGCGGTTCCAGCACTTCGCCGTTCTGCGGCGCGGAGGGGAGGTCGGGGTCTTCTACCAAGTCACTCATTCCGTGGTAATACTGCCCCCATGTGCCGCGGTAAAGCGGCGCGTTGTCCTCCCCCGGCCCGGATTTCCCCCTTGGTACCACTTGGGGGAGAAGAAATCGGACTCTCCCCTGTGTTTACGATCCTTTTTCACCTAGGCTTAAACCCGGACAGCCTAATGTTCTGGCGTCAGTGCCACAGGGTCGAACAGCAGGATTCGGCCGCCACCGCCCACGAACGATGCCGCAGGGGCATCTGCCTCGGGCTGTCGTTAAATATTGCTATTTTCCGGGGGACCACGCCATGTCGCGCTTTGTTCTGGCGTCTTTTGCCTTCCTTGGCTGGGGGTTCTATGAGCTCAGCGGCGGGGCGGATTTTACGCCGCCGCAACGGCCTGTGGTGGAAAAGAGCGCGGCCACGGACCCTGCAGACAGCCCGGCCAAACCCGCAACAACCCGCAATGAGATAACCGTCACCGCAAGCTCTCTGGTGACCCGGACCTCTCTTGATCAGCGACACAAGGCCCTGGCGCAGGCACGTGCCGCTGGCCAGCAGGGCCTATCCCCCAATTTATCCCCCAATCAGGGCGCCCAAGAGACCGAGACCGCCGCTGCCAAGGATGGCACAGCCGCGTTAAGCGCCACCTCCCCCCGCGAGACCGCCAGCCCCCCGGGCACCACACCATCCGTTACATCCCGGACCTCTGCGGCGCGGGTGATCTCCGCCGGCCTGGACACCGGAGGAATGCAACTTGCCTCGCTTGAAGAGGGCCTTGGCGGCGGGATGCAACTCGGCTTGCAAGGTCTGGGCACAACTCAGGCACCTTTGGCGACCGCCACCAACCAACCCCCGGCGGCAGGCACGGCTTTGCTTGCCCCTGGGCTGACGGAAGACCCCGAAACGGACAAACGCAGCATCCGGGCCGCGCGGGTCAATATGCGGCAGGGGCCGGGCACCGCCTATCCGATCATCACCCGCCTGCTGGCCGGGGACGAAGTGATCGTGATCGGGGACAGCGGCACCGGCTGGCTGCATCTGCGCACCTCGGACAATGAACATTTTGGCTGGATCGCCGCTTCACTGGTCAGTCAAAAGGCCCCATAACTGCGCTGGCGCGGGTATCCCCCGCGCAGATGCAATGGGGGCAATATGCAAAAAACCATCCTGATTACGGGCTGTTCTTCGGGCATCGGACTGGCTGCAGCGCGCGGCATGCGGGATCGCGGCTGGCGGGTTTTTGCCTCCTGCCGCCAGCAGCAAGACTGCGACCGGATGCGCGATGAAGGTTTTGACAGCCCGCTGATCGACTACACCCGGCCAGACACCATCACGGACGGGCTGAAGCAGGTGCTGACCGCAACCGGCGGGGGCCTTGATGTGCTGTTCAACAACGGCGCGCACGGGCTGCCCGGCGCAGTCGAGGATCTGCCGACCGAGGCGTTGCGTGACATCTTCGAAAGCAATTTCTTTGGCTGGCACGAGCTGACACGCCAGGTGCTGCCGGTGATGCGGGCGCAAGGCCATGGGCGCATCGTGCAGAACTCGTCCATTCTGGGTCTGGTGACCTTCCCGTGGCGCGGCGCCTATGTGGCAACCAAATACGCCATCGAAGGGCTGACGGATACGCTCCGGATCGAACTGACGGACACCAACATCCATGTGATCCTGATCGAACCCGGCCCGGTGACATCGAAGATTCGCGAAAACTCTATCCCGCATTTCGAACGCTACGTGGATTGGCGCGCCTCACCCCTGCGCGCCCGTTATGAGGAGAGCCTGCTGAAACGGCTTTACGAAAGCAAAGGCCCCGACCGGTTCGAACTCCCGGCCTCGGCAGTGACGGCGAAACTGATCCATGCCTGCGAGTCGCCTCGCCCCCGCCCGCGCTATTACGTAACCACGCCGACCCATATCGCCGGCTTCCTGCGCCGGATTTTGCCAACCCGGTCAATTGACCGCATCCTGGCGCGGCTTAGATAGCGGATTCGCGGTCGCCATCCGCCCATGCAGGCGATAGACCGGGGCAACGCAAATGCGAAGGAGCAAGAGCAATGGGTGATCCGCTCTATATTCTGGCCATCCTGGCCATGGCGGCCGTAGTGATCGTTCTGGTGATCGGCCTTGGTGGCTTTGGTAAAGGCGGCGCCTTCAACCACAAGTATGGCAACAAGATGATGCGCCTCCGGCTACTGTTCCAGTTCATTGCCGTTGTACTGGTGGCCGCCTATGTCTACCTGCGCAATCAGGGAGGATAAGAAATCATGGTTGTTCTGAACAAGATTTACACCCGCACCGGCGATAAGGGCGATACGGCTCTGGGCAATGGTGACCGGGTTGCCAAACATTCGGCCCGGGTCACCGCCTATGGCACCTCGGACGAGTTGAACGCTTTTGTCGGCGTTGCCCGTCTTGAGGCCTCAGGTGAAATGGATGCCGCCCTTGCCCGCATCCAGAACGACCTTTTCGATCTGGGGGCCGATCTTTGCCGCCCGGACATGGATAAGGACGGCGAATCGGAATACCCGCCGCTGCGCATGGTGCCCAGTCAGGTCGACCGGCTCGAAGCCGAGATCGATGTGATGAACAAAGAGCTGGCGCCGCTGCGCAGTTTTGTTTTGCCTGGCGGGTCGAAACTGGCTGCCCATCTGCACGTCTGCCGCACCGTGGCGCGCCGCGCTGAACGCCTGGCCACCGAGCTTGCCACCGAAGAAGACGTGAATCCGGCAGCGGTCAAATATCTCAACCGCCTGTCCGACTGGTTTTTCGTCGCCTCCCGCGCCGCCAATGACAATGGCGATCTGGATGTGCTCTGGGTTCCGGGCGCCAACCGCTGACCCCCGGATCATCGCCTCTGCGAATCGCAGGGGCCCAAGACATACCCCGGCGACAACGCCGGGGTGGAAATCTGCCGTGGCGGCAGGCAGGGGCGCTTGCGAAACATTCTTGCAAAAATGATGCGCCAAACACGCGGACGCGACGTCCGGGGCCGCTAACATGACGATTTTTCACTGTTGCCCGCACCACTGACCCGGTATCAACGGCGCGAGAGCATGGAGGCCCGCCGTCCCCACGGCAGGCCGTTTGTTAAGGAGAGAACGCAAAATGAAGGTACTCGTGCCTGTCAAACGCGTGATTGACTATAACGTGAAGGTCCGCGTGAAAGCGGACGGAAGCGGTGTCGATCTCGCCAACGTCAAAATGTCGATGAACCCCTTTGACGAAATCGCCGTCGAAGAGGCCATTCGCCTGAAAGAAGCCGGTAAGGCGGATGAGGTCGTTGCGGTCTCGATCGGCGTAAAACAGGCACAGGAAACCCTGCGCACCGCGCTGGCCATGGGCGCAGACCGCGCCATCCTGGTTGTCGCCGCCGATGACGTGCACACCGATATCGAACCGCTGGCCGTGGCCAAGATCCTCGCCAAGGTCGTCGAGGAAGAGCAGCCCGGTCTGGTGCTCGCAGGCAAGCAGGCGATCGACAACGACATGAACGCCACCGGTCAGATGCTGTCCGCACTGCTGGGCTGGTCGCAGGGCACCTTTGCCTCCGAAGTCGACATCGACGGCGACAGCGCCAAGGTCACCCGCGAGGTAGACGGCGGTCTGCAGACCATCTCCGTCAAGATGCCCGCCATCGTCACCGTGGACCTGCGCCTCAACGAGCCGCGCTATGCCTCGCTGCCGAACATCATGAAGGCCAAGAAAAAGCCGCTGGACGAGAAAACCGCTGCCGATTACGGCGTCGACGTCTCCCCGCGTCTCGAGATCGTCTCCACCACCGAACCGCAGGCCCGCTCGGCTGGCATCATGGTCGGTTCGGTTGACGAACTGGTTGCGAAACTCAAAGAAGCGGGGGCTGTGTAATGGCTGTTCTTCTCCTTGCTGAAGTGAATAATGGCGAACTGGCGATGGACGCCACCGCCAAGGCTGTCTCCGCCTCCAAGGCGCTGGGCGATGTGACCGTGCTTTGTGCCGGTGCATCGGCTGCTGCCGCGGGCGACGCTGCTGCCAAGATCGACGGCGTGGCCAAGGTGCTGGTCGCCGAGGACGCCTCGCTGGGTCACCGTCTGGCGGAACCCACTGCCGCACTGATCGTGTCGCTGGCTGGTGATTACAGCCACATCGTGGCGCCTGCGACCACCGATGCCAAGAACGTGCTGCCGCGCGTTGCGGCGCTGCTGGACGTGATGGTGATCTCGGATGTGACCGCTGTTGTCGACGCCGATACCTTCGAGCGTCCGATCTACGCCGGTAACGCGATCCAGACCGTGAAGTCGAAAGACGCCAAGAAGGTCATCTCCTTCCGGACTTCGACCTTTGACGCAGCTGGCGAAGGCGGCTCTGCCGCTGTTGAAACCACCGGCGCAGCCGAGAACCCCGGCCTGTCCGAATGGGTCGAAGACAAGGTTGCCGAAAGCGACCGCCCCGAGCTGACCTCGGCTGGCGTTGTTGTCTCCGGTGGTCGCGGTGTCGGCTCCGAAGAGGACTTCAAACTGATCGAAGGTCTGGCGGACAAGCTGGGCGCTGCGGTTGGTGCGTCCCGTGCTGCGGTCGATTCCGGCTATGCGCCGAACGACTGGCAGGTGGGCCAGACCGGTAAGGTCGTCGCCCCCGAGCTTTATGTCGCGGTCGGCATCTCCGGCGCGATCCAGCACCTGGCGGGCATGAAGGACTCCAAGATCATCGTCGCGATCAACAAGGACGAAGAGGCTCCGATCTTCCAGGTTGCCGATTATGGCCTCGTGGCAGACCTGTTCCAGGCCGTCCCCGAACTCACCGAAAAACTGGGCTAAAAGCCCTGGCTCCGGCCCGGCACACGCCGGGCCACACAGAGCCACATGTCATCGAAAAAGGCCCGCATCCGATGCGGGCCTTTTGCGTTCTGTATACTTCGAAAACCAGGCAGCAGGTCGGCCACCCTACTGACCGGCAGCTATCACATGCGGGTCAGCCCGCTGCTTTGCGCTGCCCCAAGATACCCTGCAGCTTCTCAGCCGTGGCGCATCCAATCCGGTTGTGTTCCTTCGGCCCCAGCATATGGCGCGCCGTCGGCAGGTCGAGCGGCCCCATGTCCATGCCCATGACGTCATTCGCCAACCCTGCGGTGGCAACAGGAAGCTCTACCACCCCTTTGACCAAGGGCCTCAGAGAATCGACCATCGCCTGATCGACCAGGACCGGTTCACGTCCGAACATTCCCACACCACCCAGATTATAGCGCAGCCACAGCAGCACCAACCGTCCGTCCATCGCAGTGATGAGATCACCCATGCGACTGACCCACACAGATTGCAGATGCAGGCAGAGGGTTTCAAACCGCTCCCCAGAGACGTTCTTGAGCTCGGTCAGCAGATGCTTGTTGAAATGAAACTCCGTGAAGTCCACTTCCGGATAAAGGGCCTTCAGTTCAGGGCGGGCCTGCAGGAACCGGTCATTCCGGCGCGGATGTACACGGTAATATTTGTTCGACAGGTTCTGCGCACCCAGAAGCTGGAAGACAGCGATATCTGATTCCTTAGCCACCCTCATCAGGCTGTCATCGCTCATGAAACTGTCCAGCCCCGCGTTCACACCACCAAGGTTGACGCAAGGAACATCCAGCAGGGATTCGGCCACGGCGGGAAACGGCTCAGCCACAAAGCGACCAAACACCTCTGTTCCGCCCAGAAATGCGATATAAGGTTCATTCAAGTCGCGTTCGGGTCCACGTACCTGCAGCCTTGAGCCTGCATAGCAACATGTTCCACCCGAAAGCGTCGAAACGCTTTGGAGTTCGTAACTCATAGTCCCACCAATTTTTCACCCGATACTCACTTTGAGCCTGAAAACTTGCAAATTTCCTAAAGCTCAAATTTGGTTAAATTACCCCTGCGCCAGCCTTGTGCCCCCCCCGAAACGACCGATAAGATCACCCGGCAGGCAGCCAGGGAGCCATCGGCATGGAAGTCAAAAAAATCGGCGTAATCGGAGCGGGACAGATGGGCAACGGCATTGCCCATGTCATGGCAGTTGCGGGTTATGACGTTGTTATCAATGATGTAAATCAGACCGCATTGGATGGCGCCATGAGTGCGATCCAGAAGAACCTGGCCCGGCAGGCCAGTCGCGGCAAGATCAGCGAAGAGGACATGAATGCCGCCCTTGCGCGCATCACTCCGACGCTGGCTCTGCCCGATATCGGGGCCACCGATCTGGTCATCGAAGCGGCAACCGAACGTGAAACCATCAAGCAGGCGATCTTTGAAGATCTGCAACCGCATCTGCAGCCGCATACGATTCTCACCTCGAACACCTCGTCTATCTCGATCACCCGTCTGGCGAGTCGCACCGACCGCCCCGAACGTTTCATGGGATTCCACTTCATGAACCCGGTGCCAGTGATGCAACTGGTCGAATTGATCCGCGGTATTGCCACCGACGAGGAGACCTTCACGGCATGTCAGACCGTGGTGGAGCGTCTGGGCAAGACCGCCGCCAGCGCCGAAGATTTCCCCGCCTTCATCGTCAATCGGATCCTAATGCCGATGATCAACGAAGCCGTCTACACCCTCTATGAGGGGGTTGGGTCGGTGAAATCCATCGACGAATCGATGAAGCTGGGCGCCAACCATCCGATGGGGCCGCTGGAACTGGCAGACTTCATCGGCCTGGACACCTGTCTTGCCATCATGAACGTGCTGCACGACGGGCTGGCCGACACCAAATACCGCCCCTGCCCGCTGCTGACCAAATATGTCGAGGCTGGCTGGCTGGGCCGCAAGACACAGCGCGGGTTCTATGACTATCGCGGGGAAACGCCGGTTCCGACGCGCTGATCCCCGGGCTTTCCTGACTGCTGCGGCGACGGCCCTCTATTCAGGGGCCTGACCCGCAGCGATCAAAAAGCTGCAGCGCGTCCATCAATTTAGAAAGCGGATTACTTGTCGTCAGCCGGAGTTTTACTGCCCAGCGACAGGGTATGCTCTCGCAGCCAAGCCATGAAGCCGCGCGGATCGCTGTGCAGCCGTTCCATCTGCGCATCCGTCAGCGGCTCTCCGACCACCGGCGCCTGCGGCTTATTGCAGGAGCGCACGATTTCATGCAGCAGCAGCCCCTGACGCAGGATCGGAGAGATCCGGCAGGCAATCTGATACCAGCGCGAATTCGACCCCGGGAAGAAGATCGGAACCACACGCGCGCCAGAACGGCGGATCAGCTGCGCGGTGAACACATTCCACTCCTGCTCGATAGCAGGGCCAAACCAGCTGTCCGACGACATCACCACACCCGAGGGGAACAACGCCACAACGCCGCCTTCCTTCAGATGGGCCATGGTCTTGGCTCGCATTTCCACCATCTTGCGCTGCGCTTCAGGGTCATGGGGGAACGGCACCGGGATCATGAAGGAGGTCGCCGCCTCATCAAGCCCCGTCAGGACCGAGCGCGTCAGAATTCGGTAATCAAGCCGGATGCGACCAATCAGGTCAGCAAAGATCATGCCATCGACCATTCCGTGTGGGTGGTTCGCCACGATCACAACCGGACCTTCTGCGGGAATGTTGCGGATCTGCTCTTCGGGCGTAAGCAGATCGATCCCCATCACGTTCAACGCGCCGCGCCAGAATTTCTGGCCGCGGTACTGGGCGTTCTGCTTTTCGAACTTCTTGACCATGCGCAGAATGGTCAGCTTGCCGGTGAACCATTCGATGGCGCGGATGGCAAGCGAGGTCCAGCGGTCGTCAAAGGAATTGGCATAGGTCAGGGTGCGCCGGTCATAGACCTCGCCCGTCTCCGACTCTGCCTTCAGGCCGCCGTCATGGTCATGCGCCGTATCCGCCACTTTGCCCTTCCCGTCTTCCACAGGTGCTTGTGCCCTTCAGTATCCTTCGCCGAATTTGTCGGCGACAAGAGCCTCCAAAGCCTCTGCCAGAGCCTCTGCGTCCGGCCCCGAAGTATCGACGTCAATAGTCGTTCCTTTCGAGGCTGCCAACATCAAAAGCCCCATGATACTGTCGCCGGAAGCTGACAGACCGTCCTTTGAAACCTCAGCCGTGGCATCAAAGCCTTCGACCACTTCGACCAGCTTTGCGGAGGCACGCGCATGCAGGCCTTTTTCATTTATGATCTTCAGCGTTTTAACTGCCATTGAAGTGTCTTACTCCCCTGCGGGGTTAATGTTCTGCGAGTTGATATACTTGCGCCCCGCCTCCATCGCCTGGCGCACGGCATCGGCAACCGGCAAATGGCGGGATTTTGCCAGCTTGATCAGCATCGGAAGATTGGCACCGTAAAGGATGCGCCGATCCGTGGGCGCACAGGCCCGTAGGCTGAGATTGGACGGAGAGCCACCAAACAGATCGGTGACGATCACAACGCCATCGCCGGTGTCCACATCGTCGGCGGCAATACAGATTTCGCGCTGTTTGTCGTCACGGTCATCGTCAGGCGCAATGGTAATCGCACGCAGGTTCGGCTGCTCGCCAACCACATGCTCAACGGCGGCCAGATACTCTCTGGCCAGCCCCCCATGCGCGACAATAACAATCCCGATCAACCCGGCCTCTCCGTTCCGCTGTTAGCGCTGCAGCTCGCGATGTCTAATTGACACCTGCTGCCCGTCTTCCGCAAGGGTCTTAGCCAGGGTTTCTGCCAGGGTCACCGAACGATGTTGCCCACCGGTACAGCCAAAGGCGATGGAGAGATGCGATTTCCCTTCGTTGCGAAAGGCGGGCAACAAAAACCGTACCATATCCACCACCCGCGCCATGAACCCGTCATACAGCGGGTCCTGTTTCACATAGTCCTGAACCGCAGCGTCGCGGCCATTCAGCGACCGCAGTGCCTCTTCCCAATAGGGGTTCGCCAGAAACCGGCAATCAAAGACCAGATCGACGCTACGCGGCACACCGCGTTTGTAGGAAAAACTTTGTACGGACAGGGCCAGCGACCGCCCATCCGGCGCGAACCAATGTTCAATCTCGGCCTTCAGCTGGTGCACATTCATTTCAGAGGTGTCGAGCAGCATATCCGCGCGTTCGCGAATTGGCGCCATCAGGTCCTGCTCCCGCGCCACGCCAACCTCGGGCGTTTCTGCCGGGGCCAGTGGGTGCCTGCGCCGTGTTTCCGAATAACGCCGCAGCAGGACGCCGGGGCGGGCATCCAGATAGAGAACCGTCAGTTCGGCGTCCTGCCGCGCCGCCAGCATTTCAATCATGTCGAGAAGGGCACCCGGCGCAAAATCCCGATTGCGGCTGTCCAGCCCCAGCGCCATTGGCGCGCTCACCCCTGCCGCCTCGATCAGGATCGGCAGCAGCCGCAGCGGCAAGTTGTCAATCGCCTCGAACCCCAGATCCTCCAGCACATTGATCGCCGTGGTGCGCCCAGCGCCGGACGGACCGGTGACCAGAACGATCGGCTGTGCATCGGGATCGACGTCAGGCATCAGGGTTCAGGGCTCCACATTTCAAATACTGCAACAGGGCTGGAGCGAAATGCGTTGCTTCCACGCGGTGTATCACGGGAAGATCCAGCCCCAGAATCGTTTCGGCAGACTGGGCCGGAAGACGCCCGTCTGCAAGCCGGTCCAAGTCCACAATGGCACAGATAGCCGCCTGAGCGGTGTTTTCCGCGTGCAGGATGCCCAGGCCGCGCGCTTCGATCAGGCCTGCGGTTGCCTTGGGTGGCCGCGCCACGACGGATCCATCATTGAGCGTGAGCAACACTCGGTCGTCCGCGACCAGCTGCGCTCCATAGGCCATCAAATGCAGGGACAGCGCCGATTTCCCACTGCCGGAAGCCCCCCGGATCAGGAGGCCACGCCCGTCAAGCGCTACACAGGAGGCATGTATACACTGGCTAAGGTCCTGCACCATCACAGGACCATCACAAGAGGATCACACCGGCAGGCCGACCACAAACCGCGCACCCAGCGGTTCAGAGGTGATGTCGGCTTCGGTCGGGCGGATATTCTCGGCCCAGATCACACCGCCATGCGCTTCGACGATCTGCTTTGAAATCGCCAGTCCAAGGCCGGAGTTATTGCCAAAATGCTCTTCCGGGCGCTGTGAGTAGAAGCGTTTAAAAATGTTCGATAGCGCCTGTTCAGGAATGCCCGGGCCGGTGTCCTCGACCACAATCAGCACCCGATTGGCCCGGCGTCGCGCCCAGACACGGATCGCATCGCCATCTTCGCAAAAGGAAATCGCATTGGTGATCAGGTTGACGAACACCTGCGCCAGACGTGCCTCAAGTCCCTGAAGCATGATCGGTTGCGGCGGCAAGTCGGCGATATAGTCGATTCCCTTGGAGCGGGCATCTTCGCCAAGGAACTGGTTGAGATTGCCCAGCATAGTAAGAAGGTCGAATTCTTCTTCTTCTTCCTTGACCAGTTCGGCATCCAGGCGGGAAGCATTCGAGATATCGCTCACGAGCCGGTCAAGGCGGCGCACGTCGTGTTCGATGACTTCCATAAGCTTCTCCCGTTGGTCTTCGCGCTTTACCATCCGCAAGGTCCCGACTGCAGATTGCAGACTCGCCAAGGGATTCTTGATCTCATGTGCCACATCAGCTGCAAATTGTTCGTTACTATCGATGCGACTGTAGAGCGCTTTTACCATTCCGCGCAGCGCCCGGCTGAGACGACCAATCTCGTCAGGCCGTGCAGACAGGTCCGGGATACGTACCCGGCCGGGGTGACTTTTTCGGGCATCACGGTCGCGCCCGCTTTCCGCAGCCTCTGCGAGATCGGCAAGAGGATTGGCTATGGTCGAAGCCAGAACCAGGCTGAGACCGACGGACACCAACAGCGCCACCACGAACATCTGCAACACGCGCTCACGTTCACCGCGCACCAGCGCGTCGATTTCCCCGATGGGAGATGCCAGGGCCACCACTCCGATGACCTGTCCGTTGTGAAGAATCGGGGCTGCCGCCGAGAAGACCGTCCCCCCCCTGGTATCTACGGCAGTATCAACTGTTGCTCCGGCGCCAAGGGTGTGCTCCGCCAACCGGCCCAATTGCGCCTCGAGCGTAAGACCCGCATCGGCGGTGTTTTCCCCGGATTTGAACACACTGCCCGCCGCCGACCACAGCGCCGACAGCCCGTCGGAGATCAGAGTTTTACCCTTTTGATTTTCATTCAGAGCATTCAGCGCATCCGAGCGCGCAACGCCTGTGACGCTGGCGATCAGGGTGCCACTGGCATCGAATACCATGGCTTCGACCCCGCCCCGCAGGCTGATGCCGGACAGGGTGCCCTCGGCATCGATGCCGTCACCGGTGGCAAAGCTGACGCCGCCCACCGCAGGCAATTCAGCTTCGAACACATTTGCGATCAGGGTTGCTTCGGACACTAGCGCGCCCGCCTTTTGGCGAACCAGGCTTTGCCGCGAGGAGTTAAGGTAGAGAATCCCAGCGACAAGGATGATCAGTGCGATCAGGTTGAAGGTGATGATTTTCCGAGTCAAAGGCGAGCCTTTGAGCGAAAATACCCCGCGGCTGGCCCGGCGTACCTGCATCTCTTCCGTCACCGTTTGCTCTGGAGCGACCCAATCGTCGCCCAGAACCACATCCTCACCGGATGGTGGCGGTGTGCTGCCGGTATCGCGCATATCCCCCTGCCTCCCCAAACCGGATCTGACTCTTACTCTTCGTTGTAGCGGTAACCGATCCCATACAGCGTCTCGATCGCCGCAAAGTCGGAATCCGCGCTGCGCATCTTTTTGCGCAGGCGTTTGATGTGGCTATCGATGGTGCGGTCATCCACATAGACCTGATCGTCATAGGCCACATCCATCAGCTGATCGCGGCTTTTGACGAAACCGGGCCGCTGGGCCAGCGCCTGCAGCAGGAGGAACTCGGTCACGGTGAGCGAGACATCCTTGCCCTTCCAGCTGACCGCATGACGCAGCGGGTCCATACGTAGGTTGCCGCGCTCCATGACCTTGGTCTCTGTAACCGCAGCGCCTTCTACCGCGTCGCCGTTGATTGCTTCCTGGCGCCGCAGCAGGGCACGGATGCGTTCGACCAGCAGGCGTTGCGAAAACGGTTTCTTGACGTAGTCATCCGCCCCCATGCGCAGACCGAGAACCTCGTCGATCTCATCGTCCTTGGAGGTGAGGAAAATCACCGGCATCTGCGATTTCTGCCGCAGACGCTGCAGCAGATCCATGCCGTCCATGCGCGGCATCTTGATGTCGAGCACGGCCATATCCGGAAGCTTCTTGTTAAAAGCATCCAGGGCGGCCTGACCGTCGTTGTAGGTTTCGACCTCGAACCCTTCTGCCTCCAGCGTCATAGCCACCGAAGTCAGGATGTTTCTGTCGTCGTCCACCAAAGCAATCTTTGACATTGAATGCGCCCCTAAATCACTGCTCAGCTTTTCGCTTTTTACATTCCTTAATCGCCCTTCTCAGGCTGCGAATCAATCCCCATTGGCGAATCACGGCACCTTTGGGCCGCAATTAAGGCAAAAATGTCTTAGCACTCACTGAAGAAAGCGCTTCCTTTTGGCGACAAAAAAAATGGTTGCGCTAAACGTTCACTTGATGGCGCTAACTGCGCCAAAGCGTCCTGTTCACCGTGTAAAACGTCATGTTAAGACCCGGCTCACCGGTGTCGCTACCGGTGAATTGCCCCACGGCGCGGCTTTAGATGTATGCGGCTTCAAGCAGCCGCCACAGGAGAAAGAACACATGGCATCAGGACGGGTGAACCCACAATTCCGCCTCGAAGATCAAGGTATCGAGGGTCTGGGCAATGTCCATTACAACCTGATGGAGCCCGCGCTGATCGAAGCGGCGCTGAAACGGGATGAAGGCACACTGGGCAACGGCGGCGCCTTTCTCGTGACCACCGGCAAATTCACCGGTCGCTCCCCCAAGGACAAGCACGTGGTCAAGACCGAAGCGGTTGCAGACACCATCTGGTGGGAAAACAACGCCGAGATGAGCCCCGAAGGTTTCGACGCGCTTTATGCCGACATGCTGGAGCACATGAAGGGTCGCGACTACTTCGTGCAGGATCTGGTTGGCGGTGCGGACCCCGCCCACGCGATCAACGTGCGCATGGTGACCGAACTTGCCTGGCACAGCCTGTTCATCCGCCACCTGCTGCGCCGTCCCGACCGCGAGGATCTGGACGAGTTCATGGCAGATTTCACCATCATCAACTGCCCCAGCTTCCAGGCTGACCCGGCCAAGCACAACTGCCGCAGCGAAACCGTGATCGCGCTGAACTTCGACAAGAAGCTGATCCTGATCGGCGGCACCGAATACGCGGGCGAGAACAAGAAATCGGTCTTCACCCTGCTGAACTACCTGCTGCCGGAAAAAGGCATCATGCCGATGCACTGCTCGGCCAACCACGCCAAGGGCAACCCGGTCGACGCCGCCGTGTTCTTTGGCCTGTCCGGCACCGGCAAGACCACCCTGTCCGCCGACCCGGACCGCGTGCTGATCGGTGATGACGAACATGGCTGGGCCGACAACGGCACCTTCAACTTCGAAGGCGGCTGCTATGCCAAGACCATCAACCTGAACCCCGAGGCAGAGCCGGAAATCTACGCCACCACCGAGAAATTCGGCACCGTGATCGAGAACATGGTCTTTGATCCCGAAACCTTTGAGCTCGACTTCGACGACGACAGCCTGACCGCCAACATGCGCTGCGCCTATCCGCTGGAGTATATCTCCAACGCATCCAGCACCGCCCGCGGTGGTCACCCCAAGAACATCATCATGCTGACCTGCGATGCCTTCGGTGTGCTGCCTCCGATTGCACGTCTGACCCCGGCGCAGGCGATGTATCACTTCCTTTCGGGCTTCACCTCCAAGGTGGCCGGCACCGAGCGCGGCGTGACCGAGCCGGAGCCGACCTTCTCCACCTGCTTTGGCGCGCCCTTCATGCCGCGCCGCCCCGAGGTCTACGGCAACCTGCTGCGTGACAAGATCGCCCAGCATGGCGCAACCTGCTGGCTGGTGAACACAGGCTGGACCGGTGGTGCCTATGGCATCGGTTCGCGGATGCCGATCAAGGCGACCCGCGGCTTGCTGACTGCCGCGCTGGACGGCTCGCTGGCAGAGGTCGAGTTCCGCAAGGACTCCAACTTCGGCTTTGACGTGCCGGTCGCCGTGCCCGGCGTTGCCGAAGTTCTGCTGGACCCGCGCCGCACTTGGGACGATCAGGACGCCTACGACAAGCAGGCCGCCAAACTGGTTCAGATGTTCGCAGACAACTTCGAACAGTATCTGCCCTACATCGACGAAGATGTGAAAGCCGCCGCAATCGGCTAAACTCTTTCGTCAGATCAAACGAAAAACCCGGCCATTGGCCGGGTTTTTTGTATCACTAGAGGTCCGGAGCCTAGATCAGCCCTGCGAAATGCGTCCTTCGACCATGTCGCGGACCTTCACCGCATAACGATCCGTCATGCCCGAGACGAAATCGCCGAGCGAATGCAGCGCGGTATACTCATCCGTTACCCCGCGCAGGTCCAGATCGACGGCCCGGATCAGTTTCGCCCAATAGCCATGCCGCGCCTTCAATGCCTCGACGTCCCAGCCGCAGGCCTTCAGATCCTCATAGAGCCCGCTGAAGTGATTCAGCAGCCCATGCAGCACCTGACGGCCGGAAATCTCCAGCTCGGTCTTGCGCCGCGCGGTAAAGATGCGGGCGTTCGAGATCTCTTTCAGCTTGGCAAAGGCGTCCGCCTTGGTGGACACCTCCATCAGCCCGTCGCTGAACTCCCCCATCATGATGGCATCATAGTTGGCCATGAAGGCCTCGACCGCGCTTTCGATCGAGGCGCCGATGGCCATGGCCCGCAGCATTCCGACACGGTCCCGCAGGGGCATAGCGGCATCTTCGGGATGGTTCGCCTTGCCGGTGATATCTTCCAGAATGCCCGCCACCAGATCGCTGTCCAGATCGCCCACCGTGGCGGCATCCTCGATATCCAGAATGCGGTAGCAGATGTCATCCGCCGCCTCGACGAGGAAGGCAAGCGGATGGCGCCGCCAGACCTGCGCCGCTCCCGTGCCGTCCGAGGGCAGGCCCAGCGCCGTTGCAGCCTCGGCGAATAGATCGCGTTCAGACTGGAAGACGCCGAATTTCTTCAGGCCCACGTAACTCCCCGAGGACAGCGCCTTGGCCTCTGCCGTGCAAGGGTATTTGGAAAAGGCCCCAAGAGTCGCATAGCACAGGCGCATACCGCCTTCGCGCTGGCCCATCTCCAGCCGAGCAACGATGCGAAAGCCTTGCGCGTTGCCTTCAAAGGCCTCGAATTCGGGACGCACCTCGATAGGCACAGCAGCGGCAAGGCCGGTGCCGCTGGCAAACTGGCGCGTAAACCACTCGCCGATACTGTCCTCGCCGGAATGACCAAAGGGCGGGTTGCCGATGTCATGCACCAAACAGGCCGCCTGCACCACGCCTGCCATCACATGCTGCTGCCCTTCGGCCAGACTGCCGCGTTCAACCAGTTTCTGCCCCACCTGAATGCCAAGGGAGCGCCCCACGCTGGAGGTTTCCATGCTGTGGATCATCCGGTGATGCACGTGGTCATGGGAATGCAGCGGATGCACCTGCGTCTTTTGCGCAAGACGGCGAAACGGTTCGGAAAACAGGATCCGGTCGTAATCCTGCAAATAGGCGGGGCGGCCCGGCTTTTCCTCAAAATCGGGTCGGCACAAACGCCCCGGGTTCAACAACCTGTCCCATTCCATCGCCATGTGCTGCGCTCCTGCCCTGTGCCTCTTTGGCATGGGTTAAACGGAAACTGGTGCGGAAATGCAATCACCTCAGCGCGGAGAGATACCCGTCTTCTCCAGCTTGTGCTCGGGCTCCACGTGGATGTTCACCTTTGCCTCTGGCAACTCGGCCCGGATCGCGTCCTCTACCCGGTCGCAGATGTCATGGGCCGCACGCACCGTCATCATGCCCGCAACCACCATATGAAATTCCACGAACAAAGCTGTGCCCGCCCGGCGCGTCTTTAGCCCGTGCACCTGCAGGGCACCTTCTGCAGAGCGGTGGATGATTTCCTCGATCTCCTCCCGCTCGTCCGGCGGAGCAGCCGAATCCATCAAGCCGTTGACCGAGGAGGCCACCACTCCATAGCCCTCGCGCAGGATATTGACCGCCACGATCAGCGCCAGCGCCGGATCCAGCCAGCTCCACCCTGTCCACAGTGCCAGACCAAGGCCGAACAGAACCCCAACCGACGTCCAGACATCACTCATCAGGTGACGCCCGCCCGCCACCAGAGCCGGAGACCGCAACGCCCCGCCCCGCCCGATCAGCAGGCGTGCCCAGAGCAGGTTGGCCACCATCGCGACAGCGTTGATCCAAAGACCTGCCATTCCCCAATCAGCGGGCGCGATAGGCCGCATTAATGCATAGATCGACTGCTCAAGGATCAGGAAGGCAGCGATGATGATCATGATGCCTTCGGCAACGGCCGAAAAATATTCCGCCTTGTGGTGCCCGAACGGGTGGCCCGCATCCGCAGGACGGCTTGCATAGCGCACCGCAAGCCACGCCAAGAATGCACCGCCCACATTCACCAGGGACTCAAGAGCATCGGAAAACAGCGCAATGGACCCGGTGACCCACCAGGCGACAAGCTTGAGCGCCAGAACAATCAAGGAGATCGCGATGGATCCAAGCGCAAGCTGGCTTGCATTCAGACGGTTGCCCATGTCGGTCTTGCTGCCCCTGCTTGTAGTCTTACAGCCCGGATCTGTCTGATCAACTGATACTGATCACAGCATCAGCGCGCGGCGGAGCAAATTCAACCCCGCAACCAGCAGGACGAACAGCGTCAGACGGCGGAAGGCAACCTGATCGATACGGTCATGCAGACGTCCGCCGATCCACATGCCCATCACCGCAGGCAGGATCAGTGCCACCGAAAACGGCGCGGTTTCAGCCCGCATGACGCCCGAGCCGATGTGCCCCGCCAACAGGGCGACCGCCCCCATGCCGTAGATCACGCCCTGCACCCGGATTTGCTCGCTCTTTTCCGTGCCAAGGGCGGTCAGATAGGCCACCGTCGGCGGCCCCCAGATGCCCGACATGCCGCCGATCAGCCCGGCAAAGCCGCCCACCAGCACTTCGGACCGGGGCGTGGGCCTGGCGAGTGTCAGCTGCTTGCCCATCAGCTGTGTCAGGGCGAACAGCGATACCGGCACGCCGATAATCAGCAGCATCACCTGCTGCGGCAGAACCCGCACCAGTTGGGCACTGGTCAGAAGAAACACCAGCCCCACCAGAAGGAACAGCCGGAAGCGTTTCAAGGACTGAACCGCTGCGGCAAAGCCGTGCCGAAAGGCCTGCATTCCGTTGGTCACAACCGTCGGCAGGATCAGCCCCGCCAAGGCGATTTCCGGCGGCATGAACATGCTGAGACCAGAGACGAGAATCATCGGCATGGCAAAACCAACCATCCCTTTGACCGTGCCCGCGACCAGCGCAACAGCAAAGGCCGCCGCCAGTTCAGACGGTGTGAAAGCGGAAAAAAGACTTGTCATGCCTCTTCATAGCGATAGGTCCAGACCGCTGCACCAGCAAAATAAACACGAAACTTTTGGTCGATATGCCACATCGCGGCGTATTTTTATTGCGCTGCACCTGCGAAATGTTTACCACCAAGCGACCGAAGAAGGATGTGACTCATGGCCCACGACGGACAGGACTTGCAAATGAAGCAGATTGTACTCCCCGACCTTTTGACGCTGACCGCAGCGACGCTTGGCCCGCTTGACCAACTGCTGGAGACTGCCCGCGGCGCGGTCCGCGATCTGGTCACAGCCGATGGCCGCGTTTCCGGCGCACTGGTAGAGCAGCACCAGACTGCGGCCCACGGGCTGTCCTGGCTTGCCACCTATGTCTACAGCCTGCGCCAGATGCAGAACTGGGCCGAGCGGATGCAATCCGAGGGCAAGTTCAACGAAATGGAGCAGCTGATCCACCAGATCGCCTTTGGCGAATACCTGGCGCAGATGCGCGGCGGCATCCAGATGAACCAGGGTGAGATCATCCGCCTGAACGATCTGGGACTGGACGCCTCGGCCCAAAGCCTGCTGGACAGCGCAGAAATCACCACCCTGTGCCAGGCTGGCAACTCCGCTGCCGCCCGCACGCGTCTGGTCGAACTGATGCAGGAGCAGGCTGGGTCCGTCATGTTCGGCGCCTCGGGCCTTGATGAAGAACTGGAGATGATCCGCGACCAGTTCCGCCGCTACGCGCTGGAAAAGGTCAAGCCCTTTGCTCACGAATGGCACCTCAAGGATGAGCTGATCCCGATCGAGATTATCAACGAGTTGGCCGAGATGGGCGTCTTTGGCCTGACCATCCCTGAGGAATTTGGCGGCTTCGGACTGTCCAAGGCGTCGATGTGCGTGGTCTCCGAAGAGCTGTCGCGCGGTTACATCGGTGTCGGCAGCCTTGGCACCCGCTCTGAAATCGCGGCCGAGCTGATCATCGCTGGCGGCACGGATGAGCAGAAGGCGAACTGGCTGCCCAAGATCGCCAGCGCCGAAATCCTGCCCACCGCCGTCTTTACCGAGCCGAACACCGGGTCGGACCTTGGCTCCCTGCGTACCCGCGCGGTGAAGAACACCGATGGCGATTACGAGGTTACCGGCAACAAGACCTGGATCACCCATGCGGCCCGGACCCATGTGATGACCCTGCTGGCACGCACCAACCCCGACACCACCGATCACCGCGGTTTGTCGATGTTCCTGGCGGAAAAAACGCCCGGCACTGATGAGAACCCCTTCCCGACCGAAGGCATGACCGGCGGCGAGATCGAGGTTCTGGGCTATCGCGGCATGAAGGAATACGAACTTGGCTTTGACGGTTTCAAGGTCAAGGGCGAGAACCTTCTGGGCGGCGAAGAGGGCAAAGGCTTCAAACAGCTGATGGAGACCTTTGAAAGCGCCCGTATCCAGACCGCCGCCCGCGCCATTGGCGTGGCGCAATCGGCGCTGGATATCGCGATGCAGTATGCACAGGACCGCAAACAGTTCGGCAAATCGCTGATCAACTTCCCACGGGTGTCGTCGAAACTGGCGATGATGGCGGTGGAGATCATGGTTGCCCGCCAGTTGACCTATTTCTCGGCTTGGGAAAAGGACAACGGCCACCGCTGCGACCTAGAGGCCGGCATGGCCAAACTGCTGGGTGCCCGTGTTGCCTGGGCGGCAGCGGACAACGGTCTGCAGATCCACGGCGGCAACGGCTTCGCGCTGGAGTACAAGATCTCCCGCGTGCTGTGCGACGCCCGGATCCTGAACATCTTCGAAGGGGCCGCCGAAATTCAGGCGCAGGTCATTGCCCGCCGACTGCTGGCCTGACCCCCTTCACACCTATCACTCCCCGGGGACATCCCCGACTGGCCCGGCCTTGTGCCGGGCCTCTTTTTTATTGAGGTAACGGCTCCCGGCAGACGGTGTTCCTCTGGATTACCGCCGCATGGCCCCCATGAAGTGAACCACTTGGTTACCGGTCGGCGCTGGTGTCCCACGGCAATCTGTCCTACCACGCGACGAACCTAATCCCCCGTCGGTTGAAGACCCCCAAAAATTGACCGCGGATTGCTGCTCTGATTGAATACGAAGAAGGCTGCCCTATGCCCGTTTCCCATTTCACAAAACTGATTTCGTGGCCCGCCCGTCTGGCACCGGTCCTATTAGTTGCCCTGACCGCCTGCGCCGGGGACGAAACCCTGTCGGCCTATGGTGCAGCGGGCAAGACATGGCGGCTGAGCCAGATTGATGGCGCGCCCTTCAGCGCCGCCGCGACGCTGGAATTCCCCGCCCCCGGCAAGATCGCGGGACAGGCGCCCTGCAACGCCTATCGCGCTGAAACCACCGCACCCTACCCCTGGTTCGATACCACAGGCCTATCATCGACCCGCAAGGTTTGCCCCGAATTGCTGGAAGAAACCCGTTTCCTAGAGGCGCTGCAAACCATGGGCGAGGCCGAAGTCACCGGCGACGTGCTGATCCTGCGCAATGGGTCAGGCCGCGAGATGCTGTTCAGGGCCGACGGCTGATCAGATCCACCAGCCGCCCGCGCGTCTCGGGCAGCGGGCGGTTGCCCAAAGCCCGCGCCAGATGGCTTTCGAGGAAATAACCAGTGGTGCGCAGGGCAATCGCGATCTCGGGATCCTCTGCCGCCCCCTGCCCCAAAAGCACCGGTGGCAGCGGCAACAAACGGTCCGCCCAGTCCCCTGCCCCCGCCGCCGACACCGCGCGCCCGGTTTTGGGGGAAACATAAACCAGCCCCTCCTCTGCCCCGGTGACGGCGCAGGCCGTCAGATCCAGGCCAAAGCCCATCTCCTCCAGTAGCGCCACCTCCCAATGCAGATAGGCCAGCGGCCAGAGGTCTTCTTGATCGAGAAGATCCAAGAGTTGTTCGGTCCGCGCGTATAGCGCCGGGTAGGCTTCGCGTTCCGGCAGGCAAAAGGACAAAAGCGCTGTCACCGCATTGAGGCCCGCGAGAGCCAACCGCCCGGACAGGGCCGCCGCCGCGCGGCTGCGCAGGGGCTCCGCCTGATAGCTGCCCAGATGCTCTTCGAGGCGCGCACGCCACGTCAGATCGAGCTGCGCCCCCGGTTGCAGGATCGGCGCCATCCGCCGCCCGGCGCCACCACGCACGACCCCGGCATGGCGCCCGTGCCCTTCAGTAAAGACATCGATGATGGCGGCGCTTTCCCCGTGGCGGCGCACGGTCAGCAATATGCCGTGGTCACGCCAGTCCATCGCCTACTCCAGCCCCGGTTCGTCCAGCAGGTGACGGCCCTGCCGGTCCTCAACCTCGATCACCCAGAGGTCAGGGTCAAACTCGCCCTGCCGCCGGACCGAGGCATCCACATCAGTCTCTGGCCCTTCGGCCAGCAGAACCCATTTGCGGTCGCCGCTCATCAGATCGTAGGAGCGATGAAAGGCCTGCGCCTGCCCATCAAGCGTGTTCAGCTTGACCAGAACCGCGCCGGCAGTGTCGTCGCCATGCGCGGTCACAAAGGCCGGAATATCAGAAAACCGAAGCCGAGCCAGATAGGCATCGACCCAAAAGCGCGCGGTCAGACGGCTCATGCGTTTCCGTCTTTGAAATCAAGTCCCATCTCCGAATAGCGTTCGGATTCTTCAAGCCAGTTCGGGCGGACCTTGACCTGCAGGAACAGATGCACCTTGCGGTCCAGGAACTCTTCCAACTCGGCGCGGGCAGCCTGGCTGACGGCCTTGATGGTTTCGCCGCGCTTGCCCAGAACGATGCCCTTGTGACCATCGCGGACCACATAAATGATCTGGTCGATCTTGGCCGAGCCATCCTTGCGCTCCTCCCAGTTCTCGGTCTCGACGGTCAACTGGTAGGGCAGTTCCTGGTGCAGGCGGAGCGTCAGCTTCTCGCGGGTCATTTCTGCCGCGATCATGCGCATGGGCAGATCAGCGATCTGATCCTCAGGGTAAAGCCACGGCCCCTCGGGGACCTGCTCTGCCAACCAGTGACGTAGATCCTCGACCCCGTGGCCGCGTTCGGCGGAAATCAGGAAGGTTTCGGAGAATTCATAGGCGTCGTTCAGCTTCTTGGTCAGCGCGAGGAGGTCCTCGGCCTGCACCTTGTCGATCTTGTTGATCGCCAGCGCCACTGTGCGGCCCTTGCCGATGTCGGCCAGCCCTTCAAGGATGCGCTCCACGCCTTCGGTAACGCCGCGATGGGCCTCGATCAGCAGCACCACGACATCCGCATCCGCAGCGCCGCCCCAGGCGGCCGCTACCATGGCGCGGTCCAGTCGGCGGCGCGGTTTGAACAGGCCGGGCGTGTCGACAAACACAAGCTGGCTGTCGCCCTCCATCGCCACGCCCCGGATCCGGGCGCGGGTGGTCTGTACCTTGTGGGTCACGATCGAGACCTTGGCCCCCACCATGCGGTTCAAAAGGGTGGATTTGCCTGCGTTCGGCTCTCCGATCAGGGCAATGAACCCGGCGCGTGTGGTCATGTGTCTTGCTCCAATCGTGTCAAAAGCGCCTTGGCAGCGGCCTGTTCAGCCTGCCGTTTCGACCCGGCGCTGGCCTGTTCCTCAGTCCCGTCATCCAGTCGGACCGCGATGGTAAAGATCGGCTGGTGATCCGGGCCGTCGCGGGCAACCTGCACATAGGCCGGCGGGTTCTGGCGGCGCGCCTGCACATATTCCTGCAAAGCGGTCTTCGGGTCGCGGGCGTCGTCCTCGACCTTGCCGATACGCGATCCCCACAGCCGCAGGATCATCTCCTGCGCTGCTTCGAACCCGGCGTCCTTGTAGACGGCGGCGATCACCGCCTCCATCGCATCGCCCAGCAGGGCCTCCTTGCGGCGCCCGCCGGACATCATTTCAGACCGGCCCAGTTTCAAGACGGACCCAAGGTCGATCTCGCGGGCGACATCGGCGCAGGCTTCCTTGCGCACCAGCGCGTTAAAGCGCGGCGCCAGCTGGCCTTCGGTCGCGGTCTTGTCATGTTCCAACAGCGCGGTGGACATCACGAGACCCAGCACCCGGTCGCCCAGGAATTCCAGCCGCTGGTTGTCCTTGCGGTTCGGCGAAGACACCGAAGCATGGGTCAGCGCGCGCAGCAAAAGTTCGGGCCGGGCAAAGCTGTGCCCGATCCGATCCTCAAATGCCCGCATGTCTTTAGACAGTTTCACTCGATCCCCTTGAAGAAACGATCACCACGCCAGGTCCAGAAATACAGCATCGAGCGCCCGGCAGAAGAGAACATGATGCGATCCGCGCGCCCGATCAGGTTTTCAAACGGTACGAAGCCGACACCACCGGCAGATTGCGGCAGGCGGCTGTCGCTGGAATTGTCGCGGTTGTCGCCCATGAAGAAATAATGGCCTTCGGGCACCTGATAAACGCCCGTGTGATCCATGCCCTGATTGGCGATATTCAGGATTACATGCTCCACCCCACCCGGCAAGGTTTCGATCTGCCGTGATTTGGCACAGGTCGCGCCCTCACCCACCGGTGCGTTCTCGCAGCGCGGGTAAGAGCCGATCGGCCCCTGACGCTCCATCAGCTCCTCGAAATCGCCTGCGTCCTGCAGCGCGACAGCAGTGCCATTGATCTGCAGAACGCCATTGGTCACCTGAATACGGTCGCCAGGCAGGCCGATCAGTCGCTTGATGAAATCAGTGCCTGTCACCGGATGCCGGAAGACGACAACATCACCGCGCTCGGGCTCACTACCCAGAATGCGGGTGTTTTCCCCGTCCAGAAAGCCGCAGATGTCGCTGGCATCGACGTCGATCCCGATACTGCCCAGACGCACGCTAGGGCAGGAAGCATAGGAGTAACCGTACGCCATCTTGTTCACGAACAGGAAATCACCAATCAGCAGCGTTTCCTTCATCGAACCCGAAGGGATCCAGAACGGCTGAAAGAACAACGTCCGGAACACGCCGGCAATCAGCAGCGCGTAGACAATGGTCTTTATCGTCTCAAGGATCGAGTGTCCGGCATGGGATTTGGCCGTCATCAGGCTCTCCGGTGTTGTAGGTTGGGTCGGGGGCTACATGCGGCCCGGCTGGGTCTAAGTCAAGCATCCCCGCCGGATTCCCCCGCTGCGTCAGCAAAGGGTCGCGCTTCGATCATCACGATGGCCTGCGCCCAGGGGTGATCATCGGTCAGGGTGACGTGGATGTGTGCCTCATGACCCGGCGGGGTCATCTTGGCGAGTCTGTCCGCAGCCCAGCCCGTCACATGCATGACGGGTTGACCGGTGCGCAGGTTGCTGACGGACATGTCTTTCCAGGCGATGCCCATGCGCAGCCCGGTTCCCAGCGCCTTGGAACACGCCTCCTTGGCCGCCCAGCGTTTTGCATAGGTGCCCGCCACATCACGGCGACGCTCGGACTTGCGCTGTTCGACCTCGGTAAAGACCCGGTTGCGGAACCGGTCGCCAAAACGGTCCAGCGTGCGCTGGATGCGGTCAATGTTGGCCAGATCTGTCCCGATGCCAAGGATCATGAAGCACCCATGGCGGTCAGTCCCGCTCTTCTTTCTTGCGGATCGCGGTCAGTTGGGATTTCGCACCCATGCCGGTAAAGAACCGCACCAGCACAAGCCCCAGCGCCGCCTGCAGCAGCGCTCCCCCAAACAGGACACTGGCCCCAACCGGATCGCTCATCATCTGACGCAGCGGCGGCATGATGAGGCTGAGAAGCACCACGAAAATCAGGCTCAGACCAAGGATCATCAGCGCCGCAGCCTTTGCAAACCGCCACAGAACGGCGCTTTCCGGCACCGCATGTTCTGCCCTCGCGTATCGTTGCCCTTCGACCATCGCCGCAACGATGGCAGGAATAATGCTCATCCCGCCATTGGCAATGTTATGACCCAAAAGGACCTGCACGGCATAGACAACCGCGATCACCCCTAGAGCCGTAGCCACATAGACCAGCGTAAAGCGTTTGAGGTTCATGCCTCCGCCCCGCTGCGCGCGGCATCCATCCGGCGGCGCATTTCCGCGATGGCTGCAGGCAGCCCCACGAACAGGGCTTCGCCGATCAGGAAATGACCGATGTTCAGCTCCATGACCTGCGGAAGGGCGGCGATGGGACCAACGCTGTCGTAGGTCAGACCGTGCCCGACATGGACCTCCAGCCCCAGATCATGCGCATAGGCGGCCATTTCGGTGATCTTGGCCAGTTCGGCGTCACGCTCGTCCCAGCGACCTTCGGCCCAGGCATCCGCATAGGCACCTGCGTGCAGTTCGATCACCGGCGCGCCGATGCGGTGGCTGGCTTCGACCTGGGCCTTGTCGGCGGCGATGAACATCGACACCCGGCTGCCCGCCTCGCGCAGGGGGGTGATGTATTCTGCCAGCGCATTGTCATTCCCGGCCACGTCCAGCCCGCCCTCGGTGGTGCGCTCTTCGCGCTTCTCCGGCACCAGGCAGATCGCATGGGGCTTGTGACGCAGGGCGATGGCCTGCATTTCTTCAGTGGCAGCCATTTCAAAATTCAGCGGCGCCTGCAGCACCTGCATCATGCCTTCGATGTCGCTGTCGATGATATGGCGGCGATCTTCGCGCAGGTGTGCAGTGATCCCGTCGGCGCCCGCGTTCTGCGCCAGCAGAGCGGCGCGCACCGGATCCGGGTTGTCGCCGCCGCGGGCGTTGCGCACGGTGGCCACGTGGTCAATGTTGACGCCCAGCCTCAA
Organism: Pseudophaeobacter sp. C1-32P7; assembly: GCF_041008775.1. Taxonomy (NCBI): domain Bacteria; kingdom Pseudomonadati; phylum Pseudomonadota; class Alphaproteobacteria; order Rhodobacterales; family Roseobacteraceae; genus Pseudophaeobacter; species Pseudophaeobacter sp. C1-32P7. The sequence goes on along the minus strand of NZ_JAXGFR010000004.1, from coordinate 243,230 downwards.
CCTGTTCTGTGCCTTGTTCTCTGCCATGGTCCTCGGTCCTGAAAGGAATGTCCTGCGCCAGAGACTAGACAGGCAAACTCTGGGGGCAACCCCGATTTTCCATCCTGTTTAGGGAAACCACTGCGGTCTAATCCGCGCGGCGTTTCACACGCGCACCCAGCGATGACTTGAGGCTGGTTTTCAACCCCTTCTTCGCCGGAGGTTCTGTGCTTTCCGCACCTTCCAGCGCGGCGCGGCGTTTGATCTCTTCAAACTTGGCCTTGATCTTGGCCCGGCGACGCTGCTGGTAGGCCCGGATCAGCGGCAGGCTGACCATATAGCAAACCGTGGCGCAGATGATGCCCGGAATGATGCCGCCGATCATATAGGGGTAGAACACCTCGTTGTAGAACACCTGCAACCCGTGCCAATCCGCCGGGCGGTCACTGTAAAGCGCAAAGAGGTTGTTCTTCAGATCGTCACCGGCAGCGAAAAATTTGCCCACCAGAGACTTGTCCACTTCCTCGTCAAAATGGGTGCCCAGCAGCCAGTGGCCGGTCTGCAGCGAGGCCACCCCGATCGGCACATAGGTCAGAGGGTTGCCGAAGAAGGTCGAGCTGAGCGCCGCAAGGATATTGCCATTCATCACCCGCGCGATGATCGCCGCCACAACGAAATGCATCCCGTAGAACGGTGTGAAGGTGGTAAAAACCCCAGCCCAGATGCCGCGGGCAATGCGTTCAGGCGAATCGGGAAGCCTGCGGACGCGGTGCTTGACGTAGTGAAACGCCCGGGTCCAACCGCCCCGAGGCCAGAAAAAATCCGCAACCGCACGAAGGGGCGGACGTCTGTCCCGGCGCCTGAATACCAACGGTCTGCGTCCTTCCCGGTTCCAGCCGAACCATTATCCCGGAATTGTGTGCTTTACCGGTTTTTCCCTGAACCGCACCACTTCGGCGACATGACTTTCCGCCTCCAACGTCAACATGAGGGAATGGAGCTGTTCCACATCCCGTAGCTCGACATTGATCATAAGCCGGTAAAAGTCTGGTTTCCGATCAACAAATTCCAGGTCCGAAATATTGGCCTTCTTCTCACCAATCAATGTACAAATCCGCCCCAGAACGCCTGCATCGTTGCCGACGATCATCTCAAGCGTGGTGTTATAGACGGCCGGGTGGGTGCCGCTATGCCAATGCACATCGACCCAGCGCTCTGGCTGTTCTTCGAATTCACCCAGCCGGTCACAATCGGCCGCATGCACGACCACGCCCTGCCCCCGGTAGGTGATGCCGATGATCCGTTCACCCGGCAGGGGCTGGCAACAGGGCGCGCGTTCAAAGCTCTGTCCCGGCTCCAGGCCGATCACCGCGCGGCGCGGCGAGATTTCCTCGCTCTCGTGGGCGGTCAGCTCAGGATAGACCGCCTGAACCACATCATGGGCCACAATCTCTGCCGCGCCCAGACGGGCAAGCAGTTCATCGACAGTACCGACGCGCAGCGCCCGGGCCGCTGTTTCCAGCGCCTTGTCTGTTGCCTTGCGGTTCACATGCTCAAAGGCCGAGCGCGCCAATTCATGCCCAAGCTTGACGAAGCGCGCCCGGTCCGCTTCGCGCAGCGAGCGGCGGATGGCGGTGCGGGCCTTGCCGGTGGTGGCAATTTCCAGCCAGCTGACCTGCGGCGTCTGTCCTTCGGCGGTGATCACCTCGACCGACTGGCCATTGCGCAGCCGCGACCACAGCGGCACCCGGATGCCATCCACCTTGGCGCCGACACAAGCATGGCCGATACGGGTGTGGATCGCATAGGCGAAATCGATCGGCGTCGCGCCCTTGGGCAGCTTGATCACGTCACCCTTGGGGGTGAAGCAGAAGACCTGGTCGGAATACATTTCCAGCTTGACCGCTTCGAGGAATTCATCGTGATCCTCCTCGGCGTCGAACTGTTCGGTGAGCGAGGAGATCCATTTCGCCGGATCCACCGCAAATGGGTTTTCCGAGCGCACGCCATCGCGATAGGACCAATGCGCGGCAACGCCGGTTTCGGCCACATCGTGCATCTGGCGGGTGCGGATCTGCACCTCGACACGCTTGCCGTCACGGCCAGAAACCGTGGTGTGGATCGAACGATACCCGTTGGATTTAGGCTGACTGATGTAATCCTTGAACCGGCCCGGAACCGCCCGCCAGCGCTGGTGGATGGCGCCCAGCGCGCGATAGCTGTCTTCCTCGGACTGGGTGATCACGCGGAAACCGTAGATATCGGAGAGGCGCGAGAACCCCTGATCCTTGGCCTGCATCTTGCGCCAGATCGAATAAGGCTTCTTGGCGCGGCCAAAGACTTCGGCTTCGATCCCGGCCTTTTCCAACTCGGCGCGCATATCGCCGGTGATCCGGTGGATCACATCGCCGGTTTCCCGCTGCAATGTCACGAAACGGCGGATGATCGACTGGCGGCCCTCGGGGTTCAGCACCCGGAACGCCAGATCCTCCAGCTCTTCGCGCATCCACTGCATGCCCATGCGTCCGGCCAGAGGCGCGTAGATATCCATGGTTTCGCGGGCTTTCTGCGCCTGTTTTTCCGGGCGCATCGCCTTGATCGTGCGCATATTGTGCAACCGGTCAGCCAGCTTCACCAGGATCACCCGCAGATCCTTGGACATCGCCATGAACAGCTTGCGGAAGTTTTCCGCCTGCTTAGTTTCCCGGCTCGACAGTTGCAGGTTGGTCAGCTTGGTGACCCCATCAACCAGCATGGCCACCTCATCGCCAAATCGGCGGGCAACCTCGTCATAAGACGCTTTGGTATCTTCGATGGTGTCGTGCAGCAGCGCGGTGATGATGGTCGCATCATCAAGGCGCTGCTCGGTCAGGATCGCTGCGACGGCCACCGGATGGGTGAAATAAGGTTCACCCGAGTGGCGGAACTGGCCTTTGTGCATCTCTTCGCCAAAGGCATAGGCTTCGGCGATGCGATCCGCGTTTGTCTTGGGGTTATAGTTGCGGACCAGAGCAATCAGATCTCCGGCGGAAATTTCAGCAGAAGTCATATCCGGTCCGCAGCCTCAGGTAGCAATCTCTGCGCCGCTCAGCCCTGGCTCTGGGCCTCCATCAGCGCACGCAGCAGTTTTTCCTCGGACATATCGTCCTCGGAGGGTTTGTCGTTGTCGGCCCCCATCAGAAGCGCCATCGAATCCTCTTCGGGCTCGTCGACTTCGATCTGGGTCTGGTTGCTTTCGATCAGACGCTCACGCAGCTCGTCGGCGCTCTGGGTCTCTTCTGCGATCTCGCGCAGCGACACGACGGGGTTCTTGTCGTTGTCACGCTCCACGGTGATCGGGGCGCCTGCGGAAATCTCGCGGGCACGATGGGCCGCAAGCATTACCAGCTCAAACCGGTTGGGGACTTTGTCTACGCAATCTTCAACCGTCACGCGGGCCATGGGCGACTCTCCAAAATATTAGTGGGTCCGGAAGGGAGACTTCTACGCCCATATGTTTTTATTGACAAGCGAAGAAAACCCCGAAACGGGTCAATATATCGGGATAACGCTGTCGATATCTGCTTTTGGCAGGGCATCCCGCATCTGGGCGGCTGTTTTTTGCAGCACAGGATGACACCAATCCGGCGCGATGTCGCACAGCGGCACCAGAACAAAGGCGCGGTCCTGCACCCGCGGATGCGGTAGAATCAGTTGGTCCGGCGTTGCCTTCATCTGCACTTCTAGCGGCAGATCGCGCCAGCGGACATATTCATCCTGATCCGGCAGGACACTGTCTCCTAACGAGATCAGATCGAGATCAAGCGTCCGCATACCCCAGCGCTCTCCGCGCTCGCGGGCATAATGCGCCTCGATCTCGTGCAGCCGGGTCAGCAGTGCCTGCGCAGAAAGGCTTGTTTCGATCTCTACGACAGCATTGGCATAGTCAGGCCCGGCCCCCGCAGGAAAACTGGGCGTCCTGAAAAACCGGGAAACCGCGCGCAAGGAAATTCCCGCACCGGGCAATTCCCCGACGGCCGCCGCAAGGGTGTCTTGCGGCAACAAATCGCGCAGGTTCAGGTTTCCTCCCAGCGCGATCAGTGATTTTGACCGGTTTTCGGTCATTTTGGCCTCGCTTCCGAAAATCCTTCCACTTGCGGCAGATGTCAAATAACTTACATTAAGTCCACCTGTTTCGCCGCTTTTTAGCATTCACTCACGGTACACTGGCGGAATAGTTATATCGGAAGGACAATTTTGATGTTTTACAAAGACGAACGGCTTGCGCTGTTCATCGATGGATCGAATCTATACGCAGCCGCCAAGGCATTGGGTTTTGACATCGATTACAAGCTTTTGCGGCAAGAATTCATGCGTCGCGGCAAGCTTCTGCGGGCCTTTTATTATACGGCACTGCTGGAAAATGACGAGTATTCTCCGATCCGTCCTCTGGTCGACTGGCTGCATTACAATGGCTTCACCATGGTTACAAAGCCAGCCAAGGAATACACTGACAGCATGGGCCGCCGGAAGGTCAAAGGAAACATGGATATCGAACTGACCGTCGATGCCATGGAGCTGGCGCCACGTGTGGACCATATCGTGCTGTTCTCAGGAGATGGCGACTTCCGCCCGCTGATCGCCAGCCTGCAGCGGCAGGGCGTCCGGGTATCGGTGGTGTCGACCATCCGCAGCCAGCCGCCGATGATCTCGGACGAACTGCGCCGTCAGGCCGACAATTTCATCGAGCTGGAAGAGCTCAAGGATGTGATTGGCCGCCCGCCGCGCGAATACCCGAACGAGCAGCGGACCCCCGCAGCGGCCCAGTCCTGACCTCTCACAGCTGAATATTGGGGCTGCACAGGCCTTCAGATATCAAAACAAAAGAAAGGCGCCCAACCACTCGGGGCGCCTTTCTTTGTATTCCGGTCCCTTGTCGGACAGAAACTGCAGGAAACACCGGCCGTTCTCGGCTCCCCCGCCCCCTTCTACCTTCGGGCTTTTATCCTCCGGCAGAACGGGCAGCAGGCGGTGGCCGCCCCAGCCCCTGCGGCAGCGCCGAGCCCGATGGCATATGAACGTTCAAAACCTTTTCAAGCGCGGCAATGGTCACCGGCTTTGACAAGTAGTCATCCATGCCCGCCGCAAGGCATTTATCCGCCTCCCCTTCCAGCGCATTGGCCGTGACGGCAATCACCGGCGTATGACCGCGCCCGTCCCGGGCCTCGGCCGCGCGCAGGGCGGCCGTCAGTTCAAACCCGTCCATCGTCGGCATCTGGCAATCCGTCAGCACAAGGTCAAACTGACCGGTCTCCCAGGCCTCAAGGCATTCCTTGCCGTCCCGGACAATCGTTGCGGAATACCCCAGCAGTTCCAATTGGGATTCAAAAACGGCCTGATTTATCTCGTTGTCCTCAGCCACCAGGATGCGCCCGCCTACATGTCCCGACGCTTCAGAGACGGGGGCGCCCCGCGTCTGGTCCTGCGGCGCCGCCCTACCGGACAGGTAAGCCAGACCGTCCCAGAAATGTTTGGGGATCACCGGCAGGTCCTGAACCGAATACCGTCCCGGGGCGCGAATGCCCGTGACATCGGTCCGGTCGCGGCTCAGGGACAGCAGCTTGACGCCTGGCGCTTCTTCTTCGATCCGGCTGCGCAGCCATTCACTCGTACGATCCTGCTCGGTCGGTGCCGTCAGCACAAAGATCTTGTCGGGTCCCGCCTTGCGCGCGATCGCCATGTACTCATCCCGGTTTGCGACCCATTTGATATCGCAATCCGCCGCCAGCGCATAAGAAGACCAACAGGCCCGGTCGGTGCCCTTGGGCAGCATGGCAACGACTTGTTTCCCCGACAGCCGCAGGCATTTGAGCGGGCCGGAGGCATCCGCCACCGGCAGCCGCAGAGTAAAAGTCGCCCCGTCTCCCAGAGTACTATCGACCGAGATTTCGCCGCCCATCTTCTCTGCAAGCTGTTTGACGATGGTCAGCCCCAGACCATTGCCCTGGATCATACGCTTGACCACATCCCCGGAGCGTTCAAAGGGCTGAAAGATCGCCTTCTGAACCTCTGCATCCATGCCGATACCATTATCTTCGACGACGAACTCGATCCAGTCGTCCCCCTGCAACTGCACCCGCAAGCTGACCTGGCCGACGGGTTCATCCGACTGCGGTGCCGAAAACTTGATCGCATTTCCGAGCAGATTCAGCAGCACCTGACGCAGACGACCGGCGTCTCCCAGGATAGAATCCGGCAGGTTCGCCTGCACCGACAGGGACAATTCGACCCGTTTCTGATCTGCATGGGCCCGCAGGGTTTCGGCGACGCTTTCGACAACGGGCAGCAAACGCATCGGCGCATTCGACAGCTCCATCTTGCCCGCTTCGATTTTCGACACGTCCAGAATATCGTCGATGATCCACAGCAAGGAAGACGACGATTCCTTGATCGCATGCAGGATACGCCGCTGTTCCGGGGAAAGCTCGGTGCTCTCCAGAATTTCGACCATGCCGATGACCCCGTTCATCGGGGTACGGATTTCATGGCTCATCGCGGCCAAAAATTCGCTTTTGGCACGATTGGCCTTGCGCTCTTTCTGATGCGATTTCCACAGTTCCTGACCATAGGAATCCGTCAGCTGCCCAAAGGCCATCATCTCGATCATGATAATGCCGAAGACGGTCAGCATGATCGGTATCGACAGGTAGGTCCGAGAAAATTCCTCGTCAAAGATCGGAGAGCCAAAGTAATCATAACCCAGCAGCCGGTACCCGATCCAGGCACACAGAACCGCCACGATCAGCCCGATGATATAGGGCTTTTCCCGCTTCAGAGAGAAGGCCATGAACGGCCCGCCGAGAAGCGCCACGAACATGAACTCGACGCTGCTGGCCGGGTGCAGGTTGAAAACCCCGCCCAGAACCGTGCACAGGCCGGCGACAAACCAGATTAGCCGCGCCGCCATTTTGTGCCGCGTGCGCATCAGATACCAGGCAGCCGCTGAACCGGCGCCGGCGATCAGAGCGATTTCGACGACCGTCAGCTCTCCCATGTAGATGCCAAAACCCATCCACAGAACACTCATCACCACAACGAGATTGGCCGTGGTCCGTACCGTACGGAACCGGCGTTCCATACTGTCCTCGACCGCGCGCCATTCAGCGGTGCTGCTGATTTTCTTTGTACTCGCTACGTCCGCCACTCCGGCCCCCAAGACCAAACGCTCGCCCTGTGAAGAGGGTTTCGCGAAAACCGGTGTTTTCAGTCCCGCACTCTAACCGCAGGCAAAGCACTGAAATCACCTTATCCAAAACAGCAGCCTGCCTGCATCAGGTTAACATTCCGTCATTTCTGCGACAATCTACAGTCGTTTTCAGCAGGATGCCCTAGGGTGGCCTGCAACAGGCAGCTGCCTCTGGACCTTGCGGCCGGAAAACCCTACCTCTGCCGTGCAAGGAGATGCGCGACCATGACTTCAGACCTGTCCTCCGGCCAGCAGGCCCAGACCAATCAGCCCGCGAAACCGGCCCTGACCCTTTACCTGGCCGCCCCGCGTGGTTTTTGCGCGGGCGTGGACCGGGCGATCAAGATCGTGGAGATGGCGCTGGAGAAATGGGGCGCACCGGTCTACGTGCGCCATGAGATCGTGCACAACAAATACGTGGTTGATGGGCTGCGCGCCAAAGGCGCCGTCTTTGTCGAGGAACTGGACGAATGCCCGCTCGACCGCCCCGTGATCTTCTCCGCGCATGGGGTTCCGAAATCCGTCCCCGCAGAAGCGGAAAAACGTCAGATGGTCTATGTGGACGCCACCTGTCCGCTGGTGTCCAAAGTGCATATCGAGGCCCAGCGCCACGCCGAGGCGGGCCTGCAGATGATCATGATCGGCCACAAGGGCCACCCAGAGACAATCGGCACCATGGGCCAAGTGCCCGAAGGCGAGGTTCTTCTGGTCGAAACCCCCGGTGACGTCGCCTCGGTCGAGGTCCGCGATCCGGACCGGCTCGCCTATGTGACGCAAACCACCTTGTCGGTGGACGACACCAAGGACATCGTTGCAGCGCTTGAGGCGCGGTTTCCCAATATCGTCGGCCCCCACAAGGAAGACATCTGCTATGCCACGACCAACCGCCAGGAAGCAGTAAAGGCCGTGGCGCCAAAATCCGACGCACTGCTGGTGGTCGGCGCGCCCAATTCCTCCAATTCGCGGCGCCTGGTCGAAGTCGGCGCCAAGGCGGGCTGCGCTTATTCCCAGCTTGTGCAGCGGGCCGAGAATATCGACTGGCGCGCCCTCGAAGGGATCCGCAGCATCGCCATCACCGCAGGCGCCTCTGCGCCGGAACTGCTGGTGAACGAGGTCATCGATGCCTTCCGTGCCCGTTTCGATGTCACCGTCGACATCGTGGAAACCGCGGTCGAGCGGGTCGAGTTCAAAGTTCCCCGCGTGCTGCGCGCACCGGCCTGAAGCGGACCAGAACCGGGTCGGCCTTTATAGCAGACGGATCCCAAACACGCGCGACAGATCTGCCGCGTGCCGGGACTCCCCTGAACGGGCGCAGCGTGTTAGCAGTTGATCAACACCACTGCGCCGCAAGGAGGCCCGAGAGATGATTTCAATGCAGTTCCTGATCACCGCCCTTGTGGTTGTCATCGCGCCCGGCACCGGGGTTGTCTACACGCTGGCACTTGGGCTTGGCCAGGGAACGCGGGCTGCCCTCTGGGCGGCGCTTGGCTGTACCTTCGGCATCCTTCCCCATCTGGCAGCTGCAACGTTGGGCCTTGCTGCCGTGTTGCACAGTTCCGCCCTGCTGTTTCAGGTCGTCAAACTGGCAGGGGTTGCCTATCTGCTGTATCTGGCCTGGCAGGCGCTGAAATCCGGTGGTGCCCTCTCGATCACGTCGGACAGCCGCCCGCAATCAGGCCTGCGCATCGCCCGGCGCGGCGCGCTGATCAATATCCTGAACCCGAAACTGTCGGTCTTCTTCCTCGCTCTGCTGCCGCCCTTCCTGTCGGGCATCCCGGAGAGCGCCACCGCCGAGATGACCCTTCTCGGCGCCGTATTCATGGTGCTGACCTTTGTGGTTTTTGTTCTTTATGGCGTCTTTGCCGCCAAGGCCCGCGACTTCGTTCTTGGCTCTGAACGGGTGCTGACTTGGCTGAACCGTGGCTTTGCCGCGATTTTTGCCGCTCTTGCCGTGCGGCTGGCGGCAGAACGGGCATGAACCGTATCCCGCTTGTCCCGCTGGCCCTGGGGCTGGCTGGTCTGATCCCCTTTGTCTGGGGCGCAGCCACGCTGTTACTGCCCGACCTGCAGGCCTGGGGCAGCAGCCATTTGGGCCCAAGGTTCGTCGGTCCCTATGTACAGCTGTTCTATGGCTCAGTGATCCTGAGCTTCATGTCCGGCGTCCTTTGGGGGTTTGCCACAAAAACGAGCGGTGCCAAGGCTGCCGCGGGATATGCCCTGTCGGTGATCCCTGCCCTCTGGGCGTTCTTCATGACCGGCGGCGGGCCGCTGAGTGCCGGAACCAACCTGATCTACGGTTTCGCAGGGCTGCTGCTGCTGGACTGCGTCTTTTCCATCTGGAACCTGACCCCGCCCTGGTGGCTGCGTCTGCGGGTGCTGCTGACGCTGGTGGTCATCCTCTCCCTCTCTGCCGGAGTATACCTGTGAGCGATACCGAAACCATCAAGGTCTATGATGCCCGCGCGAAAGACTACGCCGCGCTGAACCAGGACTACCTCAGCAGCGATCCCAGGCTAGCCGCCTTTATCGCGGCCTGCACTGCGAATGGCCGGGTACTGGATCTGGGCTGCGGGCCGGGCACCTCGGCCGGGGTGATGGCAGAGGCAGGCCTGCGGGTGGACGCCACGGATGCCTCCTCCGAAATGACTGCCCTTGCCGCGCAGATTGACGGCGTGAACGCCTGGCAAGCGCGCTTTGACGAGATCACCGGAGACGGGATCTACGGCGGGATCTGGGCCAACTTCAGCCTGCTGCACGCCCCGCGCAGCGACATGCCCCGGCATCTGCAGGACATCCACCGGGCATTGAAACCCAATGGCGCCTTTTACATTGCGCTCAAGCTCGGTAAAGGCGAGGCCCGCGACACCATTGGCCGCCTTTACACCTACTACGAGGAAGACGAATTGATCGATCTGCTGACCACCGCCGGTTTCACCCCTCTGGACCGCAGCCACGGCAAAGGCCCCGGACTGGACGGCTCGGTTTCACACTGGATTTCGGTGGCCACCCATGGCTGATCTGTTTGCCTATACCGATGGCGCCTGCTCGGGCAATCCCGGTCCCGGCGGCTGGGGTGTGCTGCTGCGTGCGATGGACGGCGACGAGATCGTCAAGGAACGCGAGTTGAAGGGCGGCGAGCCAGAGACCACAAATAACCGGATGGAGCTTCTGGCGGCGATCAACGCGCTGGAGAGCCTCAGCCGTCCGACGAAAATTACCATCGTTACTGACAGTAACTACGTGAAGAACGGTATCACCGGCTGGATCTTCGGCTGGAAGAAAAACGGCTGGAAGAACGCTGCAAAGAAACCCGTGAAAAACGCCGAGCTGTGGCAGCGTCTGGATGCGGCGCAGCACCAGCACGACGTGACATGGGAATGGGTCAAGGGCCACGCCGGGCATCCCGAAAACGAACGCGCAGATGAGCTGGCCCGCGCCGGCATGGCACCTTTCAAACCCGGCAAACGCAAATCGGCCTGAGACGGATCTCTCCCCGGCCCGGCCAACTCCGCAGCACCGCCCAAGGGTTATTGCGACCATGAGTTTTCTGACCCTGCTTGATTACGCTTCGGTGCTGGTCTTTGCCCTGACCGGCGCGTTGGTGGCTAGCCGGGCACAGCTCGACGTCGTCGGCTTTGCCTTTGTGGCCTGCCTGACTGCGGTAGGTGGCGGTACGGTGCGCGATCTGTTGCTGGACCGGCATCCGGTGTTCTGGGTGGATGATCCCAATTTCATCCTGCTGGCAGCGGGGGCCGCCGGTATCGTCTTTGTCACCGCTCATCTGGTGGAAAGCCGGATGAAATGGGTGATCTGGCTCGACAGTTTTGCCCTTGCGGTGGCGGTCCCGGCGGGCACCGGCGCCGCGCTTGCCATGGGAAAACCGCCGGTGATCGTGGTTCTTATGGGGATGGCGACAGGATCCCTTGGCGGGCTAATGCGCGATGTGGTCTGCAACGAGGTGCCGCTGGTCCTGAAACAAGGCGAATTATATATCTCCTGCGCCATGGCCGGGGCGATCACTGCCGTCACCGCCATCTGGGCGGGGCTGGACACCGGGCCTGCCCTGCTGGCCTGCGGCGCAGTCTGCTGGGGACTTCGCGCGGGGTCCATCGCCTTTGGCTGGCACCTGCCAGTCTACAAGAGCCGACCACCGCGCAGCTGAGGCTCCTACTTTTGCAGGTATTTCTGCCAGAGCCAGATCAGCAGCAGCGCCCCCAGCACCGCCCCGACCAGACCGGATAGCATCCCCATCACCGCCAGCAGCGTGCGCAGCACCAACCCGCCAACCAGGGCGCCCGCGATGCCGATCGCCACGGTGGTGATGATATCCGCCTCGATCCGCATCATCCGCGTCGCCAGAAACCCGGCTGCGGCCCCGATGATGATAAGCGCGACAATGGACATCTGATTTCCTCCAATGGCTTGGCACGAGGATCAGCGCCCCGTTAGAGAAGAGGATGGCATTCACGCCCGGCAAAGGAAAGACGCAGCAGACCCGTTAAAGCCTGACACCCCTCGCCACCGGAAAGCCACGCAGAAAGATCTCGCGATCCTGCGCACCCTTGCCCGCCCGCTGCAGGCGCAACAGCTCGACCGCGCCGCTGCCGCAGGCAACGGTCAGGGCATCGTCCAGCACCTCACCCGCTTCGCCGCTGCCATCAGCAAGGCGCGAGGCAAGCAGTTTTACCCGCTGTCCGTCAATCTCACACCAGGCGCCCGGGAAGGGCGACAGTCCGCGGATCTTGCGATCAACATCTTCCGCCGGGCGCGACCAGTCGATCTGCGCCTCGCTCTTGTCGATCTTGCTGGCGTAGGTGACACCGTCTTCGGGCTGCACCTCAGGCACAAGCTCGGTCAGCTTCTCCAACGCCTCGACGATCAAGCCAGCGCCCATCGCGGACAGCCGATCGTGCAATTGCGCAGTGGTTTCTTCGGCCTCTATGGCGGTGGCGCGGCGCAGCAGTAACGGGCCGGTATCCAGTCCGGCCTCCATCTGCATAATGCAGATGCCGGTCTCCGCATCCCCAGCCATGATGGCACGGTGGATCGGCGCCGCCCCGCGCCAGCGCGGCAGAAGACTGGCGTGGATATTGAGACAGCCATGTTTCGGCGCATCCAGCACCGCCTGCGGCAGGATCAGCCCATAGGCCACCACCACGGCGACATCAGCGCCCAGCGCAGCAAACTCTGCCTGTTCCTCGGCCCCTTTGAGTGAGACTGGATGGCGCACCTCAAGGCCCAGCGCCTCGGCCCGGGCATGGACCGGTGTCGGGCGATCCTTCTTGCCACGCCCCGCCGGGCGCGGCGGCTGGCAATAGACGGCGGCTATCTCGTGTCCGGCCTCGACCAGCGCATCCAGCACCGGCACGGAAAACTCGGGAGTTCCCATAAAGATGACGCGCATGGGCCTGATCCCCCTTTAGCCGGTCAGTTTCTTGGATTTGCGGATCAGCATGTCGCGCTTCACCTTGCTGAGACGGTCGATATAGAGCTTGCCATCGAGGTGGTCGATCTGGTGCTGAACGGATGTGGCCTCGATCCCGACGAAATCCCGCTCGGTGATCTCGCCGGTCTCATCCATATAGCGCACGGTGACGGCGCGGGGGCGTTTCACCTTGGCCGACACGCCGGGGAGGTTGGGCGAGGCTTCATCGTGTTCGCGCAGCTGGGTGGAGGCATGCAGAATCTCGGGGTTGGCCATCCGCACTGCCTTGCCGCGCTCGGTCGAGCCATCCACCACCGCAAGGCGCAGCATCACGCCGATCTGATTGGCACCAAGGCCGACACCCGGCATCGCCTCCATCGTGTCGATCATGTCCTGCCAGATCTGCCGGATCTCGTCGGTGATCTCGGTGACCTCTTCGGCGCGAGTACGCAGGCGTTTGTCGGGCCAGGGCAGGCAGGGGCGGACAGTCATTCGGAAGTCCCTTTCAGGGCGGTGTATTCAGCCTCGACCGCAGAGCGGGCTTCGGGATCGAGATGGTCAAAGGTCACGGTGCCATTGAGATGATCGAATTCATGCTGGATGCAGCGCGCCTCGAACCCGTCGAAATCGGCCATGTGAATGTCCCCTTCCGCAGCGGTCCATTGCACGGTGACCGCCACGGGGCGTTCGACCGGAACCATGACACCGGGGATCGACAGGCAGCCTTCTTCCATCGTCACCGGCACGCGTTCAACCGCCATGATCGACGGGTTGATCATCACCATTTGGGAGCGTTTGCCCTCTTTCCAGGTGCAATCCATCACGAAGAGGCGTTTCAGCACCCCCACCTGCGGCGCAGCCAGACCCCGGCCATTGGCGGCGTACATTGTGTCGAACATGTCGGCGATGAGATCGTCGAGCTGCTCCTGCTCCACCGGGGCGCAGCGCTGGCTGAGCCGCGGATCAGGCCATTTCAGGATCGGTAAAACGGCCATGGGCAAGCCCCCTCTTTCAACGTTCCAGGCAGAGCCTTACTGCTCCCGGGCGCGTTCGCGTTTCAGCTTTTGCATCTTGCGGGTGATCATCTGCCGCTTCAGCGGTTTCAGATAATCGATGAACAGTTTCCCGTTCAGATGATCGATCTCGTGCTGCACGCAGGTCGCCCAGAGTCCGTCAAAGGTTTCCCGTTGCGCATTGCCGTCCCGATCCATCCATTCCACTTCGACCACTTTGGGGCGGGTGACTTCGGCGTATTGCTCGGGGATCGACAGGCAGCCTTCCTCGTAGACGTTGGTTTCGTCCGAAGATGCAATCACAGCGGGGTTGAACATCACCAGCGGGCGCGCATCGCCCTCGCCTTCCTTAGCGCAATCCAGTGCGATCACCCGTTGCAGGATGCCAACCTGCGGCGCCGCCAGACCGATGCCCGGCGCCGCATACATGGTTTCCAGCATGTCATCAGCCAGGGTGCGCAGATCGTCCGAAATATCGGCAACCGGTACGCAAACCTTTTTCAGGCGGGGGTCGGGATGGATCAGGATAGGACGTTTCATGCGCTTGATTTAGGCGATTGCACCCCGCCCTGCAACGCCCCCCTTGCGCGCGGCGTCATTGTGCGTAGCTTCTCTGCCAAACAACCGGAGTTTAAACCATGGATTTTGACACCCTGATCGACCGTCGCGGCACCCATTGCGCCAAATGGGACATGATGGAGAGCCTTTATGGCGTCTCGCCCGATGAGGGGCTTGCGATGTGGGTGGCCGATATGGATTTCCCGGTGCCCCCTGCGGTCACCGACAAGATGCGCGAAATGGCAGATCATGGCGTCTATGGCTATGTAAACTGTGACGAACCCTACAAGAACGCGATCCAATGGTGGATGCAGAACCGCCACGGCTGGCAGGTCGAAGCCGATGCGATCTTCACCACGACCGGCCTCGTGAACGGCGTCGGCATGTGCCTTGATACCTTCACCCAGCCGGGCGATGGCATCGTCCTGTTCACCCCGGTTTACCACGCCTTTGCCAAAGTGATCCGCAATGCGGGCCGCGAAGTGGTCGAATGCCTGATGACCAACAATAACGGGCATTACGAGATGGATTTCGACGCCTATGACGCGCAGATGACCGGCAAAGAGAAGATGGTGATCCTCTGCTCGCCGCACAATCCCGGCGGCCGCGTCTGGAGCCAGGAAGAGCTGCAGGCTGTTGCGGATTTCGCCAAACGCCACGACCTGATCCTGTTGTCGGACGAGATCCACCACGATCTGGTCTACCCCGGCCACACCCACATCCCGATGCAGAGCGCCGTGCCCGAGGTGACCGAACGGCTCTTGATGCTGACCGCACCGTCGAAGACATTCAACTTTGCCGGGCTGCACACCGGTCAGGTGATCATCCCCGACCCGCATCTGCGCGAACAGTTCCAGCGCCGCATGCTGGCCCTGGCGCTGGCGCCGAATTCGGCCGGGCAATACGCCACCGCTGCCGCCTATTCCCCCGAGGGCGCCGCATGGGCAGACCAGCTGATCGCCTATCTGGATGGCAACCGGAAGATCTTTGACGCAGCGATCGAAAAGATCCCCGGCCTGTCGTCGATGCCGCTGGCGGCCACCTACCTGTCCTGGGTCGATTTCTCCGGCACCGGGATGAGCCGCGAGGAATTCACCAAACGGGTCGAACAGGGCGCAAAGATCGCCGCCAACCACGGCACCACCTTTGGCACCGGGGGCGAGAACTTCCTGCGGTTCAACCTCGGCACCCAGCGCTCCCGCATCGAGGAAGCCTGCCGCCGCCTGACCGAGGCTTTCTCGGATCTGCAGTAATTCCACAGAAGCGGGCGCAGCGATCACGCTGCGCCCGAAAATATCGGCCCGATCTTCGGGCTCGGAATTGGAATAGGTCAGAGCGGGCTCGGTTCAGGCCTCGCCATGCACCCCGTCATAAGCGATCAGAGCCACCGGCGCGTCCGGCGCGCGGTAGAAATCCAGCGGCGCGGTGTCGGCGGCAGCAGTGGAACGCTTGAACTCGTACCGCATTTCGCCGCCTTCCGCCTCAGAGGCGACGATCAGGCACTGCGAGATGTGGCGGGCACCATCATAGAGATCGACGAGGCCCCGCAGTTGCGGCGCGGTTGCCTCTTCCACCGAAAAACCGGTCTTCCACATGCGCAGAACCGGAAACTGCGACTCTCCGACCTGCACGCGCAGGCGGCTTTTCTTTTTCAGCCCCTGAACGCGGGCGGCGTCCAGCGCCTCTTGAACGGCTTTCGGAACATAGGTGGTCATGGCATCTGCCTTTCCGGTGGATCATCTGATCGGCTCTGCTGAGCGTCTCTAGGGTGACTCATAATTGCCTAAAATCAAGTGAACTTTTTTCAATACTGCGGCGCCCGTGGCTGCTGCTTCCTGCAGGTTGTGCAGATCCGCAGGGAGGCTGCGCGCCTGTCGGCATGGGCGACCCCCTCCGAAGTGCCTAGTTTGCGGGCATGGAACGGAAGGAGCGAAAACAATGGGTCTTTTGATCGACGGTACCTGGCACGACAAATGGTATGATACCAAATCCACGGGCGGCGCCTTTGAACGCTCCGTATCGCAGTTTCGCAACTGGATTACGGCGGATGGCAGCGCCGGACCATCGGGCGATTCGGGATTCGCCGCCGAAAGCGGGCGGTATCACCTCTATGTCTCTCTCGCCTGCCCCTGGGCCCACCGGACGCTGATCTTTCGCCAGCTGAAAGAGCTGACCGACCATATCTCAGTCTCAGTGGTGCATCCCGACATGCTGGACCGGGGCTGGACCTTTGAGAAAGACAAGCATGGTGCCACCGGCGACACCCTGTTCGGTCACGATTACGCCTACGAGATCTACACCCGCGCCGATCCGAGCTATTCCGGGCGCGTCACGGTGCCGATCCTCTGGGACAAGCAGCGCGAAACCATCGTGTCGAACGAAAGCTCGGAAATCATCCGCATGTTCAACTCGGCCTTTGATGATCTGACCGGCAACCGGGACGATTACTGGCCCGAAGAACTGCGTGAGCCGATCGAAGCGGTGAACGCGCGCGTCTATGGCACGGTGAACAATGGCGTCTATCGCTGCGGCTTTGCCACCAGCCAGGCTGCCTATGACGAGGCAGTCACCCCGCTCTTCGATACGCTGGATTGGCTGGAGGACCTCCTGTCCGAGCATCGTTACCTGCTGGGCAACCGTGTGACCGAGGCCGACTGGCGCCTGTTCACCACCCTCCTGCGGTTCGATCCGGTCTATCACCTGCATTTCAAATGCAACCGCAAGCGCATCATCGATTACCCGAACCTCTGGGCCTATACGCGTGAGCTCTACCAGTGGCCCGGCGTGCAGCAGACCATCGGCATGGACCACATCATGCGCCACTATCACTACAGCCACGACACCATTAACCCGAACCGGATTCTGCCCATCAACCCGGTAATCGACTGGCTGGAGCCGCACGAGCGGAGCTAAGGTATTCCTTACTTTTGGGGCTTTCGGGCCTGCATTGCAGCTTCTGATTGCGACATTCGGTTGCCTTATTACCCGGGCTGTTTCATACGGCCCGGGTCCGGCACCGGGATATCCCGTGGCCTTTTCACGAGTCAGGGCCTGCAATGGTAGCAAGCAATACAGCAAGCAAGAATACGCAGCGCGATCATGGCGGCAACCTCGCCGCCGCGATGGAAAAATACGGCGGGGCACGTGAGGAGTGGATCGACCTCTCCACCGGCATCAACCCAGAACCCTACCCGCTGCCAGACTTCACGGCGGCAGACTGGTCGGCGCTGCCCGACAGCGCCGCCACCGAGGATCTGCATCAAGCGGCCCGCCGGTTCTGGAACGTTCCGGATGGAGCCGAGATCCTTTCTGCCCCCGGTGCCTCCTCGCTGATCGCCCTGGCCCCTGCACTGGCCGATCCGCGCTGGGTGCGGATTGAGACACCGACCTACAATGAACACGCGGCCGCCTTTCGCGCCCACGGCTGGAGCGTCACGGGCCAAGGCCCCGCCGAAGCCTGCGTCGCGGTACACCCCAACAATCCTACCGGCCGCCAGTGGCAAGCCGAAGAGCTGGCTGCGCCCTTCCGTATCATCGATGAAAGCTTTTGCGACATCTGCCCTGATCAGAGCCTGATCCATCTGGCGGCAGAACCCGGCACGCTGGTGTTGAAAAGCTTTGGCAAGTTCTGGGGGCTGGCCGGTCTGCGCCTTGGCTTTGCCATTGGCGATCCTGAGCTGATTTCCCGCCTCTCTGAACTGCAAGGCCCCTGGTCAGTGTCCGGTCCGGCGCTGAAAACTGGCATCCAGGCGCTTTCGGATACAGATTGGGCGGCGCAGACCCGCACAAGGCTGGCGGAGGACGCTGCTCGGATGGACGACATGATCCTGCCCAAAGGCGCGGAACTGGCAGGCGGCACCGATCTGTTCCGTCTCTATCACGTCGATGATGCCGCCGCCTGGCAGCAGCGACTGGCGCGCGCCCATATCTGGAGCCGCATTTTCCCCTATTCAGACACCTACCTGCGCCTTGGCCTGCCTCCGGCAGCAGGCTGGGACCGGCTGGAGGCCGCCCTTTGATCACCGCAACCCTTCTGATCCCCGCCCTGATCCTAGATGCCATTCTGGGGGAACCCCGTTGGCTGTGGAACAGATTACCGCATCCGGCGGTGCTGATGGGGCAATTGGTTGGTGCCCTTGATGCAGGGCTCAACTCCGGCGCCGGGCGCCGGACCAAGGGCGTGGTCGCCGTTCTGGTCCTAGTCATCACCGGACTGCTGATCGGTTGGCTGCTGTCACTCTTTGGCGCCTTGATGGAGATCCTCGTGGCCGCAATCCTGATCGCCCAGCGCTCGCTCTGCGATCATCTGCAGGCGGTGGTTCAGGGCCTGCAAAAGGACGGTCTGCACGGCGGTCGCGCGGCAGTTGCCATGATCGTCAGCCGCGACACCACCGAAATGACCGGCCCACAGGTCGCCCGCGCTGCCATCGAAAGCGGCGCCGAAAACATGTCGGACGGTGTGATCGCCCCCGCCTTCTGGTTTCTGATCGCCGGGCTGCCCGGATTGCTGGCCTATAAGATGATCAACACCGCCGACAGCATGATCGGCTACCGCAACGCGCGCTATCGCGACTTTGGCTGGGCGGCGGCGCGGCTCGATGATCTGGTGAACTGGATCCCGGCGCGGGTGACGTCGCTTTTGATGGCGCTGGCCGGAGGAACCTTGCGGGACTGGTCCGCGATTGCCGAGGACGCCCGCAAGCATCGCTCCCCGAATGCCGGCTGGCCCGAGGCCGCCATGGCGCGGGCGCTGGATGCGGCCCTATCCGGACCGCGTTCCTATGACGGCGAGATGCAAGAATTTCCCTGGGTGCACGAAGATGGTGCCAAAGGCATCGGCGCCGAAGCAATCCGGCGCTGCACCGAGATGCTTTGGAAAACCTGGGGGCTTGCCCTGCTGCTGACGGTTGCTATTGCGGTGATCTTCTAGCACACACTTGGGGCAATCACGGTCTAGAAAGGACGCCCAAGACATGCGCAAACTGATCCTGGCCCTGGCAGCCGCGATGCTGCCCACCGGCACCTTCGCCCAATGTGGCGGCAGCTTCTCTGACTTCGTACAGGGCCTGAAACAGGAAGCGGTGACCGCGGGCTACGATGCTGCCACCGTGAATGCGTTCTTCAAAGGCACCAAACAGGACCCCAAGGTGCTGCGCGCAGACCGGGCGCAGGGTGTGTTTCAGAAACCCTTCATCGAGTTTTCGCGGCGACTGATTTCCCAGAACCGGATCGACCGGGGCCGGGCCATGTCGAAAAAGCATGACAGCACCTTCCGCCGCATCGAAAACACCTACGGCATCAACCGCGGTGTACTTCTGGCCTTCTGGGCATTTGAAACCGACTTTGGCGCCTTTCAGGGCGATTTCAACACCCGCAATGCGCTGGTTACCCTTTCGCATGACTGCCGCCGTCCCGAATTATTCCGCCCGCAGATTTTTGCCGCGCTTGAGCTGTTCCGGCACGGCGATTTTGACCCGGCCCGCACCACTGGCGCCTGGGCCGGAGAGATCGGCATGGTACAGATGCTGCCCCGCGACATTCTGGACAATGGCGTTGATGCCGATGGCGACGGGCATGTCACCCTGAAAACCTCGGCGCCGGATGCACTGATGTCGGGAGCCAAGATGCTATCGCATCTGGGCTGGCAGCCGGGTCAGCCCTGGATTCAGGAGGTAACCCTGCCCAAGGGTCTGGACCTGTCGCTCACCGGACCTGCGCAAAAGCTGTCGGTGGCGGACTGGCAGCGGATGGGCATCGTGCCCCGCGAAGGGCGCCTGCCCGATCCAGCCATGCGCGCCTCGCTGATCGTCCCGCAGGGCCATAAGGGACCTGCCTTTCTCGCCTATCCCAATTTCGATGTTTATTTCGAATGGAACCAAAGCTTCACCTACGTGATGACGGCCGCCTATTTCGCGACCCGGCTGGAAGGCGCGGCGATCTATGACGCCGGAAGCCCCGATCAGGGCCTCAGCGGCGCCGGGATGAAACAGTTGCAACAGAAACTGCAGGCGCGCGGTCACGACGTCGGCGACATCGACGGTATTCTGGGCGCCAAGACCCGGATCGCGGTACAAAAAGAGCAGGAGCGCCTTGGCCTGCCCGCTGACGCCTGGCCCACTCCGGCCCTGCTAAACCGGCTCTAACGCACGGGAAACCGGTCGCCAGCCTGGTTGATCAGCACCACCCGGCCATGGCTGTGCACATAGAGATCGCAGCGCGAGAACCCGTCGACATAATCGATGCAGACGCTGCCATCTTGTGCGATCCGGTAGCTGCCCCAGCTGGTGGCCCCGCCATTGGCGGCCGAGTTGGTATAGGAATAGGCACCATCCTTGCCGAACCGCGCCTCACCGTCATCAAAGAACACGAAGGCCTGCCCAGGCAGCGCCGCGAGCTCAGACGGAGCAAAGGGTTGGTCGGCGGGTTTCAGATTCCAGTCTTCCGCATCAGCCGGGTCTGCGCCAAGACAGATCATGGCGGCGGCAAGAGAGCAGGCAATAAGGGAAGCACGTGTCATGCCCCCGGTATATCGCAAAAGCCGCCGGGCGCAGGTCACGATCCGGTGACGCCGAAAATACCTGTCCCGCGTGCGTGCCTACCAGTCGATGAAGGTTTCGAAGTCTTTCATGGCCCGTGCCCAGAGTGACACCTGCTGGGCAAAGTCATCAGCACTGACACCGTCCCGGCCCAGATAGATATCCATCTCGATGCGGGCCGACCCTTCATCCGAGATATAGGCACGTGCAAACCGGTTCTCCGTGTTCCATTCATTGATCTTTGCCAATCGTACCGATCCTTCGGTCTGATAGCCGGAAAAGAACTGGACCGCGTTGCAGTCGGTGTTGTTGTCACAGCCGTAGTAATAGACTGAGAAATCACTGCCGTAATAAGTCACGCGCAGCTTGGGATCACCAACATTATCCGTTGTCGCTTCGACCTCTGCCCCTTCATTTTCGAAGAACCTGTAAAGGCTATCGCCATCCGTCGCAAAAACGGGTTCGGCCTGTGCTGCAATGGGCAGAGTCAGCGCAGCGGCCGTGAGGATGGCGAGGCATCGTGAAGGGTACATACTAGGTCTCCTGAAAACACTTGTACCGATCCTAAGCAGGACGTCTCGGCCACACAAGGAAGTCGCCCGCGCCCCAACCTAAAGCCGCACTGCTGAGACCGCGGATCAGGCGACCAGCGCTTCTGCCTTTTTCAGATCGACAGAAACCAGCTGGCTGACGCCTTTTTCCTGCATCGTCACCCCGAACAGCCGGTCCATGCGGGCCATGGTGACCGCGTGGTGGGTGATGATCAGGAACCGGGTATCAGTCTGGCGGCACATCTCGTCCAGAAGATCGCAGAACCGGGTCACATTGGCATCATCCAGCGGCGCGTCGACCTCATCCAGCACACAGATCGGCGCCGGGTTCGACAGGAAGACGGCAAAGATCAGCGCCATCGCCGTCAGGGTCTGCTCACCGCCGGAGAGCAACGACAGGGTCGATAGTTTCTTGCCTGGCGGCTGGCACATGATCTCCAGCCCGGCGTCCAGCGGATCGTCGCTTTCGACCATCACAAGGTTGGCCTCACCGCCGCCGAACAGATGGGTGAACAGCATCGCGAAACTGGCGTTGACCTGCTCAAACGCGGTCAGCAGCCGCTCGCGCCCTTCGCGGTTGAGGCTGGCAATCCCGCTGCGCAGGGTCCGCACGGCCTCTTCCAGATCCTGTTTTTCCGACACCAACTCGTCATGTTCGGTCTGGATCTCCCGGGCATCTTCCTCGGCCCGCAGGTTTACCGCACCCAGCGCATCCCGCTGCCGCTTGTGACGAGAAACCTCGGCCTCCAGCGTCTCGGCCGTGGGCATCTGATCAGGGTCGGTATCAAGCTGTTCCAGCAGTACCTGAGGCGCACAGTTCTGCTCTTCTGCGATCCGTTCCGCAGCATGGGTCACGGTTTCCCGCGCGGCCTCGAACCGGGCTTCGGATCTGGCCCGCGCCTCGCGCGCTTCGGAGGCCAGACGCTCGCAGTCGCGTTCAGTCTGCACCGTCTCGCGCAGCACCGCCTCTGCCGCGATCAGCGCATCGGTCGCTGCTGCCTTGCGTGCTTCGGCCTCTTCGATGGCCTCATTCAGCTCTTCCCGCTTTTCGGCAATCTCGGCGGGCACCGCGTGGGCGTCTTCCAGCTCTTCCTGAGAGGCCTCGCGCCGTTCGGCCAACTCAGCGATCCTGCGCTCGGCAGTGTCTAACCGGTGACGCCAGCCCGACAGGTCCTTGGTGACCTGCTGCGCCCGTTTGGTGCGTGCTTCGCCTTCGCGGCGCAGCTCATCATGGGCCGAGCGGTGGGTCAGCATGGTAATCCGCGCCGCCTCCACCTGCTGCTTGATCTCCTCGACCATGGCGCGGGCCTGCTCCAGATCCCCGAGTTCTGCCAGCGCGGTCTCGGCATCTGTCAATTGCAGGCGGGCGGCCATGGCGTCTTCTTCATGCCGGGTCACCGCGATGCCCAGGGTTTCCAGCTTGCCCTCGGCCATATTCCGGTCAGCCTCCGCCCTGCTCAGCGCCCGGGCGGCATCGGCAACGCGTTGATCGGCGGCGCGGCGGGCCTGGCGAGCCAGCTGATCCGCCTGAGACACCTCTTCCAATTTGCGCAGCAGCGCATCATGGGCAGCGCGGGCGCCATCCGCGCGGGCACCGACGCGTTCCAGATCCTGTTTCAGCGCCTCCAGCCGGTTCAGCTGTTCCAGCCGCAGGGCGGCGGCGCTTGGCGCATCTTCGGCCCAGGACCGATAGCCATCCCAGCGCCACAGATCGCCCTCCAGCGTTACCAGACGCTGCCCCGGTTGCAGCTGCGACTGCAGATCGCGGGCCGTGTCACCATCTACCAATCCGATCTGTCCGATCCGCCGCCCCAGCGCTACCGGGCCAGACACATATTTCGCCAGCGGCTCTACCCCATCAGGCAAAGGCACATCGCGATCATATCCCGCCAGTGTGACCCAGCCGGTCGGCCCGTCCACATCGGCCATCGGCGCGCGCAAATCATCGGCGAGCGCCGCGCCAAGCGCCTTTTCATAACCCGGGGCCACGCTCAGCTCATCCAGGATCTGGCCGCCTTCAGCAGTGTCCCGTTCCACCAGTTTCGCCAGTGCCGTGACCTCGGCGCGCAGGGTGCCCAACTCGCCCTCGGCCTCAGATCGCTGCGCGCGCGCCTCGGTTTCGCGTTCCTGCGTGTCCGCCCGCATTTCATCGGCAGCAGCGAGCGCCTCTTCGGCGGCCTCTGCGGCCTCCCGGGCGTCCTCCTCGGCAGTGACAGCCTCTTCGAACCGTTCAGTTGCTTGCTCCAGTGCCTCTTCGGCCTCTGCCTGGGCGCCGCGGGATTTCTCACCTTCATCCGTGGCCCGTTGCAGCGCACGCTGGCAATCCTCGACCAGCCGCCGCGCCGATTGGTGACGGGCCACCAGACGGGCCACATCCTCGGTGACCTGCGACAGGTGGTCCTCGCGGGCCTCAAGGATCTGCCCGGCATCGCGCGCCAGATCAGAGGCCTCGGCCAGACGATCCTCGTGGCCTTCGCTGGCCTTGGCCAGTTCCCGCTGTTCCCAATCCAGCCGTTCGATGGTTTCGCCCGCATCCCGGTTCAGCCCGGTCTCGCGCTCGATATCGTTGCCGAGCTGCTGAATACGGGAGGTCAGCCGCTCAATGGCCTGGCGTGCCTGCGCGTCCTGATCGCTGAGCGCATCGCGCTGCACCATCAGCCGCTGCAGGATTGCCGCCGCGATGGCTTCCTCTTCGCGGAGGGGCGGCAGGGCGGCCTCATCCTCGGCCCGCTTGGCGCCCGCTGCGCGGCTCAGCGCCTCAGCCTTAGCCGCCTGGGTGACGCGGGTACTCAGCTCTTCCTCAGCGGCGGCGCGGGCGTCGTCTGCCTCGCGCCAGCGGCGGTACAGCAGCATGCCCTCGGCGAGGCGCAGTTTTTCCCCGATATCACGATAGCGCTGCGCCTGTTTCGCCTGACGCGCCAACTGCGACAGCTGCGCCGCCAGCTGTTCGATCACATCATCGACGCGCAGCAGGTTCTGTTCGGTGTTCTTCAGCTTCAGTTCTGCCTCGTGGCGGCGCTGATAAAGGCCCGAGATGCCGGCCGCCTCTTCCAGAATACGGCGGCGCGCCTTGGGTTTGGCATTGATCAGTTCGGAAATCTGCCCCTGCCGCACCAGCGCAGGCGAATGCGCCCCGGTCGAGGCATCGGCAAACAGCATCTGCACGTCCCGCGCGCGCACATCCTTGCCGTTGGATTTATAGGCGCTGCCCACATCGCGGGTGATCCGGCGCACGATTTCCAGCTGATCGCTGTCGTTGAACCCCGAGGGTGCCAACCGGTCGCTGTTGTCGATCTGCAGGCTGACCTCGGCGAAATTTCGCGCCGAACGGGAGGTCGTCCCGGCAAAGATTACGTCCTCCATACCGCCGCCACGCATGGCCCGGGCGCGGGTTTCGCCCATCACCCAGCGCAGCGCCTCCAAAAGGTTCGACTTGCCACAGCCATTCGGCCCGACAACGCCGGTCAGCCCATCCGCGATGATCAGATCGGTCGGATCGACAAAGCTTTTGAAGCCATTGAGCCTGAGTTTGGAAAAGCGCAAAGCCGCCCCTGAGTGATTCCGTGATAGTGAACCTCAGCAGGTTCGCGGGTCTTGAGTCAACGCTACAGCCCCCAAATCGGGCAAGCCTGCCTTCTTTGGCCACTATATCTTGTGGATAATCCCGAGAAATACAGCCTCAGCGGGAAAAATTGCCGGAACTGGCCTTTTACGGGCAGGACAAACGCCCGACAAGCACCGCCTGATCACCGCTGACCCAGAGGACACGGCAGCCGGTAGAGGCCGCCATTGCCCGTCTGGCCCGGTGCCGCAGTGGTCCCAGCCGGGGCGCATATTGCGGGTTGATGCGCACCGCCTCGACCAGAGTCCCGCGCTGACGGATATCAAAGGTGCTGCCCTCAACCGTAATCCGCGCAGGCGCAACACCCCGGAAATGCGCACTCGGGGTATCACAGCCCGCCACCAGCAGAACGCACAGAAGACTCAGTACACGCATGGCCGCCTCACGGTTGCTTCCTCGCCCTCAATAGGAGAGGCTCGGAAGTGACTATACCACCTCTGCGCTGACCTGCCGAGGCGACACAGCGTCCAGCTCTGCCAGAGTCTCTGCGATCAGACGGGCCAGACGAGCGATCCCCTCTTCAATCGCCGCCTCATCCAGCACCGAATAGCTGAGCCGGATCGTGTTGGTGCCACCGCCATCGGCAAAAAAGGCCTGACCGGGCACAAAGGCCACCTTCACGCTGTCCAGCGAGCGCGCCAGAAGTTGTGCCCCGTCCAGCCCCGCAGGCAGAGTAATCCAGATGAACATCCCGCCTTCGGGGCGGGTCCAATCCACGCCCGGCGGCATGTGCTGCTTCAGCGCGCGCAGCATGGCATCCCGGCGCGCCTTGTAAGCGGCGCGGACCTTTTCCACATGGCTGTCGAACTGCTGTCGTGCGACGGTGTTTACCGCCATCTGGTTCAGGGTTGGCGAGTGCAAATCCGCCGCCTGTTTGATCAGCACCATCTGTGCAATCACCGGCCGGGCCGCGACGATCCAGCCAACGCGAAGCCCTGGCGACAGGGTCTTGGAAAAGGTGCCGCAGTAGATTGTGCGGCAGTTGTCCAGCGTTCCCTTCTTCGCCTGCTCAAGCGCCAGAATAGGCGGCACCGGATCGCCGTCATAGCGCAGGTCCTGATAGGCACCGTCTTCGACGATGGCGCATTGCAGGTCTTCGGCGAGATCCAGCAGACGTTCCCGGTCGGCCTGACCGACGGTCTCCCCAGTGGGGTTGGCAAAATCCGCTGACAGATAGGCGAATTTGACCGCCCCACCATTCTGTGCGGCGTCATCGCGATAGCTTTGTGCCGTGCGGTTCCCGGAAAGGTTCAGCTGATCATAGCGCGGTTCGTAGGCGTTGAAGGCGGCCAGCGCCCCCAAATAGGTCGGCGCCGTCACGAGCGCGGTGTCCCCTGGCGACAGGAACAGTTTGCCAAGGTAATCCAGCCCCTGCTGCGAACCAGAGGTGATCAGGATGTTGTCCGGTTCGCAGTCTACGCCCATGCGCGCCATCTGGCCAACGATCCATTCTTTCAGCGGCGGGTACCCTTCGCTGACCGAATATTGCAGGGACTGTGCTTGCTGTCCGCCGGACAAGGCCCCTTGGAACGCTTCGGCAAAAGCCTCGGCCGGGAACAGGCCCGGGTCGGGAATGCCACCTGCAAAGGACAGAATGCCCGGCTGATCCAGAAGTTTCAGCAATTCGCGGATTTCCGACGCCTTCATCCGCATCGCACGACTGGCAAATATGTCTTTCAGCTGCATGAGACCCTCCTGACTGCACGCCTTTGGGCGATTGGCAATCTTTATTGCAGGTAAGTCAATATAACTGACCTTTTGTTTCAAAAAGGTGATCGGGCTTTTACGGATCTTGCGCATGACTTGCGGTCTTGCCTGAGATGCGGTCATATGATTTGACCAATTCGGGAAAACCACTCCCGTCCTGCAATACACAGATCCCGAGGCTCCGATGCCGTTTCAGAAAGTTCAGCCGGAAAAACTCTCGACCTCGGTCGTGCGCCAGATCGAGCAGCTGATTCTGCGAGGTATCCTGTCGCCTGGTGAGCGCCTGCCGGCCGAGCGGGAACTAGCGGAACGTCTGGGCGTATCACGCCCCTCGCTACGCGAAGCCATCGGCGAATTACAGGAACGCGGGCTTTTGACCTCGAAAGCGGGATCAGGTGTTTTTGTCGGCGATGTTCTGGGCTCAGCCTTTTCCCCCGCGCTGGTGCAGCTGTTTTCCAGCCATGATGAGGCGCTGTTCGATTACCTGTCCTTCCGCCGCGACATGGAAGGTCTGGCCGCCGAACGTGCAGCGCGGCTGGGGTCAGACGATGATCTGAAAGTAATCCAGACCATCTTTGACAAGATGAAAGCCGCTGGAAACCCCGCCGAATCCGAAGAAGCGGCAAAGCTGGATGCGCAGTTTCATTCCGCGATCATGGATGCCAGCCACAACGTGGTGATGCTGCATATGATGCGGTCGATGATCGATCTGCTGCGCGAAGGGGTGTTCTACAATCGCAAGGTCATGTTTCAGCAGTATACCTCGTATGAGGCGATCCTGGAGCAACACGAAGCCATCAATGCCGCATTGCAAGCGCGTGATCCCGCGGCAGCGCGCGCAGCCGTGGAACGGCATCTGGATTATGTGAAACAGGCCCTGATGGACCACCAGCGCGCCGAGCGGAACGCCGATGTTGCCCGGCAGCGGCTAGAACACGAAAAAAGCAAATCCTGACCCAGACGGGCGGACTTTGAACGACTGCGCCCACGCGACACAGCCATCTGCGCCTAGTGCAGGCTTTTCCGCCAGTCGATGATCGCCTTGCCAAGCCGATCCGCGATCTTCTGAAAATCGCCACTGCTCAGCAGCTCTGCCGCCGCATCACGCCGGTTCTTTTCCACACAGGTCGCGATATGACCCGCCGCCTGATGAAAACGACTATGCGCCTGCGCTACAGCCTGAAAGTACGGAGAGTCACCGATTTCGGGATCCTGGCGCAGCTTTACCAGCCATTTTCCAAAAGTGCATTGGTCGTCTTGGGAAATCTGCTCTGCCGACCAAGGCAGCTTGCCGGTCGCAACGGCCTCTTTAAGCTGTAGTTTCCAGCATCCATGCGCGCCGACCGCGTCTTTAATCTGCCGGTCCAGATCTACCTTGTCCATCCGGACACCTTTCAAAACTGCTACTCATAACAACCATAAAACCATAACCGAGCATACGTAAATGATGGTTAACGCCGCCGGGCTGCTGATCCGTGAAATACTACCGGCCCGGTGGCACCGCCTGTGGAGAGAGCACAGGGACGTCCATCCGGGCGGGAGAAGGGGCGCGTTGCAACCCGTTTTAATCTTCTTCAGGCGGCTGCAAAATCCATCAGGAAGCCACGCGACGGATCGGTCTCTGCCAGCCGTTTGCGAACCGGTCCCAAGGCGCCAAGGCATTGCGTGTCGATGATGCTTGCACCTGCGGTTTCCAGCGCCACGGCGATTGCCAGCGGTTCAAACGCACCCGACGGTCCCATCGGGTGAAATGTCTTCAGGCGGCTTTGCTGCGGCGTCATAGCGTCCTCCGGTTCCTTTGAACGTTGCTCAATCCACCATACCCGACAGGCCTGCGCGCCGCAGCACGGCAGGAGAACAGTCAGCGATGCTGACGGGTTAGCCCTCCTATCCAAAAGGATGGGAAACGGTCCCGACCCGCAGAAGACCCCGGAAACGCAAAAACCCGGGCGTTACTGCCCGGGTTTTCTAAGGTTTTAAACTGACTGTGGATCAGTGCAGTTTGGCGTCCACATCCGCGATGGCCGCGTCGATCAGCTTGTTCGCCTCGGTTGCAGTCATCTGCTTGGCGATAACCTGATCCGCAGCTGCAACCGCGATGGAAATGGCCTGATCACGCACTTCCTTCACAGCCGATGCTTCGGCAGAAGCGATCTGCTCTTCGGCTGCGGCCAGACGGCGTGCAATCGAGGTTTCCAGATCGGATTTTGCTTCATCTGCGGCTTTGACGGCGTCCTCGCGGGCGGCCGCAACGATGCGGTCGGCCTGCGCCTGGACTTCCTGCTGCTTACGCTCGTAGGAGGCCAGGATGGTCTGGGCTTCTTCCCGCAGGGCGCGGGCTTCGTCCAGCTCTTTCTGGATACCTTCGGCGCGCGAATCCAGCTGGCTCCCCAGCAGGCTCGGCACCTTCACGAACAGCAGAATGCCGACGAACAGAAGGAAGGCGATCAGAACAACAAAGTTGGTGTTGCTCATGGACAGGAACGGACCACTTGCGGCAAAGGCCGGGGAAGTGGCGCCAAGGGTCAGGGCAATTGCCAGAACTGTGCGCATGTCCTTATCCTTTCATCCGTTCATCGACCGCAGCCGATACCGCTTTCGCGTCCGCCTTGCCGCCCAGTGCTGCAACCAGCGCCTCTGCGGTGTCGGTCGCCACAACCTTCACGCTTTCCAGCGCGCCGGCTTTGATCTCTGCGATGGCCTTTTCGGACTCGGCGGCCTTATCGGCGATCTGTGCATCCGCCTTGGCGATTGCATCGTTCAGATCGGCCTGAATTTCCGCGCGGGTCTCGGCGGCGATACGCTGCGCCTCGGCGCGTGCGTCGGCCAGAGCCTTGTTATATGCGTTTTCGGCCTCGACCGCTTTGGCTTTCAGATCTTCAGCCGCGGCGAGGTCATTGGTGATCGTTCCCTGGCGTTCCGCCAGTACCGCCGCGATGCGGGGCAGAGCCACGCGCGACAGAATGAGGTAGATCACGACCAGCGCAACGGCGAGCCAGAAGATCTGGTTTCCGAAGGTCGAGAAATCCAGTTGCGGCATGCCCGGTGCAGACCCGTGCGCTGCGTCCGCCGCGCCGTGTGCTGCCTCTTGCGTATTTGATGCCATGTCGTTCTCCTTGGGAACTTGCCGTTACACCGGGCAGCGCGATGATCCGCACTGCCCGGCCGTAAGGATTGAGGTTCCTGAGGTCTTAGACAGCGAACATCAGCAGCAGAGCGACCAGGAACGAGAAGATGCCCAGAGCTTCTGCAAAGGCGATGCCGATGAAGAGGGTTGCGGTCTGGCCGGCGGCTGCCGACGGGTTGCGCAGAGCGCCTGCCAGGAAGTTGCCGGCTACGTGGCCCACACCGATTGCGGCTGCGCCGGAACCGATTGCTGCCAGGCCTGCGCCGATGAACTGACCGAGTTGTGCGATATCGCCTTCCATGGGTTTTCTCCTTACGATGGAATTGGTGATTTAGGGTCTCGGGTGAGCCGGACAGCTCACCCGGATGAGGGAACGATCCTGCCTTAGTGGCTCGGGTGCAGTGCGTCCTTGAGGTACACGCAAGTCAGGATGGTAAAGACGTAGGCCTGGATGAAGGCCACGAGAACTTCGAGGGCGTAAACTGCGGTGATGGCAAAGATCGGCAGGAAGCTGAACGCGCCCAGAGCGGCAGCAAAACCTGCGAACACCTTCAGAACCGCGTGGCCAGCCATAACGTTACCCGCAAGACGAATGGAGTGGCTGACGGGGCGCACGAAGTAGGAAATCAGTTCGATGATGGCCAGGATGGGGCGCAGCGGCAGCGGCGCGCTCGACACCCAGAACAGGCCCAGGAAACCAGCGCCGTTCTTGACGAAACCAACGATGGTCACTGTGAAGAACACCAGCGCAGCCAGAACCGCGGTCACAGCGATGTGCGAGGTGGTGGTAAAGGACATCGGCAGCAGACCCAGGAAGTTCGCCATCACGATGAACATGAACAGGGTCATGATGTAGGGGAAGAACTTCACACCGTCCTTGCCTGCAACGTCTTCAACCATCTTGTAGATGAAGCCGTAGGCCAGTTCCGCAACCGACTGGGCACGGCTCGGCACGATGGCGCGGCGCGAAGAGCCCAGAACCAGCAGCGCGAAGACTGCAACAACCGCGAGGCCCATCCACAGGGTCACGTTGGTGGGGGTGTACCAGGAAATGTGGTCACCGCCGAACAGCGGGGTCACGATGAACTGATCCATCGGGTGGATCGCCAGGGCGGCGTGCTCGGGTGCAAACACAACCCCTGCTACAAGGGCCAGCGCCAGTGCCGCGTAAAAGAAAATCTTGCCCATCTGTCCGTGTCTCCTGTCGCCAGTGCCTTCCCCCTTAGGGTCAGCCCCGGTCTTGCGCATTTTTGTCGGCCTCTTCGGCCAGTTTCTCGTTCTGGATCTCCTGCGCCGTGCGAAGCATGGTCTTCACCCCGGCGGCAAGCCCCAGCATTATGAACAGCACCATGAAGATGGGCAGGGTTCCAAACAGGTGGTCCAGCCCGTATCCGATGCCAAAGCCGATCCCGAGGCCGGCTACCAATTCGATCACCATCCGCCAGGCCTGATTGGCCAGAGAGTAGTGTTCATCCACGCGCGGCTTGGGCTCCTGGGCCTTACGCGCCTCCGCCAGCTTTGCCTCCAGCTGCGCCATGCGCTGCTTTTGGTCGTCATCTGTCACGGGCGCCATCCTCACGTGAATTCTGAAGAGCGTGCTAAGGGGTGCGGGGCTCAGAGTCAATTGCCCAGATAGGGCTGCGACAAGCAGCCTACCGCATTGACATTAAACCACATTTTAAACCACCGCCATCGCCGGGTTTGTCGAACAGAAGGCCAGATGCGCCGATTCCGGGCAAAAACCCTTATTCAACTTTCCGGTTAAGTAAGAAAACAGCGCCTAAGCGCAGCCCACAACCGAAGTGCCAACTTCCCCCGTCCCCTTGTGCTGACAGCCGATGTTCACTCTTGCATCTCCGCGGCACAGGACCGAGTGTGCAGAGATTGTTTCAGGAGAGCAGCATAGACGTTCAAATCTTCGCGGCACTGGCCTCTGGCGCTCTGACGGCCGGTTTTATCAATGGCTTCGCCGGGTTCGGTACCGCGCTTGTCGCGTCAGGTTTTTGGTTCCTTGTCCTGCCGCCCCATATCGTGCCGCCGCTCATCATCGTGTCCGCATTGGCGGCGCAGCTTGTAGGCCTGCTTGGCTTGTCGACAGATATGAACTGGCGCAAGAGCAGCTATTTGATCTCAGGTGGCATTCTTGGCGTTCCCATAGGCGCGGCCATGCTGGCCCTGCTTGACCCGGGCCTTGTCAAATCTGCGGTCGGGGGCTTTCTGGTTGCCTACGCGCTGCTGCAATTTGCAGGCTGGCCCAAAAAACGCACCAAAGCCCGGGCGGAAGGACACGCGGATCGGTTTGTCGGACTGGCCGGTGGCATCATGGGCGGCTTTGCCGGGCTGTCGGGTGTCGCACCGCTGGTCTGGCTACAACTCAGAGGCTTTAGCGCCAACGAACAACGGGAACGCTATCAACCGTTCAATCTATTGGTATTGGCATTTGCCGCTGGCGCCATGCTGCTGATCGGAAAGCTGGACCAAGAGCTGATGTTCTTCGCTGCAATCTCAGCCCCCTTTACCCTGATCGGCGCGTTTGTCGGTGTCAGGGCCTTCAAAGGCATAAGCGACGCGGGTTTTCGCAGAGCGGTTCTGCTTCTCTTGTTGATCTCTGGCGGGCTTATCGTCGCGCAAAGCCTGTAGCCCAGAGCCATCTCATCGATGCTTCCCTTTGCAGACGGCGCAGAATACTGTGCGCGAAGATGTCTAGTGATCTCGATACCGTCTTTGCCGCTCTCGCCGATCCCACACGGCGGGCGATCCTGACCATGTTGCTCGAAGACGACATGGCCGTCACCGATGTGGCCGATCCTTTCGAGATGTCTTTGGCGGCGATCTCCAAGCATTTGACCATCCTGACCCGGGCCGGGCTCATCGCGCAGGAAAAACGCGGCCGGGTGAAATGGTGCAAGCTGCAACCGGACGCCCTGCGCAGCGCCTCGGTCTGGATGCAGGGGTTTGGCCAGTTCGAGCCGGTGAACCTTGATGCCTTTGAACGGTTTCTCGCCACCGAACTCGGCAGCGACACGGCAGAGGCCAGCGAATAACCCCATCGGGCCCGCCCCTCAGGTCGGGGCGCGGGCCGGTTTCGCGTCATCTTCCAGCAACAGCACCAGCGCGATGACCGTTAGAGCGATCCCTACCAGCAACAGCCCAGATGGCA
Organism: Pseudophaeobacter sp. C1-32P7; assembly: GCF_041008775.1. Classification (NCBI taxonomy): domain Bacteria; kingdom Pseudomonadati; phylum Pseudomonadota; class Alphaproteobacteria; order Rhodobacterales; family Roseobacteraceae; genus Pseudophaeobacter; species Pseudophaeobacter sp. C1-32P7. The sequence continues at coordinate 210,327 of NZ_JAXGFR010000004.1, read as the reverse complement.
CCGGACGCCCCAACGCGATTTCCCAGACAATCACCCAGCTGGGCGTCAGATAAGTATAAGCCATGACCTTGGCCGAGGGCAGGTGCAGGGTTGCGTATTGCAGCAGGACAAAGGTCGTCGCGCTGGCAAAGATCGCCAGATAGAAAAGTCCGATCCAGACAATGCCCGGCAGGTTCATCCAATCCGTGCTGCGGATATCGTTCCAGCCAAAGACGGTCAGGATCACCCCGCCAGCGATCAGCATCCCGAAGGTAAAGACCACCGCAGGCTCGCCCCGGTTCAGCTTGCGCACCATAGGGGTATAGATCGCGTGGGAAACACAGCCGATGAAATAGATCATTTCGCCCTGCCCGATCTCAAAGGCGGTAAAGGCGGACCAATCGGCGTGGAAGATGACCCAGAGCGCGCCGGTGGCTCCGATGGCCAGCGCCAGCGCCATACGCGGCGTTGTCACCTGCCGCAGCAGGATCCAGCCGAAGACCCCGCTCATCACCGGCGTCAGGGTAAAGACCGCTGAGGCGCTGACCGGATCTGCTGTCTTCAGCCCATAGAACATCAGCACAAAATAGGCCGCGAACAGTCCGCCCAGCACCAGAAACCGCCATGGAGCGCGAAAATGGCTGGCGCGGAACTTCCGCGTGCCGAGCGCCACAGCGCCGATCAGCACCGCCGCAAGGGCAAACCGCGCCGCGTTGAGCGCCGCCGGGGCGATTTCATTGGCAACCATTACCCCAAGCGAGAAAGACCCCGCCACCAGAGCCGAGAACAGCAGCATGGCGATATGGCCGCGCAGAGCCGGGGTCAGGCCACCCATTCTTTCGACCTTTCCTTCAGGAACTTCAGGAAGCTCTGCACCTTGTTGGTACGGTGCAGGTCCACGTGGGTCACCAGCCACAGGCTGCCTTCCCATTCCTTCAGCGGCTCCATCATCGGCACCAGATTACTGTGCCGGGCGGCTTCCCACAGGGACATGAAACCGATCCCGGCATCGGCAAGAATGGCCTCCTGCATCGCAACACCGTCCGTGCAGCGGAACATGATCGTCTCGGGCGTAGTGTGATCCCGCAGCCACCTGTTAAAGGGCGCCCGGCTGTCTGCGTTGTCGCTGCCGACGAAACGGTGGTTCGGCAGATCCTCTACCCCATTCAGCATGCCGTGCTTGTCCACGTAACTCTGGGTGGCGAACAGCCCCACTCGCTGGCTCAGAAAGGGTTGCACCACGTTATCGGGTTGATCGGGGGCATTGCCCGCCCGCAGCGCCACATGCGCCTCACCATATTCCAGCCGAAACAGGCGCTCGCCGGTCAGATAGCGGATGATCAATCCAGGATGCATCTGCTGAAACTCGGTCAGCACCGGCACCAGAAGATGCGAGAGGGACGACAGAGAGGTCACCACCAGCTCGCCCGTGACCTCATCCCCCTGCCCTTTGAGCCGCCCGGCCAGCTGGCTGAACTGATCGTCCGTGGTCTGCGCCACCCGCAGCAGGTCCTGCCCCGCTTCGGTCGGGGTATAGCCGCGCGCGTGACGCTGGAACAGTTTCACCCCCATCCGGGCTTCGATTGCGTCGATATGGCGGATGACCGTGGCGTGGTGGACCCCCAGAACCTCTGCCGCGCCGCTGACCGTTCCCATGCGAGCCACCTGATAGGCCGTACGCACCTCATCCCAGTTTTCCATTCCGGTCTCCGTCTGCAAATTACCCAGTTGCGCACGCACGCACACGAGCTGTGATTTATCAGCGATTGTGTTCAGTTTTGCAATCGTACATCTCAATAGCAGAGCTTCACTCGTGAACAGGAAAAAGACAATGACCAAGACCGTATTGCATATCGACTCCTCGGCCCGCCGCGAAGGTTCGGTGTCCCGTGACCTCAGCGCCAAGATCGTTGACCGCCTGGCAGCAGACACAGTTGTCCGCCGCGATCTGGCCACGCCGCTGCCGATGCTGAGCGAGGACTGGATCAATGCCAACTTCACCCCGGCCGATCAGCGCAGCGACGAGCAGAAACAGCTTCTGGCCCAGTCCGATGCCTTGGTGGAAGAACTGAAAGCCGCAGACACACTGGTCATCGGCGCGCCGATCTACAACTTTGCCGTTGCCTCCAGCCTCAAGGCCTGGATCGATCTGGTTGCCCGCGTCGGCGTGACCTTCAAATACACCGATCAAGGCCCGGTTGGCCTGCTGGAGGGCAAGCGCGCGATTATCGCCCTCGCCTCCGGCGGTACCGAAATCGGCTCCTCCATCGACTTTGCCTCCGGCTACCTGCGCTACATGCTGGGCTTCATGGGCATCACCGACGTCGAAATCGTGGCGGCTGACACGCTGGCCGTCGATGCGGATGCAGCCCTGGCGCGCGCCAACACCCAGATCGAGTCGCTGGCGGCCTGATCCCCGGCCCTTCTCGGGACACACAAAAAACAAAAGAGCCCCCGCATCGGGGGCTCTTTGCGTTTAAAATGCTGCCTGAATGGCAACAGGCCGGGCGATCAGGCCTCGATCTCTTTGATCATGTCGACGCGTGTTGCGTGGCGGCCACCTTCGAATTCGGCAGACAGAAAAGCGTCAGCGATCTCCAGCGCCAGACCTTCACCCACCACGCGGGCACCGATCGACAGGATATTGGCATCGTTGTGTTCGCGGATCATCCGGGCCGAAAACGGGTCAGAGCAAACGCCGCAGCGGATGCCTTTGACTTTGTTCGCGGCCATCATGATGCCCTGCCCGGTGCCACAAAGGATGATGCCCAGGTGGCAATCGCCCGAAGCCACTTTCTGCGCCGCTGCTTCGCCGTGCTTGGGGTAATGGGTGCTTTCCGGCGAGGTCGGGCCGATGTCAACCACCTCCCAGCCCTGTGCCTCGATATGCTTGGCGATGGCCTGCCGCATGTCGATCGCGGCATGATCGCTGGAAAGAACGATACGTTTGGTGTCTGCCATGATAAAGGTGTTCCCTTGATGATGTTGCGGATCAGACGGCGGCTGTGCCTCAGATCCAGTTTACCGCAACCCCGATGCGGTCGAAGAATGCCAGCAGATCGCCGCGCGGCATGACCACGGTGCGGTCGTTGACCAGCGGATGCATGTTGATCACATCCACGTCCTGCGCGGCGCGATCCAGATAGAATGTCACGTTCTTTTCGACGCCGGTGATCATCGCCAGCGGGCTGACAGCGCCGGGCCGGATGCCCAGATGCTCCATCAATCGGTCTGCCGATCCAAAGCTGAGCCCGGGCGCGCCGATCTCCTTGCCCAGTGCCTTGAGGTCAACCTCGCGGTCCTGCTCGACCGAGATCAGATAATTCCGCTTCTTGCGGTCACGCAAATAGAGGTTCTTGATCTTCAGCGCCGAGACACCCGGCTCGGCCATGTCGGCCTCGACCGTCTTGGCCTCTTCCACGGTCCGGAGCGGCACATGTTCATGCAGCCTGTAGGTCAGCCCCCAATCCTCCAGCCGCGCCAAGAGTGCGTCCGAGGAAACAGGCATGTCATCAAGTTGATCGGCTGTGGCGTCCGCTTTCGCTTCCATAGGCTCGCATTCCGCTCTATCTGAACTGTCCAGTTGACCCCTCTATTGCCGCAAATCGGCCGCAGGCACAATGCGGCCCCATCGCAGGCGCGCTCTGCAACGGCCTGCTCTGGCCCGCGCGGTTGACTCCTGCCCCCATCCGGCGTATCGACAGCCAACTTTCCGGAAGATCGCCCGAGTCTTCCGGTCCCCGTGCATTTGCCGGGGATCGCCCTCCACCAGCGTGTTACGCCCGTGGGGGCATTTGTGCATGGGCGTCATGGCCCCTACATACGGGGGCAGGAAACCGTAACCGGCTCAAGGAGGCCGCAAGGCATGTTTGAAAATCTATCCGAACGCCTTTCCGGTGTATTTGACCGGCTGACAAAACAGGGCGCCCTGTCCGAGGAAGACGTCAAGACCGCCCTGCGCGAGGTGCGTGTCGCGCTTCTGGAGGCAGACGTTTCGCTGCCGGTCGCCCGCGAATTCGTCAAGAAGGTGCAAAACCAGGCCACCGGTCAGGCCGTGACCAAATCGGTCACCCCCGGTCAGCAGGTCGTCAAGATCGTGCACGATGCGCTGGTCGAGACACTGCAGGGCGAAGGCGATCCCGGTGCGCTGAAAATCGACAACCCGCCCGCACCGATCCTGATGGTCGGTCTGCAGGGCTCGGGTAAGACCACCACCACCGGTAAGCTGGCCAAACGGCTGAAGGAAAAAGACGGCAAGAAGGTCCTGATGGCCTCGCTCGACGTTTATCGCCCCGCAGCGATGGACCAGCTGGCCGTTCTGGGCACCCAGATCGGCGTCGACACCCTGCCCATCGTACCGGGCCAGAAACCCGTCGACATCGCCAAGCGCGCCAAACAGCAGGCGGCGCTGGGTGGTTATGACGTCTATATGCTGGATACTGCCGGCCGCTTGCAGATCGACGAAGTCCTCATGCAGGAAGTCGAAGACGTGCGCGATGTCGTCTCGCCGCGTGAAACCCTGCTGGTCGTCGACGGTCTAACCGGTCAGGTCGCGGTCGAAGTCGCCGAGGAGTTCGATGCCAAGATCGGCATCTCCGGCGTGGTCCTGACCCGGATGGATGGCGACGGACGCGGCGGTGCCGCCCTGTCGATGCGCGCCGTTACCGGCAAGCCGATCCGCTTTGTCGGTCTGGGCGAGAAGATGGACGCCATCGAAACCTTTGAACCGGACCGGATCGCGGGCCGGATTCTGGGCATGGGCGACATTGTGGCCCTGGTCGAAAAGGCCCAGGAAACCATCGAGGCCGAACAGGCCGAGCGTATGATGAAGCGCATGATGAAGGGTCATTTCAATATGAATGACCTGAAGATGCAGCTGGAACAGATGCTCCAGATGGGCGGCATGCAGGGCATGATGCAGATGATGCCGGGCATGGCGAAGATGGCCAAACAGGTCGAGGATTCCGGCATGGACGACAAGGTGCTGAAGCGCCAGATCGCCATGATCCAGTCGATGACCAAGAAAGAACGCGCCAACCCCGCGCTGCTGCAGGCCTCGCGCAAGAAACGCATCGCCGCCGGCTCCGGCATGGAGGTCTCCGACCTCAACAAGCTTCTGAAGATGCACCGCCAGATGGCGGACGTGATGAAGAAGATGGGCAAGATGGGCAAAGGCAAGATGCTGAAACAGGCCATGAAAGGCATGTTCGGCAAAGGCGGCGGCATGCCCGATATGGCAGGCGGCATGCCCGGCGGAATGGATCCCAGCCAGATGGACCCCAAGGCGCTGGAAGCCGCGGCCAAGGCGATGGGCGGCAAGGGTGGCCTGCCCGGCGGTCTGCCGGGTCTGGGCGGCATGGGCGGTCTACCCGGTGGTCTCTCCGGTTTTGGCAAGAAGAAGTAACAGCTCATGACCGTGACCATTCCCACCATCGAAACCGAACGCCTGATCCTGCGCGCGCCGGAACTGTCGGACTTCGACGTGATGTGCGAATTCTACGCGTCCGAACGCGCCACCTACGTCGGTGGCCAGATGAAGCCCGAGCAAGTCTGGCGCCACCTCGCCTGCGAGATCGGTCACTGGCACATGCTGGGCTATGGCCGCTGGATGGTGGATGAGAAATCCACTGGCAAGGTTGCGGGCAACATTGGCCTCTGGAACCCGCATGGCTGGCCCGAGCCGGAAATCGGCTGGGACCTGTTCGAAGGTTTCGGCGGCAAGGGATACGCCACCGAGGCGGCAACAGCTGCGCGCTCTTTTGCTTATGACGTTCTGAGTTGGGACACCGTGATCAGCCTGGTGAACCCGGAAAACCACGCCTCTCGCGCGGTGGCAAAACGCCTTGGTGCGCGCCGCGATGGTGATTACACCCATCCGCGCCTTGGCACGCTGGAGCTTTGGCGTCACCTGTCCCCGGCAGAGGTCACCGACGGCGGCATGGAGGCTTATGCCTGATGCCAGCCTCCATCCCGACCATTGAAACCAAACGTTTGATCCTGCGCGGCCCCGAGCCCGAGGATTATCCGAACTTTAAGGCGACATTTTCGTCTTATCGCGCGCGTTTCATGGGCGGGCCGCTGAACCCGTATGAATCCTGGATGCTTTATGCCGCTGAAATCGGCCACTGGCAGATCCGCGGCTTTGGCATGTGGATGATCCACGACAAGGTCACGGACGAGACCTACGGCATGGCGGGCGGCTGGAAACCCGCAGGCTGGCCCGAGCGTGAAATCGCCTGGATCATCTGGCCCGAAAAGGCTGGAAAAGGCTACGCGCTGGAGGCGACCAGCGCCGCGCGGAGATATTTCTACGACACATTGGGCTGGGATGGGGCGGTCAGCTACATCGACCCCAAGAACCTCGATTCCATCCGCCTGGCCGAACGCCTTGGCGCCAAGAAGGACAATGATGCCGAGACCATCGACGGCAGCGACGCCGTCTACCGGCATCCCTCGCCCGAGGCGCTGAAGGGCAGCCAGATCGCCCATGGCATCGAGATGGAAATCAGCCACTACGCCGACCCGCTGTTCAAACCGAAAGGATGGGCCATTGACTGACATGAGCAATGATCCTGTTGCACGCGCCGCCGAAATCCTGAAAGGGCACCGCGAAAGCATCGACCGGCTGGACGCGATCCTTGTCTATACCCTCGGCGAGCGCTTCAAGCACACCCAGGCAGTGGGCAAGCTGAAAGCCGAACACGACCTTCCCCCGTCCGATCCGGCCCGCGAGGCAAAGCAGATCGCACGGCTTGAAGACCTGGCAACTCAGGCGGACCTCGACCCTGAATTTGCCAAGGCGTTCCTGAACTTCATCATCGATGAGGTCATTCGCCACCATAAGAAACACCAAGAATAAGCGGGATTGATCCGACAATCGGAAATCCCGTTCAACGCCATCAAAGGAGAATGAAACCATGGCAATGAAAATTCGTCTGGCCCGCGGCGGCTCAAAAAAGCGTCCCTTCTACCGCATCGTGGCTGCTGACAGCCGCATGCCGCGTGACGGTCGCTTCATCGAGAAGCTCGGCACCTACAACCCGCTGCTGCCCAAAGACAGCGAAGAGCGCGTGAAAATGGACATGGAGCGTGTTCAGGCATGGCTCGACAAGGGCGCCCAGCCCACCGACCGTATCGCCCGGATGCTGGAAGCCGCCGGTGTGCGCGCCAAGACCGAGCGCAACAACCCCAAGAAAGCTGTTCCCGGCAAGAAAGCTCAGGAGCGCGCTGAAGAGAAAGCCGCAAAGGCCGCCGAAGCTGCTGAAGCCGCTGAAGCACCCGCAGACGCGGAATAAGACCATGACGCTGCGAAAGACCCGTGATCAGGGCGCCTTCCCTGAGGGCTTTCGCAGCGAATTGGACCGGTTGATGCGGCTTCGGCGCGATGTGCGCCGATTCCGCAGGGACCCTGTGGACGAGGCAGTGCTTGCGCGCTGCCTCTCTGCGTTTCTGCTGGCGCCCTCGGTGGGGCTCAGCGAACCTTGGCGCGTTCTACGTATCGAAAGCGATACCGCCCGCGCCGCAGCCCTTGAGAATTTCAAGGCCGCCAACGCCGAAGCGTTGCAAGGCTACTCTGGCGCACAAGCCGAACGTTACGCCGGGCTGAAACTCTCGGGCATGCAGGAGGCGCCGGTGCAACTGGCGATCTATTGCGACGATGCCACCAGCAAGGGGCACGGTCTGGGCGCAGGCAGCATGCCGGAAATGCGGCGTTATTCCGTGGTCTGCGCCATCACCCTGTTCTGGCTGTCGCTGCGCGCCGAAGGGTTGGGCCTTGGCTGGGTCTCGGTGCTGGATCCCGAGCAGCTGAACCGCGATCTAAAGGCCCCGGAAGGTTGGCAGCTGATCGGCTATTTCTGCATTGGCCACCCCGAAGTCACCGAGGACGAGACCCCGGAACTAGAACAGCAAGGCTGGGAAAGCCGCCGGGACGGCCTGCCGGTCGAAACCCGCTGATCCGCAAGACGGCATCTGCCGACCTCTTGGAGGCGGCCAGCGAAACTTCGCCTTGTCATGAACACCCCAATGGCTCAGATAGGGTTGGATGAAACCGGTCTGCGATCAACAGTTACACAGGATACAGCCATGAGCGATCTGATTTGCATCGGCGCGGTGGCCGGCGCCTTCGGGGTACGGGGTGAAGTCCGCCTGAAAAGCTTTTGCGCCAATCCCGAGGACATTGCGACGTATGGCCCGCTCAGTTCCGAGGACGGCAGCCAGAGCTATACTGTGTCACTGACATCGGTAGTCAAAAACGGCTTTGCTGCGCGCCTTGGCGGGGTGGAGACCAAGGAACAGGCGGATGCGCTGAAGGGGCTGCGCCTTTTTGCCCCGCGCGATCGCCTGCCAAGCCTGCCGGATGATGAGTATTATCATGCCGACCTGATCGGTCTTGATGTCTATGATACCGGCGGCACCCTGCTGGGGCAGGTGAAATCGGTACAGAACCACGGCGCGGCCGATCTGTTGGAACTGCACGGCCCTGGGATGAAGAACACGGTTCTGCTGCCCTTTACCCTTGCGGCAGTCCCGACAGTGGATCTGGAACAGGGCCGGATCATCGCCGACCCACCCGAAGGGTTGTTCTAAGCAACTGCAGAGCCTGCCACTCCTTACAGTTCAGTCGGTATGGTTTCTTTGAAACCAGTCAAAAACCGTCTCGACCCCACTCAGAAGGGTTATGTCCCGCTCCTGCAGCTCTGCCCCCGGTGCGGGTAGGCGCAGCCATGAGCGGTAGAGGCGATGCAGAAACAGGAACCGGAAGACCGGATCCTCTGTAAACCGGGCGCCATAGCCCGCTTCAAAGGCGGCCCAGTCGCTGCGCGCGACGCCGCCAAATCCAACCGCCTGCCCCTGCGCCCCGTCCCCTGTGGCCAGATGGTCCGGCAGGTTCGCCAGCCAGAGATTGGCAATATCCGAATGCGGCAGGGAAAACCGAGCGTTGGAAAAATCGATAAACGAGACCAGATCCTCGGTGATCAGGATGTTCCTGAAATGCAGGTCCCCATGCTGCAGCGCCGCCTGATAGGGCAGCCCCCGCGCCTCCCGGGCAAAGCGGTGCAACATCGCACAGAGGCCCAGAAACCTGTTTGGCTTGCGGATCTGCAAATCGCCCGCCCGCACCTTGGCGGCGCGGTCTTGCACCCGCTCAAGATGCGATTTTGGCCAAAACCGGCGCTGCTCCACCGCTCCGGCCGCATGCAACTGCGCCACGGCACCGCCAATCCGGCGCAGCAGAACCTCCCTATCGCCCAGGCCATGGTCCGCAAAGGCGAGCTCGCGATAGGCTGTTTCGCCCGGCGCAAACTCAAAAAGCGCGATGGGGCGCTCCGGATCCAGCCAGACCAGCCCCGGCACATTGACGCCCGGAACATCGCGCAGCGCCTGCGCCGCCGCGCGATGGCGGTCGTGGTGGGCACGCAAGACCGCCAGATTACCTTCGGCAAAATCCGCCCGCAGCACGAAACGCCGTTCGTCCGCCGTCCGGATCCCCAGCACTGCGCGGCTGTCCTGCCGGGACGAATTCACCTGCATCATACTGAAAGCGGCCCCATCCGGCGGCAGGCCGGTTTCTGCAGCGATCTGCGGCCAAAGCGCCATCGCGCGCTTCTCCACCTCTGCCACGGATGGCTTCTGGTGGAAGGCAGGCAGCCGGTTCATCATTTCATCGGGCATGGCAGGGGCAAAGCTTTCTGTTGCGACCGGCCCAGTTTCAACTAAACAACGGGATATGAGCAACCCGACAAAATCCCATGGCCGCAAGGCGATCCGCCCAACGCTGAAACCGCGTGAACTGATGACACCGACTCCGGATTTGGCCGGGGTGTGGAAGGTCAAGATCATGACCCTGTTTCCCACCGCCTTTCCCGGTGTGCTGGGCGAAAGCCTTACCGGCAAGGCCCTGCAGGAAGGGCTGTGGCAGATGGAGACCATCGACCTGCGCCAGTTCGGCGTCGGCAAGCATCGTAACGTGGATGACACCCCCGCAGGCGGCGGCGCCGGGATGGTGCTGCGCCCCGATGTTCTGGGCGAGGCGATCGACCATGCCATGGATGGGGTGCAGGGCAACTGGCCGCTGATCTACCTGTCGCCGCGCGGGCGACGCATGGACCAGAAGATGATGCAGAACTTCGCGCGTTGCGACGGCATGACCCTGCTGTGCGGGCGATTCGAAGGCGTCGATGAACGGGTCCTGGAACACTATGGCATTCAGGAAGTCAGCCTCGGCGATTTCGTGATGACCGGCGGCGAAATCGCGGCGCAGGCCCTGATCGACGCCACCGTGCGACTGATCCCCGGCGTCCTGGGCAACCAGGCCTCAACCGAGGAGGAAAGCTTTTCCTCCGGGCTGCTGGAACATCCGCAATACACTCGCCCCGCCGAATGGAAGGGCCGCGAGATCCCCGAGATCCTGATGTCCGGCCATCACGGCAAGATCGCCGAATGGCGTCACCAGATGAGTGAAGAAATCACCAAGGCGCGCCGCCCGGACCTATGGGACGCCTATTGCGAGACCAAGAAGGACTGATCCGGGGACGGAACCTATATAGCCCCCGGCCCCACCCCGTCAGGGCGCGGCGTTGTTCTTCTTGACGGTCAGGTCCGTCCCCTTGCGGAAGGTGATGTCACCCTTGGGCTGATTGCGCCGGGTTTCCCAACCCAGTTGCCCCGAAGAAATGCCATTGTCGGGATAATGCGTCTTCAGCTTCCAGGCGCCGCCGCCCGCGCCGCGCTCCAGCACTACCCGGCAATGCGGGATCATCTTTACCCCGCCATCGCGTTCGATGAACTTGACGTTCAGCGCCTTGAACAGCTGGTCCATGGTCTGCGCGCCGGTTTCGAATTTCTTCAGTTCGCTCTTCACTGTGGACACATCGACGGCATCGCCATCCCGCTCGACCGCGTAGCCCCAGCCAACCGAACTGGATGGCTTGCCCAAGAGCACGGTCAGATTCTTGAACTCGGTGGTGACCGCCGTGTGGTCCGAGGTGTTGCCCTCGGCCCAATGGGTGAAATCCTTGAGCTTGTTGGCCACGTCCAGCGCCGCCTCTACCGCTTCCTTTTCCAGCACCGGCGTGGCCCACATCGACCCTTTGCCGCCGCTGTACTGGGTCCTGTCGAACTTGTTGACGATATTCTGCGCGGTCTTGTCGATATCGGCGATCACGCGTTTGCCGTCCTCTTCGGTGTAGGTGACCTTGACCTGGTTCCAGGTTTCCGTCTGCATCACACCTTTTTCCTGACGGCTGACGCCCGAAGTATTGCCATCCTGATCCGGGGTGACGCCATCCTGCGTTGAGGCGCGCATCGCCTGGCGCTCCATCCCGGTCTGTGCGCCGTGGCGACCGGTGCCATGTCCCTCGCCACCCTCTTCGGCCTTTAGCCGCTCCTCCTGCCAGGCCTGCGCCTCGGCCTGTTTCTTGATCAGCGCCTCGATCTGGGCCCGGGCCTGATCCACCGGTACGCTGTCGAGCATCTCATCCAGCGCCGAGATGCGTGATTTGATATTGCCCAGTGCGGTGACGAATGCCTTTTCCTTCTCCAGCTTCTCGCTTTTCATCTTTTCGATGTTTTCAAGCAGCTCGCTGCGCGAGGTCTCCAGCACCTGACGCGCCTTGTCGAGCCGATCTGAACTGGCATCGACCTGGCGCTGCTTGGAGGCGATGTCCTTTGGCTTGGTCAGCCCCGACAGAGTGTCCTGCAGATCCTTCAGCACGCCCGCCTCACGGGTCACGGCGGCCTCCAGTTTCTTCAACTTTTCCGCTTCGGATTTGATGCGCGAGGCGAGCACCTTGGCAGCCTGACCTGCTTCGGATTTGTCAAAGTCAGAACTGCGTTTCTCGGCGCTCTGCTCCTCAGAAGCCAGCGCCTCCTTCACATAACCGACCATTTCCTTGTCCAGTTGCTCCAGCCGTTTCTGTCCGTCGGCCCATTCACCCTTTTTGAAATGCTCGACGACGGCGGCGAAATGCTGACGCAGCGCCTTGCGCTCGTCATCCATGATCTTGCCTTTGACCTTGTCAAAGCGGGCCGTGGTCGCCTTCAGCCGGGTCTTGGCGTTGACCTCTTCGCGCGACGCCTCCGATCCGCCGCCGATCAGGCCAATCAGCTCTTCCATCCGGGTGTTGAGTTTGCTCAAGATCGCGGCTGCCTTGTCCACCGCGCTATCCTTCTGCTCCTCAATCTGGCCGAACAGGATGCGCAGCTCCTTGCGTTCCTCGTCGGTGATCTTGCCCTTGATCTTGTCAAACCGCGACACCACAGCCTGCAGCCGTTTTTCGAACTTACCATCGGCGCTGTCCGCCCCGCCAGCGTCCACATCCGCGTCCACGATCTTATAGGCAAACTGCGTGCCCTTCATGACCGGCTTCAGATTCTTTTCCAGAATCTTGCCCTTAACCGGGCTCAGCTTCAGGGTGCCATCCTCAACAAAACAGCGGCCGACGGCGTGCGTCTTGGCCTTGGCTTTCAGCTCTTTCAGCAACGGCGCGGCGGTCTCTCCGACCACCAGAATAGTCTGCGGCGCGCCATTGAGCGCCACCTGATCGTAGTAATGAAACTCGCTCAGGCTCGCGTCGAGCTTTTTGAGTTCCTTCTTAAGCTCCGCCTTGTAGCCTTGCTCACTATTGAAAATATCCAGCTTTTTGAAAGGCATGGTCATTCCTCCTACCCATGAGGCACATTTAAACAGCACGGCCAGAAAGGGCCGACGCAACAACTTGATCTATCAATTCCCCCAAACGGTAGCCCCATAAGCCCCGGCGAGCAAAACAAAAGCGTTGCGAAGAAGTGGGGTTACGGCACAATTCCCTTGAAACATTGGCGCCACAGGCCTAAAAGCCGCTCGTCTGGTACCGGATTCGGTTCCGGGCGTTTTGCCTATGTGCGCATATCCTGGCTGACCTTCTTCGGTCATCTGACAGGGCGCGGATCGGCACTCAGGAACGATCGGTGTGATCTCTGGCGGGCTGCACAAGCGGGACCCGGTGAAGACCAAGAGCTCTCATATCCGCGCAAAACTTCGTGGAACAACCACGAGCAAAATAGGAGAAGATCAGATGGACCTGATCGCACAGCTGGAGGCGGAACAAGTTGCCGCCCTGGGGAAAGAGATCCCCGATTTCAAAGCCGGTGACACCATCCGCGTCGGCTACAAAGTGACCGAAGGCTCGCGTAGCCGTGTTCAGAACTACGAAGGCGTCTGCATCAGCCGCAAGAACGGTTCTGGCATCGCCGGTTCCTTCACCGTCCGCAAGATTTCGTTTGGCGAAGGCGTGGAGCGTGTGTTCCCGCTGCATTCGACCAACATCGACAGCATCACCGTCGTGCGCCGTGGCCGCGTGCGTCGTTCCAAGCTGTACTACCTGCGTTCGCGTCGCGGCAAATCCGCCCGTATCGCTGAAGACGCAAACTACAAAGCTAAAGCGTAAGGAGTGGTATCATGAAAGCCGACACCCATCCCGACTACCACTTCATCGACGTCAAAATGACCGACGGTACCGTCATCAAGATGCGTTCCACCTGGGGCAAAGAAGGCGACCAGCTGTCGCTGGACATCGACCCCTCCGTGCACCCCGCATGGACCGGCGGTTCGACCCGCCTGATGGACGCCGGTGGCCGCGTGTCCAAGTTCAAAAAGAAATACGAAGGTCTGGGCTTCTAAGACCAACTATCGGTTTCGAAACGAAAACCGCTCCTTTTGGGGCGGTTTTTTTTTATTTTTGGCGCAAGCACAAATTAGATAGAGGCCATGCATAGCCCGAGCAAAAATTGTAAAATCTTTTCAAATTGACAAGCTTTTTGGGGCACAGTTTTTCGAAATCGTGGATACACTGAAACGAAAGGCCGCAGCCAATGCTCTCCCAAGCCAGCCCTTCCCGCATCAAACACCTCCCCGAGGCTTTGGCGGGGAATCGAGGGCATGGGACCCCCGTGAGCCAATCGGAAGTCACTGCGGCGGTTACTCTTTTCCGAGAAGGCAGAATCTCAGACGCCCTGTCCACAGCACAAGCTCTGGCGAAACGCTCCCCCGACTTGGTCCCATTGCTGGATTTGCAGGGCGCGTGCCTGAAGGCCCAAGGCGACCTCCTAGGCGCTCTGGATTTCTTCAAACGCAGCCTAGAGGCTGGAGGCAATCCCGCCATCGGGCATTTCAATATCGGCGCTATACTTCTTCAACTCAATTACCTCGATCTCGCAACCGAGCACCTGAGCAAGGCCGTCGTCCTAGATCCGAAAAACCCGGCGGCGAGCAGAGCACTGGCCATGTCCCTGAACGAACAAGGCCACTATGCGGAAGCCGTGCATATCATCTCAGCTCTTATCGAGAACAATCCGGTTACCGATGAATTACTCAACGTACTGGGCCTATCACTACGCCGCCTTAACCGTCTGACAGAGGCGAAGGCCTGCTATAATTCGGTGACCCCGGCCTCACCAGCTGGTGGAGAAGCCCAATATCAGCTTGGACTCATCGCAGTATCCGAAAACAGAAATGACACCGCAAAGCAGCATTTCCAGAACGCTCTGGACCTAAATCCCCGGCTGACGCCCGTGCACCGCAACATGTCCCTGGTGATCACCTATGACAAGGATCATCCCCACCTGAGAGACATGCAACAACTCCTCAACGAGGGCGACCTGCAGCCCAGCGCAGAAAGCGAACTGCGCTTTGCGCTCTACAAAGCTCTGAATGATACCAGGCAGTACGACGCCGCATTTGAGCATCTGGAACAGGGCAACAGCCTCAAGAAGCAAACGATCAGATATTCGATCGAGAAGGACGAAGGCATATTTGCGTACCTGAAGCATACCTTTGCTGAACCGGCACCGGTTGCCACATCTGAGCTCGGCTTTCGGCCAATTTTCATCGTCGGGCTGCCGCGCTCAGGCACAACGGTAACGGAACGCATCCTATGCGGCTGCGAAGGTGTGACAGGCGCTGGCGAATTGCAGTATTCCACAACTGCCATGTCCAAGCTGATGCAGCAAATGGCAACAAAGAAGCAAACGAAATTCACACAAGCCGACGCACAGGCCCTGCGAGACGCAGTTGGGCAGGCCATGCAGGGTCACGCCAATGGCGCACCTGTTGTAATCGACAAGATGCCGCTCAACTTTCGTTGGGTCGGCGGCCTTCTGGCAGCCTTCCCCGAGGCGCGGATCGTCTACACCACGCGCATGCCCCGCGATCAGCTCTGGTCTCTTTATCAGGTTTGCATGGCGGGTAGTGGCAATGGGTTCAGCTATGATCTCAGCGACATTGCCCAATATCAGGCTCTAACGCGGGACCTGATGCAACACTGGATGCGGCTGTTTCCGGACCAGATCCATCAACTGGACTATCACGCGCTCACGAAAGATCCCGAAGAGCACATCCGGCCATTGGTGGATTTCTGCGGGCTGGAATGGTCCGATGACTGCCTGCATCCAGAAAACCGTGAGAGCGCCATTCAAACGGCATCGTTGCAGCAGGCGCGACAGCCGATCTATCATCGCTCGACCCCGGACTGGCTCCCCCACGAGGCACGTCTCTCCTCGGCATTCGAGCAGTTGAACCAATTGGGTCTGTAGCAGCGCCGGAACGAAGTGTTCCAATTAACACATGGCATCCTGCGGCAGTGCATCAGCTGCACTGCTGCCCCCGCCTGATGCGGCAAAAATCAGGCTCTAATTGGGGTAGTTCAACGCTTTTCATTGATTCGGGCACTGTCTATAGTCCGCAGAAAATCGCTCCCGCGGCGCGGGGAACCAAAGGGATCATTGAATGGCGCATATCATTGTCGTCGGCAACGAAAAGGGCGGTGCAGGGAAATCCACCGTCTCCATGCATGTGGCAACCGCTCTGGCACGGCTGGGGCACAAGGTGGCGGCGCTGGATCTTGATCTGCGGCAACGCTCGCTTGGTCGGTATCTGGAAAACCGCAAGGCGTTCATGGCACAGGTCGGGCTGGAACTGCCCATCGTGGATCTGCACGAATTGCCGGACATCGATCCCGACAGTCTGCAACCGGGCGAAAATATCTATGATCACCGCCTGTCCGCTGCGGTCTCCAGCCTGGAGCCGGACAATGATTTCATCCTGATCGACTGTCCCGGTTCACACACCCGGCTGAGCCAGGTGGCGCACTCGCTGGCCGACACGCTGATCACGCCACTGAACGACAGTTTCGTGGATTTCGACCTGCTGGCCCATACCGATGACAAGGGCGACAAGATCACCGGCCCGTCGGTCTATTCGGAAATGGTCTGGAATGCGCGCCAGTTGCGGGCGCAGGCCGGGTTGAAACCCATCGACTGGATCGTGATCCGAAACCGTGTCGGCACCCAGCGCATGGTCAATAAGGAAAAGATGGAGCGCGCCATCAACATGCTGTCCAAACGGATCGGCTTTCGCGTTGCGCCGGGCTTTTCCGAGCGGGTGATTTTCCGCGAGCTCTTCCCGCGCGGCCTGACCTTGCTGGATCTCAAGGACGTGGGCGTCAAACAGCTGAACATCTCCAACATCGCCGCCCGGCAAGAGCTGCGGGACATGATGAAAGAGCTGAACCTGCCCGGTGTCGAGATCAATATCTGATCCGCGCCCTGCGAGGTGCCAGGCTGGCCCTCACACGGGCCGTTCCGGCGCCTCGTAGATCGTGAACAATTCGATCGGCTCGGCCACGCTGCGCAGCATGTAGCGGCCGAGAGACACCAGATCGTGCCCCGCCTCTGCCCCGGCGCGCTGTACCTCCTGTGACAGGATCACGCTTTGCCCGACCGAGTGGCGCAGGCCGGAAATCCGCGCTGTCTGATTGACGGTCGGCCCGATCACGGTGAAATCTAGCCTGTTTTCTGACCCGATATTCCCATACAGAATATCGCCCGCATGCAGCGCAAGGGTGAACCCCGGCGCGGGCTGGCCAGCCTTGGTCCGTTCGATATTGCGCAGGCGGATCTTCTGACGCAGCTCACTCGCCGCATCCAGCGCCGCCTTGGCGTCCTTGCTGAGCGAGCCGAGGTTGAACATCGTCAGCATCCCATCGCCCATGAACTTCAGGATATTGCCCCCGTGGGACTGGATCACGGTTACAGCAATGCCGAAATAATCGTTCAGCATGTCGATCACCTCGGGGCCGGGCACCTGCTCGGCCAGGCTGGTAAAGCCCTTGAGGTCGAACAGGCAGATGACCGCGTTGATCCGGTCCGACGACCCGCGCTGGATTTCGCCGGACAGCACCCGCCGCCCGGCGTCACGTCCCAGATAGACCTGCAACAGATCCTTGGCCATCTGCTGGTTCGACATCGATTTCAGCGCCAGCCCCAGGTGCGGCGCGATCGTGCGCAGCAGGAGCAGGTCACGCGCGGGAAAACCGCCCGGATGATCGCAACTCCAGGAGATCAGCACCCCTTCGGAGGGCCTGCTCGGGTCCAGCGGAGCCTTCTCATCAGAGAACCGCAAACCGAAAGCAAAGTAATCGGTCACCCCACGCCCCCGCAGATCCCCCAGCATGGGGAAACGGACGACATCCTGATCGTTCAGATCTGATCGGAACTCATCCAGGTCCTCTGCCAACAGATGGAACAGCGGGCTTTGCAGCCAGGCATCGCGCGGCGCCTGCCGATGCTCGTATCGCTCCTGCGACATCCCTTCGGTCCGTGTCCAGCTGAACCCGATCCCGCCGAACTGCGGGTGAAAGGCGCGTTGCGCCAGATGAAACCGCCACAGGGGCACACCGGCGGCGACCAGTTCCTCGCAGAACGCCTTCAGAAAGGTTTCGCGCTCGTTGCTGCGCAACCCCTGCTCGGTCAGCCAGGAGATCAAGGCGGGGGCTCGGCTGTCTGTCTGATCCACGGGAAAGGGTCCTCGGTTTGCGCGGGTGTTTTGCCAGTATCCGGCACTCTCTGTGTCCGGCAGTATCTGGGGTGCCGAAGCCCGAATGTCTATTCCTCGATTCCAGCCAACTGACGCAACATGCGCCGCAGGGTCTGTTCCTCTTCTGGGCTGAACCGGGCCGCCAACTGCTTGTCATAGCTTGCCGCCTGCCCGCGCAGATCGCGATAGGCCGCCTCCCCCGCCGGGGTCAGCTTCAGGTGCTCCGACCGCCGGTCCGCCGTATCCCTGTTGCGGGTGATGAAACGGCGCTCAGTTAGCTTGGCCACCGCCCGGCTGATCTTGGTCTTGTGGATCTTGGCGCGCTGACCGATCTCCTTGGCCGTCATGGTGCCATAGGTGCCAAGGTGGAACAGTACCCGCCATTCGTTGCGCAGCATCCCATAACGGTTCTTGTAATAGGACTGAAAGGCAAGCGAGCTTTCCTCGGCCGCACGGTTCAGCAGGAACGGCAGGAAATCCTGCAAAGCGAAATCATCTTTTTCGGTCATTTGCCCCTCCATACCCTTGTTAGTTACAAAATCAACTATTACCCCGGCAAGCGGAAAAGGAGGAACGCGCCATGAATCGACCCACAAATCCCCATGAGATGATCCAGGCCCCTTCGCTTGCTGGCCCGCATGAGGGCTATATGCCCGGCTTTGGCAACGACTATGAAACCGAGGCTCTGCCCGGCGCCCTGCCCCAGGGCATGAACAGCCCGCAGAAATGCAATTACGGTCTTTATGGTGAGCAGCTGAGCGGCACCGCCTTCACCGCCGAGCGCGTCGAGCGCACCTGGTGCTACCGCATCCGCCCTTCGGTGAAGCACTCCCACCGCTATGAAAAAATCGACCTGCCCTATTGGAAATCCGCGCCCTGTGTCGATCCCGATGTGACCTCGCTCGGTCAGTATCGCTGGGATCCGGTGGCCCACAGCGGCGAGCCGCTGACCTGGCTGACGGGTATGCGCACCATGACCACCGCAGGCGATGTGAATACCCAGGTCGGCATGGCCAGCCATGTCTATCTGGTCACAGAATCGATGAAAGACAGCTATTTCTTCTCGGCCGACAGTGAGCTCTTGGTCGTCCCGCAAGAGGGCCGTCTGCGTTTCTGCACCGAGCTGGGCATCATCGATCTGGAGCCGAAGGAAATCGCCATCCTGCCGCGCGGCCTGCTCTATCGGGTCGAGGTTCTGGAAGGCCCCGCACGCGGTTTCGTCTGCGAAAACTACGGTCAGAAGTTCGAGCTGCCGGGCCGTGGCCCGATCGGCGCCAACTGCATGGCCAACCCGCGCGACTTCAAGGCGCCGGTGGCGGCGTTTGAGGACCGCGAAGTGCCCTCTACCGTGACCATCAAATGGTGTGGCCAGTTCCACGAGACCAAGATTGGCCATTCGCCGCTGGATGTGGTCGCTTGGCACGGCAACTATGCGCCGGTGAAATACGACCTGCGCACCTATTGCCCGGTCGGTGCCATCCTGTTCGACCACCCGGATCCCTCGATTTTCACCGTGCTGACCGCGCCCTCGGGCCAGCCGGGCACCGCGAACATCGATTTCGTGTTGTTCCGCGAACGCTGGATGGTGGCCGAGAACACCTTCCGCCCGCCGTGGTATCACAAGAACATCATGTCCGAGCTTATGGGCAACATCTACGGCCAGTATGATGCCAAGCCGCAGGGCTTCATCCCCGGTGGCATGTCCCTGCACAACATGATGCTGCCGCACGGACCGGACAAGAACGCCTTTGAGGGCGCGTCGAACTCGAACCTCGGGCCGGAGAAGCTGGAAAATACCATGTCCTTCATGTTCGAGACCCGCTTCCCGCAGCACCTGACCGAATTCGCCGCCAAGGAGGCGCCGCTGCAGGACGATTACATCGACTGCTGGTCCGACATCGAAAAGAAATTCGACGGCACGCCGGGCCTGAAGTAAGCCTGTAGCCACAGCCGTTTTGCGCCGGGGTGCTCCCGGCGCCTGCACATAACGTTTTGGGAGACACCATGCCCCTTTTGAAATCCTGGGTCGCCTCGGCCAATTCCGCCGACACGCCCTTTCCGCTGAACAACCTGCCCTACGGCGTCTTCTCTGTCGGTGACGAAGACCCGCGCTGCGGCGTCGCCATCGGCGACATGATCCTTGATATGCAGGCCGCCGAAGAGGCTGGCCTCATCGACCTGACCGATTACGCCCTGTTCGAGGTCCCCTTCTGGAACGACCTGATGGAAGAAGGTCCCGCCGTCTGGACCGCCCTGCGCAACCGTCTGACCGCGCTTCTGTCCGAAGGCGCCGCCGAGCAGGCCAAGGTCGAACCGCTGCTGGTGCCGCAGGCCGAGGCGCAGATGCATATGCCCTTCATGGTCAGCGAATACACCGACTTTTATGCCGGCAAGCATCACGCCATGAACGTCGGCACCATGTTCCGCGGCCCGGAAAACGCGCTGCCGCCGAACTGGCTGCACATCCCGATCGGCTATAACGGTCGCGCCTCCTCGGTTGTCGTGTCCGGCACCGATGTGCGCCGCCCCTGGGGCCAACTGAAAGGCCCGAATGACGACGCCCCCCGCTGGGCGCCCTGCGCGCGTTTCGACATCGAGCTGGAAATGGGTGCCATCGTCGGCGTCCCCTCCGAAGGTCCGATCACCGTGCAGGAAGCGGACGACAATATCTTTGGCTACGTGCTGCTGAACGACTGGTCGGCGCGCGATATCCAGGCCTGGGAATACCAGCCGCTTGGCCCGTTTCAGGCCAAGGCGACCGCCACCACCGTCAGCCCCTGGATCGTGACCAAGGCGGCGCTGGAACCCTTCCGCTGCGACACGCCCGCGCGCGAAGTTGAGCTACTGGATCACCTCAAGGACTGCGGACCGATGCTCTATGACATCGATCTGGAGGTAACCATGGCGCCAGAGGGCAAGGACGCCAGCACCATCGTGCGCACCAACTACAATGAAATGTACTATTCCGCCGCGCAGCAGCTGGCCCATCACACCACATCGGGCTGCCCGATGAACGCGGGTGACCTGCTAGGTTCCGGCACCATCTCGGGCGAAACCAAGGAAAGCCGCGGCTCGCTTCTGGAACTCAGCTGGGGCGGCAAGGAGCCAGTGACGCTGGAGACCGGCGAGGAACGCTCCTTTATCGTCGATGGCGACACGCTGACGCTGAAAGGCGCAGGCAAGGGCGACGGCTACACGATCGGGTTCGGCGAATGTGCGGGTAAGATCCTGCCCGCGCTGGACGATCCCTATAAGCGCTAAGCTGTGATCGCCCTCGACCATATCCAGATTGCCATCCCCAAGGATGGAGAGCCCAAAGCCCGCGCCTTTTGGTGTGAGGGCCTTGGGCTGGCCGAGATCGAAAAGCCGGAGGCGCTGAAAGCGCGCGGAGGCCTGTGGCTGTCACTGGCCGGTTCCGAGCTGCATCTGGGCGTGGAAGAGGGGTTCACCCCTGCGCGCAAAGCCCATCCGGGCTTTGCCGTAGACGACATCGACACCATCGCGGCACGGATCACGGCCACCGGCCAATCACCGCGCTGGGATGACACCATAGAAAGCCGACGCCGGTTCTTCGCCGAAGATCCATTCGGCAACCGGCTTGAGTTTCTGCAAAAGGACTGAACACATGGCAAAGGCATTCGCGTCGCAAGGCGACATGACGGAAAAGAAGATCAGCTTCACCGAAGTGGGCGAGGGCCTTTACGCCTTCACCGCCGAGGGCGATCCAAACTCAGGCGTGATCATCGGCGATGACTCGGTGATGATCGTCGAGGCGCAGGCCACCCCGCGTCTGGCGAACAAGGTTATCGAATGCGTGCGCTCGGTGACGGACAAGCCGATCACCCATGTCGCGCTGACCCACTATCACGCGGTGCGGGTGCTGGGCGCCTCGGCCTTTGGCGCGCAGCAGATCATCATGGGCGATGCTGCCCGCGCCATGGTCGTTGAACGCGGTCAGGAAGACTGGGACAGCGAATTCCAGCGCTTCCCGCGCCTGTTCGAAGGTCACGAAAGCATCCCGGGCCTGACCTATCCCACCACCACATTCTCGGAAGACATGACCGTCTATCTGGGCAACCGCCGCGTCGACCTGATGCACCTGGGCCGCGCCCATACCGCAGGCGACATCGTGATCCACGTGCCGGATCAGAACGTCATGTTCACTGGCGATATCGTGGAATACCACTCGGCCTGCTATTGCGGCGACGGTCACTTCAGCGACTGGGGTGATACGCTGGATGCGATCAAATCCTTTGACGTCGACGCCATCGCGCCGGGTCGCGGGGATGCGCTGGTCGGCAAGGAAATGGTCAACGCGGCCATCGAGAACACCCGCGACTTCGTCGAAAGCACCTATCGCCCCGCCGCCCGCGTGGCTGCCCGCAACGGCACCCTGAAAGAGGCCTGGGACGCGGTGCGCCAAGAGTGCGATCCCAAGTTTAAAGACTACGCGATCTACGAGCACTGCCTGCCCTTCAACGTCGCCCGCGCCTATGACGAGGCCCGCGGTATTGACACCCCCCGCATCTGGACCGCACAACGTGACCTTGAAATGTGGGACTCACTACAAGGCTAAGATGCATGAAAATAACGCACTTTAAGTCAGCGGCGATGAAAGCAGCTGTAGTTTTAGTGCCCTCGTATCTGGCGGCATTCTTGAGCGACAAAATGGTTTGGGTCGTGCCGACACTCGCAGCTTCAAGCTTTTTCGCTGCAACGATTGGCGTCAAATCGGAAGATGCTGCCAGAAACGTTGAAGAAGATCTCGAAAGCCATACCGAGCATGCCAATCAAAACCACGCTGAAGGCATGTCGGTGGAAACAGGGAGCAACTAGAACCTTTCGCCAGCCCAACAAGGTTTGGCTTTTTTTGACCTAGGTCGTGTTGCTCCCGCTTTTGAAATGGAATGCTAACCTAACCTCCCGGCCAACCCCATGGCCGGGAACCGGAGAAGCTGTGCCAAGCGGCACCCTTTGGGAGGACACCAGATGAACAAGATCTTTGAAGTGCCCCTGTACCCGTATGAACGTCATGCGGATCAGGACGCCCCGGCGCCGGTGCGGCGCAAGGTGGTGATCATTGGCGCAGGCCCGGTCGGCCTTGCCGCAGCCATCGACCTGGCCCAGCAGGGCATCGAGGCGGTGATCCTGGATGACAACGACAAGGTCAGCTTCGGCTCCCGCGCGATCTGTTTCGCCAAACGCCCGCTGGAGATCCTTGACCGCCTTGGCTGCGGTCAGCCGATGGTGGACAAGGGCGTGCAGTGGAACATCGGCAAGGTCTTCTTCGATGATCGTCAGGTCTATGAATTCAACCTGCTGCCGGAGGAAGGCCACAAACGTCCGGCCTTCATCAACCTGCAACAGTATTACTTCGAAGAGTACCTGGTGAACCGGGTCAAGGAATTGCAGGCCGAAGGCGCCCCGATCGAGATCCGCGGCCGCAACAAGGTCTCCGCTATCGGCACCCACCCCGATCACGTGACGCTGGAAATCGACACGCCCGAAGGCTCTTACAATATCGAGGCAGACTGGCTGATCGCCTGCGATGGCGCCGGCTCTCCGACCCGGCAGATGCTGGGGCTCGATTTCGTGGGCCGCGTGTTCGAGGACAACTTCCTTATCGCCGATGTGGTGATGGAGGCCGACTTCCCCACCGAACGCTGGTTCTGGTTCGATCCGCCCTTCAACAAAGGCCAGTCGGCGCTGTTGCACAAACAGCCTGATGGCGTCTGGCGCATCGACCTGCAGCTGGGCTGGGACATCGACAAGGAGCGCGAGAAACGCCCCGAGAACGTCATTCCCCGCCTCAAGGAAATGCTGGGCGAGGATGTGAAATTCGAACTGGAATGGGTGTCGATCTACACCTTCCAGTGCCGCCGCATGGAAAACTTCCGCCATGGCCGCGTGTTGTTTGCGGGCGATGCAGCGCATCAGGTATCTCCCTTCGGGGCGCGCGGTGCGAACTCGGGTCTGCAGGACACCGATAACCTGTGCTGGAAGCTGAAACTGGTGATGGAGGGCAAGGCCCCCGAAAGCCTGCTCGACAGCTACGATCAGGAACGGGTCTATGGCGCCGACGAGAATATCCTGAACTCCAGCCGCTCCACTGATTTCATCACCCCGAAATCGGAAATGTCGCGCGTGCTGCGTGATGCGGTTCTGGACCTCAGCGAACATCACGAATTTGCGCGCCCGCTGGTGAACTCCGGCCGCCTGTCGGTGCCCTGCACCTATGACGGATCGCACCTGAATTCTGCCGATGCGCTGCCCAATGGGCCGGAGCGCACCCGCCCCGGATCGCCCTGCCCCGATGCGCCGCTTGGCGATGACTTCCTGCTGCCGAAACTGGCGGACAAGTTCACTCTGCTAACCATCGACGCCGAGGCCCCCGATATGATCGAGGAAGACGGCATCGAAGTCACCCGGCTGGCACTGTCGGTCAAGGACGACCGCACCCTGGCCCTGAAGGAACGTTACCTCGGCGACAATGCCAGCGGCGTTTACCTGATCCGCCCGGATCAGCACGTGGCCGCCCGCCGCCCCTCCTATGACGACAACCAGTTCCGCGCCGCCATCCGCCGCGCCGTGGGCAAGGAGTAACACGGATGTCCGACCAACTGATCCTGACCCCGAACATCGACGGCGCCGATGATTTCTACGCCGATCTTCTGGCCGCACACGAGGGCCTTTCCAAGGCCGACAGCGACGCGCTCAATGCGCGGCTGGTGCTGGTCCTGTCCAACCACATTGGGAAACGCGCGATCCTGAAACAGGCGCTGGCTGCCGCCGCGCTTCAGCCTTCGGAGGAGAGCAAGTGAAAATCGAGAAAATCCATCACGTCGCCTATCGGTGCAAGGACGCCAAGGAAACGGTGGAGTGGTACAACAAGATGCTGAAGATGGACTTCGTCCTCGCCATAGCCGAGGATCACGTCCCGTCCACACATGAACCCGACCCTTACATGCATGTCTTCATGGATGCGGGCGACGGCAATGTCCTGGCCTTTTTCGAATTGCCGACCAAGCCGGAAATGGGCCGTGACCCCAACACGCCGGAATGGGTGCAGCACATCGCCTTCAAGGTGAAGGACCGCGACACGCTGATCGAATTCAAGGACCATCTTGAGGCCAACGGTGTCGAGGTGCTGGGTGTGACGGATCATTCGATCTTCCACTCGATCTATTTCTTCGACCCGAACGGCCACCGGGTGGAACTGGCCTGCCCAGATCCCAAGGAAGAGGCGCTGCTGGAAAAACTGGACGCCGTGAAATGGGAGATGCTGGAGGAATGGTCAAAGACCAAGAAGGCGCCCAAACACGCAGACTGGCTGCACGCCAAGGAACTGAGTAACCTCTGAACAACAGACCGAAACACAAAGACCGCATCCGGGGATCCCGGGTGCGGTTTCATATCAGGCAGGCACAAGAGGGAGAGACTGATGACGGATGTGGTACTTTTTGATTACTGGCGGTCGTCGGCCAGCTACCGGCTGCGCATCGCGCTGAACCTTGCCGGGATCGACTACCAGTCCATCCCCGTCGATCTGGTAAAGGGAGAGCAGCGCAGCCCCGAACATCTGGCGCGCAACCCGCAGGGCTTTGTGCCGGTGCTGGAGATCGATGGGCTGCGGCTGACACAGTCGCTGGCGATCCTGGATTATCTGGACCAGACCCGTGATCTGAACCTTCTCCCGAAAGCCCCGGCAGAGCGGGCCAAGGCGCAGGCACTGGCGCAATCCATCGCGGTGGACCTGCACCCGGTCTGCAACCTCGCCGTTGCCCGCCATGCAACCCAGCTGAGCGGTGGGCGCGAGGATATGCCTACGGCCTGGATGCAGCATTTCATCCGCCCCGGATTGCAGGCGTTCGAGGCGCTGCTGGCGGGGTTTGAACAGGCCCCCTATTGCACTGGTGATGCGCCGGGGCTGGCTGATATCTGCCTGATGCCGCAGATCTACAATGCCCGCCGCTGGGAGGTAGATATCTCGGACATGCCACGCCTTTTGGCGGTCGAAGACGCCTGTGCCCAGCATCCGGCCTTTGCTGCTGCCCATCCGGATGCGGTGCAACCCGGCGCTTGACCCCGCCCCGCCGCTTCCCCTTACTGGCAGCACTGGCAGCGGGGAGCGCAGCATGAGCAAACATGGATATGACAGCGGGCGGCTGAACCTGCCTTTCGTCGGCATCTGCACCTTTGGCAAGTACCCATACGTGGAGGATTGGAACGCCATTGATGCGGATGCGGCCGTTCTGGGGGCGCCGTTCGATTTCGGTGCCCAGTGGCGGTCGGGCGCACGCATGGGGCCGCGCGCCATCCGCGAGGCCTCGACCCTGTTCAGCTTTGGCCATGCGGGCGCTTATGATTTCGAGGATGATGTCACCTATCTGGACCCGGCCAAGGTGACCATTGTGGACATTGGCGATGCGGATATCATCCATACCGATACCCTGCAGAGCCACGCCAATATCGAATACGGCGTGCGTAAGATCCTGAAGGCCGGTGCCCTGCCGGTGGTGCTGGGCGGCGATCACTCGGTGAATGTCCCCTGCATCAACGCCTTTGACGATCAGGAGCCGATCCACGTAGTGCAGATCGACGCGCATCTCGATTTCGTCGACGAGCGTCACGGGGTACGCTATGGCCATGGCAACCCGATGCGCCGCGCCGCTGAAAAACCCTATGTCACCGGGCTGACCCAGATCGGTATCCGCAACGTCTCCTCCACCGCCAAGGACGGCTATGATGCCGCCCGCTCCATGGGGTCGGACATCCAGTCGGTCCGCCATGTGCGCAAGATGGGCACCGAGGCACTGATCAACCGCATCCCGCAAGGAGAGCGCTATTATCTGACTGTGGATATCGACGCCTTCGCCCCCTCAATCGCACCGGGCACCGGCACTCCCAGCCACGGCGGGTTTCTCTATTACGAGGTATTGGAGATCATCGACGCGCTGGCGCAGCGGGGCGATATCGTCGGGCTTGATCTGGTGGAGGTGGCGCCGGATTACGATACCACCGGCTGCACATCCATTTTGGCGGCGCAACTGCTGATGAACACCATCGGGCGCATCCTGCACCACCGCGACTGAACCTGCTGCGGCGGCTTTATTCTGCGGCGCTTTTGAGGCTGGCCATCAGAGTGTGGAACTTCTCGCCCTGCACCGCGACGTGATCGCGCAGGGCGTTGGCAGCGGCTTCGCCGTCGCCCCGGACCAGCGCCTGCACCACGGCCTTGTGTTCATCCATGGACTGCGCCAGACGCCCGCGAAACCGCAGCTGCTGGCGGCGAAAGGGCTTCAGGCGTTTGTGCAACTTGCAGGCTTCCTGCTCCAGAAACCCATTGCCGGATTCGCGGTAGAGGATGCGGTGGAAACGCTCGTTCTCCACGTAATAGGCATCCGAATCCTGTGCATCGACCGCTGCCTGACATTTAGCATTGGCATCGTTCAGCTCATCCAGCGCCTGATCCGAAATCCGCTTGGCTGCCAGCCGTCCGCAGACCGCTTCCAGCTCGGCCATGACTTCGAACATTTCCATCAGTTCGACCGGGCCGGGCTGACGTACAAAGGCGCCGCGTCGCGGGATCAGCTGTACCAGACCAGAGAGCGCAAGCCGCTGAAATGCCTCACGAAGCGGCGTGCGTGAAACGCCGAACTGTTCGGCCAGGCGCACCTCGTCCAAGCGGTCGCCATCCGCAAATGTGCCGTCAAAGATCAGCTCTTCCAGCTCTTCAGCGATACTATCTGCACGACGTTGCCCCATGGATTTTCAGTAGCACTCCGGTTTTGAAAATTCAACATAACTATTCTTGTATACAAAAATATTGACTTGAAAAACACCTGATGTTTACGTTCGGGCATCTCCAGCCATCAAAGGTTGGAATTTCTGGGAGGAAAAAATGAAAACCATGCTGAAAGCTGCGGTCGCTGCCGCGGCGCTCTTGTCGTCGGCCGCGCTGGCCAATGCCACCGAACTGCGCCTGTCGCACCAGTGGTCGAACAAGGACATCCGCCACAAGGTCGCGCAGATCGTCGCCGATGAGGTGGCCGCCGCCGATGTCGATCTGGACATCAAGATCTTCGGCTCCAAATCGCTGTTCAAACCGCGCGAGCAGTATAAACCGCTCAGCCGCGGCCAGCTGGACATGACCGTTCTACCGCTCAGCTATGCTGGCGGCCAGCAGCCCGCCTATAACCTGACGCTGATGCCCGGCCTGGTGAAGAACCACGACCACGCCGCGCGGCTCAGCAACTCGCCCTTCATGGAAGCGCTTGAGGCCAAGATGGCCGACGACGACGTGATGGTTCTGGTGCACGGCTATCTGGCCGGCGGTT
This sequence comes from Pseudophaeobacter sp. C1-32P7, assembly GCF_041008775.1. Taxonomy (NCBI): domain Bacteria; kingdom Pseudomonadati; phylum Pseudomonadota; class Alphaproteobacteria; order Rhodobacterales; family Roseobacteraceae; genus Pseudophaeobacter; species Pseudophaeobacter sp. C1-32P7. The sequence continues at coordinate 182,157 of NZ_JAXGFR010000004.1, read as the reverse complement.
TCGCAGGCAAGGACAAGTGCATCACCAAACCCTCCGACATCGAAGGACTGCAGACCCGCGCGGCCGGCAAAGCCTTCGAACAGATGTTGGCTGGGGCCGGTGCCTCCATCGCCTCGATGGCATCTTCGGAAATCTACAACGCCATGCAAACCGGCGTTCTGCAGGCTGCTAATACCTCGTCATCGTCCTTCGTGTCCTACCGGATCTACGAACAGGTCAGCTGCTACACCCCGGCGGGCGACGTAGCCCTGTGGTTCATGTATCAGCCTCTATTGATGAACAAGAGCACCTTTGAAGGTCTGAGCGAAGCACAGCAAAACGCGCTGCTGGCCGCTGCCGAAAAGGCCGAAGCCTATTACCTGGAAGAAGCCAAGAAACAGGACGCAGCCTCGGCCAAGGTCTTTGCCGACGCCGGTGTGGAAATCGCCCAGATGAGCGCCGATGACTTCGACGCATGGCGCAAGCTGGCCATGGAAACCTCCTACAAGAAATTCGTGGATGAGGTTTCGGACGGTCAGGCGCTTCTCGATCTGGCGCTCGCAGTCGAGTGATAACACCCGGCGGGGTGGCCTGAAGCTGCCCCGCCTTTTTTGAATACCTCAGAACTTCAGGAGGCGGGAATGGCAGGACAAAGCGCGGCCACGATCGCAAAAACCGGGAACAATCCGTTCCTGCGGGCCGTTGCGGGCCTGTCCACACTTGCCGGCTGGTGCGCGGCTGCCATGATCATGGCAGCAGTTGCGATTACCTGCCAGATGATCGTGATCCGGTTTGTGCTGAACGGATCCACTGTCTGGCAGACCGAGGCGGTGATCTATCTGGTCATCTCGGCCACCCTGATCGGCCTACCCTATGTGCAGCGGCTGCGCGGCCATGTGAATGTCGATCTGATCCCGATTTCGTTGCCGCCGCGCGCGCGGTTTGGGCTGGCGGTTCTGACCTCACTCCTGTCGATCAGCATCATGGCGATAATGCTGTGGTACGGGTTCGAGTACTGGCATTTCGCCTGGGATCGCGGCTGGCGCTCGGACACCGTATGGGGCGTGCGCCTGTGGATCCCCTATCTGGCCATTCCCGTCGGGTTTGCGCTGTTTCTGCTGCAACTGATTGCTGACTTCGTGGCGCTTCTGACCGGCGCCGACAAACCCTTTGGCCTGGATCTCTGAACTATGGACCCACTTGTTCTTGGGGGCATTGTTGCCCTTTCCACCATCCTCGTGCTGTTTTCCGGCGTCTCGGTCGCCCTAGGGCTGCTGATCGTTTCGGCCGGTTTCTTGATGATCTTTGACGGGATGCGCAGCCTTGAGCTAATGCCGGAAATCCTGTTCGGGAAACTGGATAATTTCGCCCTGCTGTCGATCCCGATGTTCATCATCATGGGATCCTCTATCGCCTCGACCCGCGCCGGAGCGGATCTTTATGAGGCGCTGGAACGCTGGCTGACCCGCATTCCCGGCGGGCTGGTGATTTCAAACCTTGGCGCCTGCGCGCTGTTTGCTGCCATGTCGGGATCCTCGCCTGCAACCTGCGCTGCTATTGGCAAGATGGGCATCCCCGAGATGCGCAAACGCGGCTACCCGGATGGCGTGGCAGCAGGCTCCATCGCCGCCGGTGGCACGCTGGGTATCCTGATCCCGCCTTCGGTCACCATGATCGTCTATGGCATCGCCACCGAAACCTCGATCGGACGGCTGTTCCTTGCAGGGGTCATTCCCGGTTTCATGCTGGTAGGGCTATTCATGGCCTGGTCGCTTTACTCCACCTGGCGGTCCGGCAACACCCAGCGCCTCAGCTCGGGTAGCTACACCTGGGCCGAGCGGTTCGAGATCCTGCCCCGCGTGGTGCCGTTCCTGCTGATCATCCTTGGCGTTCTTTATGCCATGTATGGCGGCATCGCGACGCCTTCGGAAACCGCCGCCGTGGGCGCGCTGTTGTGTCTGCTGATTGCGATGGTGATCTACAAGCTGTGGAACCCGCGCGATCTCTGGGTGGTGCTGCGCGACAGCACCAAGGAATCGGTGATGATCCTCTTCATCATCGCCGCCGCCGGGGTGTTCTCCTACATGCTCAGCTCGCTCTTCATCACCCAGTCGATTGCCGAATGGATCGGTACGCTGGATGTGAACCGCTGGGTGCTGATGGGGGCGGTCAACGTCTTTCTGCTGATCGCGGGCTTCTTCCTGCCGCCCGTCGCGGTGATCCTGATGGCCGCGCCAATCCTGTTGCCGATCATCACCACCGCAGGTTTCGATCCGATCTGGTTTGCCGTGGTGCTGACCATCAATATGGAGATCGGCCTGATCTCTCCGCCGGTGGGTCTGAACCTTTACGTCATCAACGGCATCGCGCCGGACATTTCGCTGAAGACCATCCTCACCGGCTCGCTGCCCTTCGTGGCCTGCATGGTGCTGGCCATCGTGCTTCTGTGCCTGTTCCCGGGACTGGCGACCTGGCTGCCCAACCTTGTGATGGGAGGTGCAATGTGACCCTTCTCGCAGATCTTCTTTCCACCGTCTTTGAACGCCGCTACCGCTGGTCGGGCGCGGCGGGACAGGACAACCGGCCCATCGCCGAACTGGCCGAAGATCTGGTTGGATCGGCAGGCGAGACGTCTGAGCTGATGCTGGCGCGCGAGGTGATTTCGGGGTTCGAGCAGCTGGAGGACGCGGACAAACTGGCGTTCTTCTCCCATATCGCCACCAAGCTGAACATCGACCCCGAGGCGGTGCGCAGCGGGTTGGATGCCTATGAGCAAAGCCCGTCAAAGGCGACCTACCGTACCTTCATGGCTGCGGTCGAACCCAGGCGGCAGGAGTTGATCCGCCGCCTGAACCGGGTGCCGGGCGCCACCGGTGCGCTGGTGCGGATGCGCGCGGATCTGTTGCGCCTTGGCCGGGGCATTCCCGAACTTGAAGCACTGGATCAGGATTTCCGGCATCTCTTTGCCTCCTGGTTTAACCGAGGCTTTCTGGTGCTGCGCCCGATCAACTGGCAAAGCCCGGCGAACATTCTGGAGAAGATCATCGCCTACGAGGCCGTGCACGCCATTCACAGCTGGGACGATCTGCGCCGCAGGCTGCAACCGGCGGACCGGCGCTGTTTTGCGTTTTTCCACCCTGCGATGCCGGATGAGCCGCTGATCTTTGTCGAGGTGGCGCTGACCAAGGGCACACCGGGATCCATTCAGGCGCTTTTGGCCGAGGATCGCACCCCCATGACGGCGGACGAAGCTGATACGGCGGTTTTTTACTCGATCTCCAACTGCCAGTCGGGGCTGGCCAGTATTTCCTTTGGCAACTCGCTGATCAAACAGGTGGCTGCTGATCTGGCGGCGGAACTGGCGGGGCTCAAAACCTTTGTTACCCTCTCCCCCATTCCGGGGCTTGCGGGCTGGATCGAGCAGGAGGGTCTGGATTGGGCTCCCTCCGACCCGGACCGGATGAAATCAGACGCGGCCCATTATCTGCTCAACGCCAAAGGGCGCGGTGGCCTGCCCTTTGATCCCGTCGCACGGTTTCATCTGGGCAACGGCGCCATTGTCCATGCGGTGCACGCCGATGCGGATACCTCGGACAAGGGGCGTGCCCAGTCCGGCGGCGCGATGGTCAACTACCTGTATGACCTGAAGAAAGTTGCCCAGAACCACGAACAATTCGCCACCACCCAGAAGGTGGCCGCAACGGCAGAGGTGCGCGCCCTCGCCGCCGCATCAAAGCTGCAAAAAACAGAAGAAAGTTAGCCCATGGCAAATCCTCTTTATGACGGGCTGTTTGGTGCCCATGCCGGAAAATCCACCCCGTTTCTGTATTTGCCCGACGGGCAGGTCGTCAGCCATCAGGCATTTCTTGAGATGGCCGCGCAGATCGCCCATGTCCTGACCGGCAAAGGGCTGCAACCCGGCGACCGCGTTGCCGTTCAGGTGGAAAAATCCCCAGAGGCGCTGGCCCTATATGCGGCCTGTGCGCAGGCCGGTCTGGTGTTCCTGCCGCTCAACACCGCTTATACGGCTGATGAGCTATCCTATTTCATCGAAAACAGCGGCGCCTCGGTCGTGGTCTGCGATGCCGGGAAGGAGGCGACCGTCGCCCCCATCACCAAACCTCTCGGCGCGGCGCTGGAGACGCTGAACGCAGATGGCTCTGGCACCCTGATGGACCAGGCGGCGGCGATGCGGACCTCCTATGACACGGTCGACCGGGATGGCGAGGATCTGGCGGCCTTCCTTTATACCTCTGGCACCACGGGGCGTTCCAAGGGGGCGATGCTGACGCAGAACAACCTGTTGTCGAACGCGGAAACGCTGGCGGCCGAGTGGCGGTTCACGGCGGATGATGTGCTGCTGCACGCGCTGCCGATCTTTCATACCCACGGGCTTTTTGTCGCCAGCAATGTGACGCTGCTGGCGGGGGGCGCGATGATCTTCCTCCCGAAATTCGACCTTGATGCGGTGATCGAGAACCTGCCGCGCGCGACCACGATGATGGGGGTGCCAACCTTCTATACCCGGCTTCTGAGCGATGCGCGGTTCACCGGAGATCTGACCCGGCATATGCGGCTGTTCGTGTCCGGTTCTGCGCCCTTGCTGGCGGAGACCCACGTGCAATTCGAAGAACGCACCGGCCACCGTATTCTTGAACGCTATGGCATGACTGAAACCAACATGAACACCTCCAACCCCTATGAAGGCGAGCGCCGCGCGGGCACCGTCGGCTTCCCGCTGCCGGGGGTGGAGCTGAAGATCACCGATCCGGCGTCGGGCGACCCCCTGCCCGCAGGCGAGGTTGGCCAGATCGAGGTGCGCGGTCCCAACGTCTTCAAGGGCTACTGGCAGATGCCAGAGAAGACAGCAGCCGAATTGCGCAGCGATGGGTTCTTCATCACCGGGGACCTCGGGATGGTGGACGCGGACGGCTATGTGCATATTGTCGGCCGCAACAAGGACCTGATCATCTCGGGCGGATACAACATCTACCCCAAGGAAATCGAACTGGTGCTGGATGAACAGCCCGGCGTGCTGGAAAGCGCGGTGATCGGCGTACCGCACCCGGATTTCGGCGAAACCGTGCTGGGCGTTCTGGTCCCGGCGCCGGGTGCAACACCGGATCCGGACGCGATCATGGATGCCGTGCGCGATGTTCTGGCCCGTTTCAAACACCCGCGCAAGCTGGTGATACTGGATGAGCTGCCCCGAAATACCATGGGCAAGGTGCAGAAAAATATCCTGAGAGAGCAGTACCAGGACGCCTTCAAGGCTTCCTGACGCCACGGAAGATGACCCGGATATGCGCCCCAATCTTGCGGGGTTGTCGGGCAGAATCAGATCTTCTGAAACGCACCCCGGCCGCCCCAACGGCGCCGGGGTGTTGTTCTTTTTGACGATCTCAGATGGCGCTTTTCAACAGAAAATAACGGCTCCCGGGCCTGCTCACGACATCGTCAGCCCTGCCTCAGCCGCGGATTTTGGTGCATAAAATTCTAAAAACTTCAATTATATACCGCCGCCGCAAGGCCGGTTGGCAGTGAAAGATTATTAATTGGGCAGACTATGTCTGCCTTGACGAAATGTTCACCTGAACGCAAAGTGAATTCATATGAGCGTTACAAAGACAGAATAATGCGCCTCATGTGAGTGATTGAACTCATACGGAATCAATAACGGGGAATTGCTGCGGACAGGACTGATCTGCCGTGGCCTCAGGAGATGAACATGAAACTCAAATCCATTCTTTCGGCGACCACTGCATTTGCCATGGTCGGCACCACCGCATTCGCCGAGAAGGCCGAAGTGCAGTTCTGGCACGCCATGGGCGGTCAGCTGGGCGAAATCGTCGACAAATTCGCATCCGAATACAACGCCGGTTCTGACAGCTGCCACATCAACGCTGTCTACAAAGGCAACTACACAGAGAACATGACCGCCGCCATCGCCGCCTTCCGCGCCGGTGAGCAGCCGCACGTTGTGCAGGTCTTCGAAGTTGGCACCGCCACCATGATGGCCGCCGGTGACAAGGGCGCGATCTACCCGGTCTACAAGCTGATGGAAGACGCAGGCGTCGATTTTGATCCCTCTGCCTACCTGCCTGCCGTGATCTCCTACTACACCGACACCGACAACAACCTGCTGTCGCTGCCGTTTAACTCCTCCACCCCGGTTCTGTGGTACAACAAGACCGCGCTGGACGCTGCCGGTGTTGACGTTCCCACCACCTGGGACGAAGTCGAAGAAGCCGCCCGCGCCCTGAAGGCAAACGGCGTTGAAAAGCCCTTCTCCTTTGGCTGGCAGTCCTGGTCGAACATCGAAAACTACTCGGCATGGCACAACCTGCCCATGGGCACCGAGGAAAACGGCTTTGCCTCGTTGAAAACCGAGTTCAGCTTCAACAACGACGCGGTTGTGAACCACATCCAGCGTATCGCCGACATGGGCAAAGAAGGCCTGTTCGCATACGGCGGCCGTCGCGGTGACAGCCGTGGTCAGTTCGTGAACGGCGAAACCGCGCTGTGGATCAACTCCTCGGCCTATTACGGTGGCTTCAAGAAAGACATCACCGATTTCGAATTCGGCCAGACCATGCTGCCGGTTGACACCGCAGTGGCGGACAAGCCGCAGAACTCGATCATCGGCGGTGCAACCCTGTGGGTTCTGAACGGTCACGAGCAGGCGGAATACAGCTGTGTCGCCGACTTCTTCCAGTTCGTTTCTGCCCCCGAGCAGCAGGCCTACTGGCACCAGAACACCGGTTATGTTCCGATCACCACCGCGGCCTACGATCTGTCCAAGGAACAGGGTTTCTATGAATCCGATCCGCTGACCGACACCGCGATCAAGCAGCTGTCCCTGAACGCACCGACACCGGCCTCCAAAGGCGTCCGTTTCGGTAACTTCGTGCAGGTGCGTGACATCATCAACGAAGAGCTGGAAGCCGTATGGGCTGGCGACAAAGACGCCAAGACCGCCCTGGACGAAGCTGTAGAGCGCGGCAATGCCCTGCTGCGCAAGTTTGAAAAAGCCAACGACTGATCATCCCCACATGTTGGCTTTAGGGAGGTCCCTGACGGGGCCTCCCCTTTTTGAAAAAGACCACCCCAAAGGTTCCTGCCCGTGCAAAAGCGTGTCGTCTTCCGCTCCCGGTTGCTGCCATACCTGCTGGTACTGCCGCAAATCGCGATCACTATCGCCTTCTTCTTCTGGCCTTCCTATCAGGCGCTTGAAAGTTCGTTTTTCATCGAAGACGCCTTTGGGTTTTCCCGTGAATGGGTCTGGCTGGACAACTATTACGAACTGTTCAGCGATCCCGGCTACCTGAAGTCCTTCCGCACGACGCTGCTGTTCGGTTTCTCGGTTGCCTTCCTCGCCATGGCCATCTCCCTGATCCTGGCGGTTGCCGCCAACCGGGTGATCAAGGCCGCGACCGGATACCGGACCCTGCTGATCTGGCCCTATGCCGTCGCGCCCGCCCTTGCCGGTGTGATCTGGTACTTCCTGATGAACCCCTCGCTTGGCATCGTTGCCTACTGGCTGAAAGGGATCGGGATCGAATGGAACCACTATGTGAACGGAGATCAGGCCCTGTTGCTCGTCGTGGTGGCCGCCGCCTGGAAACAGGTCAGCTACAACTTCCTGTTCTTCCTTGCCGGGCTGCAAAGCATTCCCAAGTCCCTGATCGAGGCAGCCGCCATCGACAGGGCCGGGCCGGTGCGCCGCTTCTGGTCGATCACCTTCCCGCTTTTGACGCCCACCACCTTCTTCCTGCTGGTCGTCAACCTCGTCTATGCCTTCTTTGACACCTTCGCCCTGATCCACGCCACCACCGAAGGTGGCCCTGCAGACGCCACCTCGATCCTGGTGTTCCGCGTCTACAACACTGGCTTTATTGGTCAGGACTACGGCTCCTCGGCTGCTCAGTCGGTGATCCTGATGGGCATGGTGATCCTGATGACCTTCATCCAATTCCGTTACGTCGAGCGCAAGGTGCAATACTGATGGTCGAAAATCGCCCCATTCTGACGTTCTTTACCCATGCCATCCTGATCGCCGGCGTCCTGTTCCTGTGCTTTCCTGTCTGGATGGCGCTGGTTGCCTCGACCCACGGTCCCGGCGCACTGTCGCAATCGCCGATCCCGCTGTGGTTCGGGGATCAGGCCTGGGAAAACTATTCCCAGCTTCTGGCCGGTGGCCTGCCCGAGGCCGGCGGTGTGCCAATCGGCATGATGATGTTCAACAGCCTGATCATGGCGCTGGTCATCACCTTCGGTAAGATCTTCATCTCGATCCTGTCGGCCTATGCCATCGTCTATTTCCGCTTCCCCTTCCGCATGGGCTTTTTCTGGATGATCTTCGTCACCCTGATGCTGCCGGTCGAAGTGCGGATCCTGCCCACATTCGATGTGGTGGTGAAGATGGGTCTTCTGAACACCTACGCGGGCCTCACCGTGCCGCTGATTGCCTCGGCCACGGCAACCTTCCTGTTCCGCCAGTTCTTCCTGACCATCCCGGATGAGCTGGTCGAGGCCGCCCGCATCGACCGCGCAGGTCCGATCCGTTTCTTCAAGGACATCCTGCTACCGCTGTCGCGCACCAATATCGCGGCGCTCTTTATCATTCTCTTCATCTACGGCTGGAACCAGTATCTCTGGCCGCTTCTGATCACCACCGACGAAAGCCTCTACACCGTCGTCATGGGCATCCAGCGCATGGTCAACTCGGGCGAAGCACTGCCGGTCTGGCACTACATCATGGGCACCGCCGTCCTTGCCATGATCCCCCCGGTTCTGGTCGTCGTTCTAATGCAAAAGCTCTTTGTCAAAGGGCTGGTCGAAAGCGAGAAATAAATGGCTACTCTCAACATCAAATCCCTGGGCAAGACCTATCCCGGCGGCGTCACCGCCGTGTCCGATGTCAACGCGGATATTGCCGACGGAGAGTTCATCGTGCTGGTCGGACCCTCGGGCTGCGGCAAGTCCACCATCCTGCGGATGATTGCGGGCCTGGAAAGCATCACCGCCGGTGATCTGAGCATCGGTGAGCGCCGTGTGAACGATCTGGAACCGGGTGAGCGTGACATCGCGATGGTGTTCCAGAACTACGCGCTTTATCCGCATATGTCGGTACGCGGCAACATGGAGTACGGCCTCAAGAACGAAGGCCTGCCGAAGGACCAGATCGCCGAACGCATCGCCGAGGCCGCCCGCACCCTGCGGCTTGAGGAATACCTCGACCGCAAACCGGCGCAGCTCTCGGGTGGTCAGCGCCAGCGGGTCGCCATGGGCCGCGCCATCGTGCGCGATCCCAAGGTGTTCCTGTTCGATGAACCGCTGTCGAACCTCGATGCCAAGCTGCGCACCCAGCTGCGCGCCGAGCTGAAGGCCCTGCACCAGCGCCTTGGCGCCACCTTCATCTACGTGACCCACGATCAAGTCGAAGCCATGAGCCTTGCGGACCGGATCATCATCATGAACGCGGGCAAGGTGGAGCAGATCGGCACGCCGATGGATCTCTACCTGCGCCCGGCCAGCCGGTTTGTTGCCGATTTCATCGGCAGCCCCGCGATGAACGTGGTCGAAGGCACCGTCACCGAGGATCGCCGCAGCCTGCTGGTTGATGGCAGCCGCGACATCCGCTTTGCCGATGAGATCCCCACAATGGCAGGCGCCAAGATCGCCATGGGCATCCGCCCCGAGCATCTGTCGCTTGATGCCTCGGGCGCGGCGCAGTTCCATCTGGAAGTCGATTTCGTCGAACAGCTGGGCGCCGACACGGTGGTCCACGGCAAGGTCTCCGGCACCTCGGTCCCGCTGGCCGTGCGCCTGCCCGGCGTGCAGCAGCATGACAGCGGCGAGACGCTGGAACTGGGCTGCGGCGCCGATCAGCTGCACCTGTTCGATCTGGCCTCTGGCAAACGACTGGCCTGAGGACGGATCATGCAGTTGCCCAAGATATTCGGACATCGCGGCGCCCCGGATGTTCTCCCCGAGAACTCTCTGGACGGGTTCGCGCATACCATCGCCTCCGGCGCGGATGGGATCGAGCTGGATGTGCTGTTGACCAGCGACGGCGTGCCCGTCGTCACCCACAATCACCGTCTTCTGGCCGACACCACCCGCGACAGCGCGGGTGCGTTTCTGGCAGAGGAAGGCCCTGCCATCGGCGCGCTGACCTACGAGGAGCTCTGCGCCTTTGACGTGGGCGGTATTCGTCCGGGTTCGGAGTACGCAAAGAAGCACCCGCAGCAGCAGGACCTGCCCGGCGCCCGTGTGCCGCGCCTGTCCGAGGTGCTGGATCTGGTGGCCAAGGCCGACCGTCCCGTCGATGTTCTGGTCGAGCTGAAGCACGACCCCGAAGACGCCGCAGAACCCGCGCCCGAGGATTTCGTGCGCGCTGCGGTCGATGTCATCACCGCCACGGGAACCCAGGATTACTGCCTGATCCATGCGTTTGACTGGCAGATCCTGTCGGCGGCTAAACGCGTAGCACCGCAGTTCCGCCGCTCGCACCTGTCGATGAGCCGCGAAATCCACGCCTCAGGCAACCTCTACGACGGCTCGCCCTGGCTGGACGGCGCCCCTGCCGATCCAGAGGCGATGCTGCGCCATCTTGCCGACACCGGCGCGACTGTCTGGAGTCCGCTGTTCTGGGAATTGACGCCCGCCCATCGGGAGCTGGCCCGGAGCCTTCGCCTGCAGGTCATGGTCTGGACCATGCGCGGCGAAGAGGCGATCCGCAAAGGTCTGTTGGCGGATGTGGACGGGGTGATCACCGACGATCCTGCACTAGCCGTGCGCCTGCGCAAAGAGCTGTCGGAAGCCGGGGAATTGGCATCATGACCCCCGAAATGGCTTTCGCCAGATACGAGGAAATCCGCCCCCACCTGCCCGTCAGCAGCCACAAGGGGCAGGCCAAGCCCGTCTCGGGCATTGACCAGGTGATGGATCAGACCGACGCCTTCGTCTTTGACGCCTATGGGGTGCTCAACGTTGGCGACAGCCCGATCCCCGGCGCCCATGAACGGGTGCAGCAGTTGCGCAATAGCGGGAAATCGCTGCTGGTTCTGACCAATGCAGCGAGCTTTACCCGCACCCAGACAACTGAGAAATTCGCCCGTCTCGGCTTTGACTTTGCCCCGGAAGAGATCATTTCCAGCCGCGAGGTCTGCGAGACCTGCCTGACCGACATCGCCCCGGACGGCACCTGGGGCGTGATGGCGCCAGCCGGGTTCGAAGCCGCCGAATTGCCGGTGGCCGCCGTGGCGCTGGAGGATACGCCCGACACCTATGACGCCGCCGATGCCTTCCTGCTGCTCAGCACCTCGGACTGGACCGACGTGCGGCAGGAGATGCTGCGCGCCAGCCTGGCGCGCAATCCGCGCCCGCTGGTGGTGGCCAACCCGGATCTGGTCGCCCCGCGCGAAACCGGGCTGACGCTGGAACCGGGGTTCTACGCCGTCGCCCTGCGGGATCAGCTGGGTATTGCGCCGGTGTTCCACGGCAAGCCCTTCCCCTCGGTCTATGCTGCAGCGCAGGCCCGACTTGGTGACATAGCGCCGCAGAGGATCACCATGGTTGGCGACACCCTGCACACCGATGTGTTAGGGGCGCAGGCGCAGGGCTGGAACACCGCCCTGATCACAGCGCACGGGCTGTTCGCCGGTCACGATGTCACCGGCTACATCGAGCGCAGCGGAATTGTCCCGGACTGGATCGCGCCGTCGATCTGATCCAACAGTGGAAGACCTCGGACGGCGGCAACAGGAACGGAAGCCCGGATGAGCGACCTCAACGACCGTCAACGTCAGATCATGGAACAGCTGCGCGCTTCGGGGCAGCAATCCATCAATGAGCTGGCTGCTGAATTCGGTGTCGCCACCCAGACCATCCGCCGCGATATCAACGATCTGTGCGATCAGGGGCTGGCGCGGCGGGTGCATGGCGGCGTGGCGCCGCCGTCCAATCCGCTGAACCTCAACTTTCACGCCCGTGCCACGCTGAACGAGGACCGCAAACGCGCCATCGCCAATGCCGCAGCGGCGCTGATCCCCGAAGGCTCGACCGTTCTTCTGGGCATCGGCACCACGGTTCAATACGTCGCCGAGGCGCTGACCCAGACCCCCGACATCACCATCGTCACCAACAATCTGGAAGTTGCCCGGCTGATGTGCAACGCGCCCACCTGCGATGTGCACGTGGTAGCAGGGCAGCTGCGCCCTGAGGACCGCGATCTGGTTGGAGCACAGGCGTTGGAAGGCTACCGGAAGTTCGTCGCGGATTTCGGCGTGATCGGCGCCGGGGCGCTGGATCCCGAATACGGTATCCTCGATTTCAAACACTTCGACGCCGAGGTCAGCAACGCGATCCGCGCCAGCGCGCGGCGGATGCTGCTGGTGGCCGACCATACGAAATGGAGCCGCTCTGCCGCCCACCGCGTTGCGGGGTTCGATGCGATGGATCATTTCATCACCGACCGCCTGCCCGAGAACGTCGATTGGTCCGGCCCGCCCGTGACGCTGGCCAGCGTCACGGGTCACAGCCGGACTGGCTGAGCAAAACGGACAACGACAAGCCTGAGAGGCATCCCGGCGAACATGCAGGGCCGTTTTACCGGGAGCACAGGCTTCAGAACGGGTTCAGAGCATCGGGCCAGCGCCGGGGGTGTTCGGTGATCAACAGCAGCACGTCCGCCCCCGTCAGCGTCTTGCGCGCATCCTCGATCATGCGCAGGTTCAGCTTGTCGATGTCTGATGCTGACATAGGACGGCGAGGATCGTAATAGACAGTCACCAGAAACGTACGGCCCAGTTTGGTCACCGACATGTCCTGCAATTCGCCGCCATCCTCGGCGATCGCGGACCGCAGGCTGCGCCGGGCGCTCGCGACATACTCCGGCCGCGCGCTCGCGCCGGCCAATTCGCCCAGCCCACCCCGGAATTCACGCACATAGGAACCGATGGCCAGCAGACAGAGCAAGAGTACAATCACTGAATCGCCAACCGGCGCAACCGGTGCCAGCGGGCCATCCCGGAACATATAGATGGCGCCCAGACCGGCACCCGCAGCAGCGGTGATCAGCCCGTCAAACATCGCGGCCTTTGCCTCAAGCCGCAGGATCGCGCTGCGCTTCCCCGTTCGGCGCCAGGTAAAATGATGGAATCCCCACAGGATCGCGCAGACCAGCCCGATCCCAGCAAAGTAGATGATCATGGGGGCAAAATTCAGCGGCTCAGGCGTCATCCCACTGAGGTAGTTGTAAACGTTCTTGATCGCATTCGTAATGGCGAACAGGACCAGTCCCAGCAGGGACAGCGACCGGAAAGTTGAGAAGATCGCCTCGTCCGCAGCATAGCCATAGGGGCGCGCCTTGTCGGGGCCTGCATCAATGCGGCGGCTGATCCGCCGTCCAAGAAGCGCGGAACCGAATCCGATCAGGGAGAACAGACCGTCCATCATGATCGCGTTGGAGTTCGATAGCACACCCGCCACCAACCCTGCTGCGGCCATGAACAGGTTGCCCCACATGGCCACGCCCAGCGAACGGCTTTCAAGGCGCTTTGTGTTGTCGCCGTTCTGCGTAGCCATATCGCGCTTTCCCAATGTGACACCCGTTTCGCTGCATCCCTATCCTGCCATCAAATGTCTGCCAACACCCGCAAGGCATGCCTGCCTTCCGCACAACCATAGAAAAAGGCGGCCCCCTTAGAGCCGCCTTTTCATTTTCGCTTCAGAGCAAGGTCAGTCGCCACTGCCCTCGCCGCTCAGCGTGCTCGGAGCAAAGACATTGCCAAAGCCGGAGTTGTTGCTGTCCTCCGCCGCGGGCGCCTTGCTTTCTTCCTCCTCGGTCTCGCCATCCCCGGTCAGGGTGTTGGGGCTGAAGACCCCGCCAAAGCCGGAGTTGTTGCCAGAGGGCGCTGCCTGAGGTTTCGGCGCGGTTTCGGCCTCTTCCGCCGCCTTGCGGGCCGCTTCTTCGGCGCGGCGCTGGCGTAGTTCCTGGATGCGCAGCTCGGTCTCGATGCGCTTTTGCTCCTGCACATCGGCAATACATTGCGCGGGGCTGTAGACCGTGGCGGTGCCGACAACGACAACCGTAGCGCAGGCCAGAACCACCAGGACCACCGCCGCCCAGTTCGAGCTGAGGAAGCCCGGAACGCGGAACTTGCCGCTTTCCAGCTCTTCGACCGTAGCGTCCTTGCGGGCCGTGGCCACCAGTTCCTTGCGGCGGATGTTCGCCTCGTTGAACAGCGCGGCAAAGACGGTCAGCACCACGATGATAAAGGCCAAGGCCGAGATCGCGGGCGTGATGCCATAACGGACCTTTTGGGCCAGTTCGATGGTCAGCGTCGGATATTCGCCAAAGGTGAAGGTGGTGGTGTTGTAGTTCTCGAAACTGGCGAGAAAGGCCAGAACCGCCGCCGAGGCAATCGCCGGCTTCATGAACGGGAGCAGCACCTTGCGGAACGCCTGCGCATGGGTGGCGCCAAGGTCCAGCGCCGCCTCGGTCAGGGCCACGTCATAGCGTTGCAAGCGTGCCACCAGCACCAGCATGCAATAGCTGGCGATAAAGGTGGACTGACCGATCACCGTCAGGAACAGCCCGTTCGACAGGAAACTGTCAGCGCCAAGACCCACCATGCGGTTGATCCGGTCCCAGAACACCAGCGTAGAAATACCGATGACAACGCCGGGGATCAGGATCGGCGCGATGATGATGGTGTAGTATGTGGCGCGCAGCTTGGGCCAGATCTGGGTCAGCATCAGCGCCCCGGCAAGCCCCATCGCCACCGACAGCACCACCGTGCCTGCCCCGACCAGGATCGAATTCTTGATCCCGTTGAGGATACGCTCGTCCTGAAACAGGGCGGAGAACCACTCGAAGGTCAGGCATTCCCAGGGCGTGGCCCGCGGGAATTCGGGGCTGTTGAAGGCGGTGACCGACATGATCACCAAGGGGCCCAGCAGATAGGCAAAGAAGATCGCCAGATAGATCCAGAGGCTGGCGCGCATCAAGGAGAAGGACTTCATTTGCCGATATCCCCCATGTTGACCTTGAACAGGCGCATGATCGCCAGCACCAGCAGGATACAGGTCACCAGCAGCACCACCGCATAGGCCGCGCCCTGTGGCCAGTCACTGTTGTCATTGAACTGCTGATAGATCAGCTGCGTAAACCAGAGCGACGATGGGCCACCCAGGATTTGCGGCGCCGCAAGCGCCCCGGCCGACAGCATGAAAACCATGGTACAGCCGGAGGAAATGCCCGGTTTGGCATAGGGGATGACCACGCGGCGATGGATCATCGGCCAGCTGGCCCCCATGTCCCGCGCTGCCTCGATCTGGTTGCGGTCAAGGCTTTCGATCACGTTGTAGATCGGGAAGATCATCAACAGGATGTAGGCATAGCCAAGACCCGCATAGAGCGCGATATCGTTGCGGATGAAATCAAAGGGCGTGTCGAATATTCCAAGGCCCACCAAAGCGTTGTTCAGAACCCCGGTTTCGCCAAAGATGATGCGCAGGGCAAAGGCGCGCAGGATCTCATTGATCCAGTAGGGAATGATCAGCATCAACGCAAAGATGCGGATGTGATTGCCTTTGGTCTGCGCCAGATAATAGGCAATCGGATAGCACAGGATCAGGTTGAACAGGGTCACGAATACGGCTGCGATCAGGGTCCGGTAGAACACCCGCAGATCGACGGCGTTATAGTCCTGACTGCCGCCCTCGGGGCCGTAGATCAGGTATTTGTAGTTTTCGACAGTATAGACATCCTTAGGTCCGCCGATTTCCGGCGGTGGCAGGTTGGGCCGGAACGAGAAGTCGAGCATCGACAGCTGCGGCAGGATGATGAGGCCCACGGTCCAGAACAGGACCAGACCCAGCATCAAAGACCCCATGCCGACGCCGTTGCGGTTGAAGAATTCCCTCAGAAAACGAGGCATCACGATCGCCTCCTATTCCGTGGCCAGTTCGCCAGCAGGCAAAGCCACGGCGTTCTGGACATCATATTGCAGGGTCATTGCCTCGCCCTTGTGGCTGTCAAAGGACTGGCCAAGGTTGGGCAGGGAGACCTTTAACTCCTTGCCGCCGTCGCCTTCCATGAAGATGTTGAAGACGTTGCCTTCGAATTCCTCGTTGGTGACGGTGGCGGTGACAAAGTGATCGCCAGAGGCGCCCGCAGGCGCGAGGGCAAAGGCTTCGGGGCGGATGAACAGCATGGCATCGTCACCCGGCTGCATCTTGCCGTGATTGGCGGTGGAGATGCGGGCCAGCAGATCGCCGGATCGGTTGGTGCTGATCAGGGCCGTCTCGCCCGAGACCTGTTTCACCTTGCCGCGAAAGACATTGTTTTCTCCGACAAAGGAGGCGGCAAAGGCAGTGGCGGGGTCGTTGTAAACCGATTTCCCATCGCCGATCTGGTCGATGACGCCAGCGCGCATCACGGCGATATTGTCGGACATGGTCAGGGCCTCGCCCTGATCGTGGGTGATGTAGATGAAGGTGATGCCGACCCGCTTCTGGATCTCGCGCAGCTCGGTGCGCATGTGCTGGCGCAGTTTCAGGTCCAGCGCCGACAGCGGTTCATCGAGCAACAGAACGTCCGGCTCGGCGCACAGGGCGCGGGCAATGGCAACCCGCTGGCGCTGGCCGCCGGACAGTTCCGAGGGCAGCTTATCCCCCTGCCCCGGCAGCGCGATCATGTCCAATAGCTCATCGGCCCGTTTGCGACGCTCGCGGGCAGAGGCGCCCTTGATCTCCATGGAGAAGGTGATGTTTTCCCAGACCTTCATCAGCGGAAACAGCGCCAGGTTCTGAAAGATCAGCGCGGTGGGGCGTTTGTTGGGGCCGATCCCCTTCATGTCCTTGCCACCGATCAGCACCCGGCCATCGCTGGGCTCCAAGAAGCCCGAAACCGCCCGCAGAATGGTGGTCTTGCCGCATCCCGACGGCCCGAGGAAGGAGAAGAAATCGCCCCCGTTGATGTTCACATTCGCGTCGCGGACCGCGACGAAATCCCCAAATCGGATCCAGAGGTTCTCAAGATCTACACCGACCCCAGCACTCATATGGCCTCTCCTCAGATTGCACCCCTCCGGTCCGGTGGCAGACCACCGGTCGGCGCAGGATGCACCCGTTCAATTGTCATTGCGTCTTGCGCCATCTGGCGCGCGGCTGGCCCCCCGGATGCACCGGAAGGCCAGTTTTATCAGGCGCGGATCAGGCGCTCTTGAACTTGTTGACGAACTCGGTGCGCACGTCGGCGTACCAGGGCGCCTCGGCCGGCCAGGGGTTGAGATTGGCCAGACTGTCGCCGGGATAGGCTTCGGCGAAGTTCTTCTTGTAGGTGTCGCCCGAGTAGGCATCTGCGCCCAGAACCGGCGAGTTGTAACCATGGCTGTCGATGGCCACGCCTGCGGGCTCCTTGCGGTAGGCGAACTCGATGAAGGCATAGATCTGTTCGATGTTCTGCGCGCCAACCGGCATCGACATGCCATCGACCCATGCCATCGCACCTTCGACCGGCGCCTGGTAATGCACCGGTTCGCCCGCGGATTTCAGCGCCAACGGCGGGCCATCCCAGGTCTGACCAACCACGACGCCTTCGTTCAGCAGACCGTTCTTCTGGGTATCGGCATCGTTCCAGATCAGCTTGATCCGGTCCTTGCGCGCCACACACCAGTCGGTGATCTGGCCCCAGACCTTGCGCATGGTCTCTTCGTCTTCGTAGGCGGCCCAGACAGAACCCGGCTCCATCTCACCCGAAGCTTCCATGTACAGACCGGCGCCCAGCATCATCGAGTGTGCACGGCCCATGGTCTTGCCGGCGTTCTCTTCGCTCCAGACATCGCCATAGGAGGGCGCATCGCCCGCAGGCAGCCATTTGTCGGTACGGTAAGCGATACCTTCGGTGCCCCAGATATGCGGCAGCCAGTGCGAGCCCTTGCCGCCAAAGTTCCAGGCGTCGGTACCGATCTTGGCCATCGCCGGGTTCACCGCGTCGATGTTCACCTTGCTCATGTCAAAAGGTTGCAGCAACTCCAGCGGGCCCCACTGCAGCGAGCGGTTGTTGGTGGGCGAGACGATATCAAAGCCCTGCCCCTTGGTCGCCTTCATCTTGTTGATGATTTCCTCGTTCGAGCCGATACCGGTGTAATTCACCTTGATACCGGTTTCCGCCTCAAAGGCTTCGAGGAAGGAAGGCGGCAGATAATCCGACCACATCAGAATGTTGACTTCACCCGAAGAGGCCAGCGCGCTCTTGGAATAAAGCGGTGCGGCCAGCGCGGCTGCGCCTGCTGTCTTCAGCACGGAACGCCGGGTGACGGTGTGTTTTGCAGTCATTGTTTGGATACTCCCTATTGGATTATTGGTCGTGTTTTTATTTTCGTTGTCTCAAGTAACAAAAGCTTGCGGTTGGCCTGTCTCAGTCGACAGTGACAGTTTCAAAAATTGATAAGGCCAGAATGTCGCAGCGCGACGCCCAAATGGGTCCAGATTCGCCCCAAAGCCCCTGTTTATCTTGATCTTAATGCGCCGCATTGGAAATGTGGCCGCTAACACTTTGCGCGCCGCCCGGCGTTGCGTCAACGCCCATGCCCGAAGATTGAGCAGTCGGCGCGGCTTGATGCCCATCACAAAGACGTTCCGATCAGTGCAACGCCCCCCGCCATCAGAACAGCCGCTCCCAGACGGCGGATCCAGTTGCCCTCTTTCAGGAAAACGAATCCGATCAGCGCCGCAAAGATGACCGAGGTTTCACGCAGCGCCGAGACCGCCCCGAGGGGGGCGAAATTCTTGGCATAAAGAACCAGACCATAGGCTGTCATCGACACCAGACCGCCGCCGATCCCGATGATCCAGGTGCGCGGGCGCAGGGCTGCCAGAGTGTTCCGCTTGCGCAGCCCGATGAAACCGGCAACGAAGAGATGCAGAAAGGCGCCCCAGGCCCAGTAGCTGAGCGTATTGCCAGACAGGCGCACCCCCAGACCATCGGTCAGCGAATAGGCCGAAATACAAAACCCGGTACCAACGGCATAGCCAAGCGCCGCCCGGCCCACGCCGCTTTCGACACCCGAGCGCAGCGCCTGCCAGCTGCTGAGCTGGATGCCCAGGGCGATCAGCGCAATACCGCCCCAGGCCTGCAGCGGCAGCACCTCCCCAGCAAAGATCATCGCCCAAAGCGCCACCAGCGCCGGAACAATGCCCCGGGCGATGGGATAGACGACGCTCAGATCACCATGGGCATAGGCCCGCCCAAGCATGTAGAAATAGCCAAAATGTATCAGCGTGGAGGCCAGCACGTAGGGCATGCTTTCCGGCGCGGGCAAGGGCAGGAGCACCACCATCGCCGCGCCGGGGATCACATGGCCCAGCGCCACCAGCCCGAGCATTGTGGTGCGGTCGGCGGCGGTTTTTACAATTGCGTTCCAGACCGCGTGCAGCATGGCGGCAGACAGGATGATAGATACGACGAATAGGGTCACGGCCGCAGGGCACCTTTCATGACAGGAGAGTTCAGGGCATTTCCGGCGGCGATCACTGTCAGCCCGCCGGTTCCGGTGTCATGTCCTCGATCAGACGCGTCTCCAGCAGCTGCCCGTTGCGATAGAGCACCGGATAGGACACCGCCGCGATATGACTGTTGAACTCCCGCAGCGCCCGCAACGTCTCCAGATGGATGTCCGAGGATTCAAAACTATCAGCCACCCCGCGTTGCAGGCGCTTCAGGTGCCGTTTGCGGCTGTCGCGTTCCATCCGCTTGACCTCTGTCTTTTCCAGGTTGAGCAGCCGCGCGCTTTCCAGATCGTCCGAGATCAGCACGTTCGAAGCCAGCCGCAGATTGGCCATGATGGCTTCGTGCATGCGGGTGATTTCGCTCCAACCGTCGCTGGAGAACCGTAGGCCCTTACGGTTCAGATCCCCGGCCAGCGCTGCCAGCCGCGCGGCAGCAACATCCCCGGCTGTTTCCAGACGGATCGCGTATTCGACCATCTCCCGTGCGGTTTTCAGCTCGGCCCGGTCAAAGCTGTCCTCGGGGATGCCCGCCACATAGGAACGGATCCCGGACAGGCAGGCGTTGACCTCATGATCGAGCGCCTGAACTGCCTTGATCTGCGCAGCGTCACCACTGCGGTAAAGTTCGGGCAGCGGGCGGAACATCGACTCGATCAGGCCAGACATGCGCAGCAACTCGCGCTTGAGGTCGGCCACCGCCTGTGCCGGGGAAGCATAATCGCCCGGCACCAAGGCGCTGACCGGACGGCCCGGCACCACATCTTCGGGTGCGGCAGGTTCAGGCAGCAGCCGGATCATCAAGCCCTGCATGGGACGGCACAGCGGCAAGGCCACGCAGAGGAGTGATGCGTTGAAGGCGAGATGCGCATATACCAGCGTCTGCCCGCCCTGCAGATCGCCCAACATCCCCTCGCGCAGGGCTTCGTTGGCGGCCACAAGGCAGATCACCGCCCAGCTGCCGCGCAGCCCGAGATTGGCAAAGGGGATCCGCCGGGCCTTGATCGCCATGCCCCGGCTCAGCCAGATCGGAATGAAGGCCGAGCCGAAGTTCGCCCCCAGCACCAGCGACAGACCGGCGGCGAAGGGCAGCGCTCCGATCTGCACCAGCGTGACGCACATCAGGATGGCCGCGACCGAAGAATGCATCACGAATGCCAGCGCCCCGCCCACAAGGAAGGCAGTGATGTAATCGCGCGCCAGATAGCCCGCGATGGCAGGCAGAAAGGCGCTGTCGCGGATCGGGTCCATCGCCTCGCGCAGGAAACGCAGAGAGATCAAGATAAAGGCAACCCCCAGCAGGATCCGCCCCAACTGGCGGGGTTTCTTGGCTTCAGTCTTCACGAACAGGTAGCCACCGATGGCCAGCAAAACCGGCACCAGCCAATCCAGCCGGAACGACAGGATCTGAATGATCAGCGCCGAGCCGAGATCGCCGCCCAGCACGATGGCCAGACCCGCCGGAAAGGCGAGATAACCACTGGCGGCAAATCCCGTCACGAGGAGCGCCACCGCAGCCGAGCTTTGCAGCACCAGCGCCAAACCGATCCCGGACAGCCCGGCCTGCACCTGACTGTCGGCGCCGGTCAGCAGCCGCTGAAAAGAAGCGCCATAGCTGCGCTCGATGCCGGTGCGCACCATGCGCACGGCAAACAACAGCAGCATCGTCGCCCCGGCCAGGCTGATCAGAAAGGTCAGTATCGCCATGTCTGTCTTCGTACCTCAGTCTTCTTTTTCATTATCTGCCTGCTCAGCGATGACGGCGCTGATCCCCCAGTCCGCTAGCGCCTTTGTCAATTTCTTCCCCGGCGGCAGGTCGGTCACGAGAAGGTCCAGTTCCTCCGGCGCAGGGCCGCGATGGGGGGCCGTCTTGCCGAATTTGGGATGCGCCAACACCACGATCACCCGCTCAGCACCCTCTGCGGCCACCTGAACCAGCCGTGCCTCGGGGGCGTTCTGGTACAGAACTCCGTGTTTGGCCGATAGGGCATCCGCCGACAGAACCGCCACATCGAACGCGAACCGACCGGCCTGCTGTTCTGTCACCGGTCCGAAGGTGCCCCGTTCATCGCCCTGCATTTCGCCGCCCAGAACATGCACCCGGTTGCCATTGTGGTTCGACAGGACCTGCGCCACGCCGATGGAATTGGTCACCACCGTCAGCCCCACCTTCTGCCGCAACGCCTCCGCCACAAAGGCAGTGGTGGATCCGACATCCAGAAACACCGTCATGCCATCACCGATCTCCGCAGCCGCGGCCTCGGCGATGCGGAGCTTTTCCTCCGGGTTTTCACCGATGCGGCGAAAAAAACTGGCGCCTGCCTGCGCGCCTGTCAGATGCGCCCCGCCATGCACCCGTCCGATCAACCCCGCCTTGGCCAGCGTCTTGATCGTGCGACGCACGGTTTCTTCCGACACATCCAGCACCCGCGCCAGTTCAGCATTACGCCCCGATCCGCCCAGATGGCGCAGGGCGTCCATCAGTTCGGCTTCGCGGCGTGATAAAGTCGGAGCTGTCGGCATGCTGGTCGGCCTCAATACCCAAGATGGAGCGCGTTTTAGACCTCAAAATGGCCAAAACCACAAGTTAAATCCACACAATTCCACAAATACCGGTCAATAATCACATTATTGTGTGGTGCAGAAAAGGCTTTCCAAACCCCGAAGGGCGGGATTATCTGGCAAAAGACAGCCTGAAAAGAGACGCGCCATGGCCCAACCGGATCAACCCCGGAAGAATGTTCTGTTCATCCTCATCGACCAGCTGCGGGCCGATTGCCTGACCGGCGCCCTGGCCGAGCATGTGGAACTGCCGAACCTGCGCACCTTCATGGAAACCGCCGTCACCTTCGAGCGCAATTACACAGTGGTGAACCCCTGCGGCCCTTCGCGCGCCTCGATCCTGACCGGGCAATACGCGATGAACCACCGCTCGGTCCGCAATGGCACGCCGCTGCGCCACGATGCGCCGACGCTGGCCGGAGAAATGCGCAAGGCAGGCTATCTGCCGATGCTGTTCGGCTATACCGACACCTCCCGCGATCCTCGGGTGCATCACCCGAACGACCCGGCGGTACAGACCTATGAATACCACATGGCCGATTTCCACGAGATGTTGGAGATGCGGCTCGAAATGTCCTACCCGTGGCGCTCCCACCTGATGAACAAGGGCTACACCTTCGAGGACTACTGGGATCTCTACAAACCCATTTCGCCCACTGGCGGCGCGCCCCGCCTCAACGATCCGGCGCCCTACCGGGCCGAAGACAGCGACACCGCCTTTCTAACCGATCGGTTCCTGGCCACCCTGCCCGCCTATGGCGATCAAAGCTGGTTCGCGCATCTGACCTATATCCGTCCGCACCCGCCGCTGGTGGCGCCTGCGCCCTATAACGATATGTACGATCCCGCCGCGCTGCCCCTGCCCAACCGGCTGGCCAATGCGGCGGCCGAGCGCGCCTTGCATCCGTTTTTCGGCCCGGCCATCGACGCGGTGACGCCCGCCTCGACCGTGCTGGGCTTTCCCGATCTGGGCGCCGATGACGACGTGGTACAGACACTGCGCGCGATCTACCTGGGGCTGGCAAGCGAGGTGGATGCCCATATCGGACGGGTCCTGCAGTTCCTGAAGGACAGCGGCCAGGAGGACAACACTCTTGTCATCATTAGCGCCGATCATGGCGAGATGCTGGGAGACCGGCACAGTTGGGGCAAGTTCTCGGTCTATGACGCAGCCTACCAGACGCCGCTGATCGTGCGCCTACCGGGCAATGGCGCGCGCGCTGGGAGCAGGGTGCCGGAGATCACCGAGTCGATCGACCTGACCCCCACCATTCTGGACTGGGTCGGACAGGAGATCCCGAATGCGATGGACGGCACCTCCCTGTTGCCGCTGCTGCGGGGTGAGGCACCCACGGACTGGCGCCGTTACTCCTATTCCGAACTGGACTACGCAGACCCCGCCACCACCGGCGCAGGCGCCTTTGGCATCCGGCCATCGGAGGCCTCTCTCGCGATCCTGCGCGATGAGCGGTTCACCCTGGTCGAGTTCGCAGCCGACCTGCCGCCCATCCTGTTTGATCACCAGGGCGCAGGGGAAATGGAAAATGTCGCCGAGGATCCCGCCCTGCAGGCAGATCTGGCGCGGCTGACCCGCACCATGCTGCGCCACCGGATGAGAAACGCCGACCACACGTTATCGCTGCACGAGATCACCACCAACGGGCCGCGCGCGCACCGGCGCCAGCGCCCCGGCGGTTGACGCTGCCCGCATCTATCGGGCAGAAGATTTTGCGAATTTAGCGATAACATCCCGGTGCCGCCCGGATGCCGCGATCTGACAGGGATGATGCCCATGACCGACCTCCGTGACACCGCCCTGGAACTGTTCTCTGCCGCCGTGGAACGCGCCGATCCAGCGCTCGCCCTACGCCGTCAGATTACCACGCATCCGCTGCCGCCCTGCCCCGAGGGCGGGCGCACCCTGATCCTCGCCGTGGGCAAGGCCGCTATCCCGATGATGCGCGAGGCGCTGGAGCATATTCCGCAGCCCCGGGCGGCGCTTGTGGTGACCAACCCGGAAAACATCTGCGATCTGCCCGGGGCGCGCGTGCTGGCGGGCAGCCATCCCGTCCCGGATGAGGCCAGCGCCGCAGCGGGTCGCTCGGTGATCGACTTTCTTGCAGGCACCACCCCACAGGATCGGGTGATTGCCCTCATGTCGGGCGGCGGTTCCGCCCTGATGGTGGCGCCTGCACCGGGTCTGACCCTCGCGGACAAGGCAGAGGTCGGGCGTCTGCTGCTCGCCTCGGGGCTTGAGATCAACGAGATGAACCTGGTCCGCCAGCAGCTGTCAGACCTGAAGGGCGGCGGGCTGCTCCGCCATGCGGCTCCGGCTCCGGTGACGGCCTATCTGCTGTCGGATGTCATCGGCGACGACCTGCGCGCCATCGCCTCGGGGCCGACGGTGTCCCCCATCGGCACCCGGAGTGACGCTCGCGCGGTGCTGGAGCGGGCGGACATCTGGGAGGATTGCCCCGCAGCGGTGAGGGCACATCTGTCAGCCCCCGAAACACCCACCAGCCTGCCAGTGGCCGAGAATATCCTGATCGGATCGAACCGGCATAGTCTGGCCGCCATGAAACAGGCGGCAGAGGGATGGCAGGCAGAGATCGTCAGCGACCATCTGACCGGAGATGTGGCAGAGGCTGCCGAAACCGTGATCGAGGCGGCGCTTAAAGCCGCAACAGATAGGCCCGTCGCGCTGATCTTTGGCGGGGAAACCACAGTGCGGCTGGCCGGTGACGGCCTGGGCGGGCGCAACCAAGAACTCGCGCTGTGGGTGGCGCAGCTGGGCGCCGCGCAGCTCTCTGGCAACTGGCTGTTCCTCTCGGGCGGCACCGATGGGCGCGATGGCCCGACCGATGCAGCAGGCGGACTTGTCGGACCCGGCACCTGGCAGGCCATCCGGAACGCCGGGCAGGACCCCGAGGCGCTTCTGGCCAATAACGACAGCTACGCCGCGCTCAAATCCGCAGATGCATTGCTGATGACCGGCGGCACAGGCACCAATGTCGCCGATGTCCAGGTCTTCCTGCGCCTGCCCGATTAAGCCTCGGCCCAAAGGCCTAACGACGCCCTAGAGGTCGATCTTGTCCAGATCGTTCAGCAAGTCGAGCAGTGCCTCATAACGCTCCTCACCCATTTTGTTCCGGGTCCGGGCGGCCAGTTCCATGCTGGCACCGATATTGTCATCGATGATCTGCTCTCCTGCTGCGGTGATCGTGATCACCTGACGGCGCCGGTCGCTCTCGTCGCGGCTGCGGCTGATCAGCTGTTTTTCCTCAAGCTTTTGCAGAATGCGGGTCAGGCTAGGCAGCAGCAGGCAGGCCTCTTCCGAAATCTGGGTCGGGTCTGTAGGCCCGCTTTCCTGCACCACGCGCAGCACCCGCCACTGCTGTTCAGTGAGGTTCACGTCGCTCAGGAGCGCTCGAATCGGGCCCATGACCCGCTCACGCGCCCGCAACAAGGCAATCGGCAGCGAACGGTCGGTGGATGGCAGTGCTTTTGTCATGTGCGTTTATCACCTCAAAATCAGGCAAAACGCAATTGGAATGGACGATATCCCGCACAGTTGACCACCGGCGTGGATTTTGTTACACATGTTAATGATCTAGGGAGGAGCACGGATCAATGCCCCATATCACGGTGGACTATTCCCCGAATGTCGCAGGCTATGCGGATATTGCCGGTCTGTGCAACCGGCTGCGCCTTGCGGCGGCGGACACCGGTGTGCTGCCCCTGGCCGGGATCCGGGTGCGCGCCTTTGCCGCGACCCATGTCTCGATTGCCGATGGCGATCCGCAGCACGGGTATGTGGACATTGCAGTCCGCCTGCGCGGCGGCCGCGATCTGGACACCCGTAAACGCGCCACGGCTGAAATCTTCGAGGCTGCACGGCACTATCTGGAGCCCGCGATGCAGGCCCACTCTCTCGCGCTGTCGTTCGAGATGCGCGACATCGACCCCGATCTTTCCCCCAAATGCGGCACCATCCGCGACCATATGAAGAAGGCAAAGCAGTGATGAGCGATCTGGCCAGCAATATCGAGAAACTCAGCGGCTTTCTGGCGCGATTCAAGGACACCGGCATCCAGAACCGCATTGCCGGGCAGGATATCGCCGGATCCGGCGGTGTGTTCCAGTCGACCTCCCCGGTGGACAAGAGCGTGATCTGCGATGTGGCGCGCGGCTCTGAGGCGGACGTGGACCAAGCCGCTGCCGCAGCCAAGGCAGCCTTTCCGGCCTGGCGCGACATGCCCGCCACCGAGCGGCGCAAGATCCTCTTGCGCATTGCCGATGCGATCGAGGCCCGCGCCGAGGAAATCGCCCTGTGTGAGTGCTGGGACACCGGCCAGGCCCTGCGGTTCATGTCCAAGGCCGCCCTGCGCGGGGCTGAGAACTTTCGCTATTTCGCCGATCAGGTGGTGCAGGCCCGCGATGGCCAGCACCTGAAATCTCCCACCCTGATGAATATCACCACCCGCGTGCCCATCGGCCCGGTCGGGGTGATCACGCCGTGGAACACGCCCTTCATGCTGTCCACATGGAAGATCGCGCCTGCCTTGGCGGCGGGCTGCACCGTGGTTCACAAACCGGCCGAGGATTCGCCCCTGACCGCGCGCCTGCTGGTCGAAATCGCCGAAGAGGCAGGCCTGCCGCCGGGTGTCCTCAACACCGTCAATGGCTATGGCGAAGACGCGGGCAAGCGCCTGACCGAACATCCCGATATCAAGGCCATCGCCTTTGTCGGCGAAAGCCGCACCGGGAGCCTCATCACCAAGCAGGGTGCCGATACGCTGAAGCGGGTGCATCTGGAGCTGGGAGGCAAGAACCCGGTCATCGTCTTTGACGACGCCGATCTGGACCGCGCGCTGGATGCGGTGATCTTCATGATCTATTCGATCAATGGCGAACGCTGCACCTCTTCGTCGCGCCTTCTGGTGCAGGACAGCATCCGCGCCGAATTCGAGGCCAAGCTGGTGGAGCGCGTCAATCGCATCAAGGTGGGCCATCCGCTCGACCCCACCACCGAAATCGGTCCGCTGATCAGCAAGGAGCATTTCGACAAGGTGACCTCCTATTTCGACATCGCTCGCGCAGATGGCGCTACCGTCGCCGCCGGTGGTGAGACGGTGGGTGACGAGGGCTATTTCGTACGCCCCACACTGTTCACCGGCGCCGACAACCAGATGCGCATCGCGCGCGAGGAGATCTTTGGCCCGGTGCTGACCTCAATCCCCTTCAACACCGAGGAAGAGGCGCTCGAGATCGCCAATGACACGCCCTACGGGCTGACCGGCTATGTCTGGACCAACGATCTGACGCGCGCGCTGCGTTTTACCGACCGGCTTGAAGCTGGGATGATCTGGGTGAACAGCGAAAACGTGCGCCACCTGCCCACCCCCTTTGGCGGGGTCAAGGCCTCCGGCATCGGCCGCGACGGCGGCGACTGGAGCTTTGAGTTCTACATGGAGCAGAAGCACATCGGTTTCGCCACCGGCCAGCACAAGATCGCGCGCCTCGGCGCCTGATCACCCTTTCGGAAACGCGCGCAACCTTTCGGGAGGAGACCCATGGGAGAGATCGTTCTTGCCGCCAAGATGACCCACGTGCCCACCATGCTCATGTCCGAGCAGGAGGGCCCCATCAAAGGCACCCGCCAGCCCGCCATCGACGGGCACTATGAGATCGCCCGCCGGGCCAAGGCGCTTGGCGCCGATACCGTGGTGATCTGCGACACCCATTGGGTGATCAACGCGGGCTTTCACATCAACGCCAACAAACGCTTCGAGGGGCTTTTTACCTCGAACGAGTTCCCGCAGTTCATCCAAGATCTGCCTTACGGCTATGACGGCAACCCGGAGCTGGGTGATGCCATCGCGAAAGAAGCCTCGGACCGGGGCGCCTATACGCTGGCGCATCATCTGGACAGTCTGGAACTGGAATACGGAACCCTGGTGCCGATGCGCTTCATGAGCCGGGAGCACGACATGAAGGTCGTCTCCGTCGCGGCCTGGGCCACGGTACATGGCCATGACGAAAGCCGTATCGTCGGCGAAGCCATCCGCGCCGCCGTTGAAGCCTCAAACAGCAAGGTGTTGCTGGTTGCCTCCGGGTCCTTGTCCCACAAGATCTGGGCCAACAAGGACTACGCCGCCAACAATGGCACCTTCACCATCAGCTCGGAGTTCAACCGACAGATGGACCTGCATGTGCTGGAGATGTGGAAGAACGGCGATCACGCGACCTTCCTGAAAATGCTGAGCGAATATGCACAATTCTGCTGCGGCGAAGGCTCGATGCATGACACGGCGATGCTGTATGGCGCGCTGGGATGGGATGCCTATGATGGCAAATGCGAAGTGGTGACGCCCTACTTCCCCAGCTCCGGCACCGGCCAGACAAACGTGATTTTCCCGGTCTGAGTACCGGATCAGCAAGGAGGCACAGATGCCCGTTCCCGCCCCCGTTCTATACCCGCCCTTCAACATCGTCCGCCTCAGCCATGTGGAATATGCGGTGACGGATCTGGCCGCCAGCCGCGCCTTTTACGTGGACACGCTGGGCCTTCAGGTGACGCATGAGGACGAAAACCGCATCTATCTGCGCGCGATGGAGGAACGCGGCCACCACTGCATCGTTCTGGTGCAGGCCGACACGCCGTCGGTAGCCGTTCTGGGGTTCAAGCTGTTTGACGAGCCGGATCTGGACAAGGCTGCGGATTTCTTTGCCGCCAAGGGGCTGCCTGTGGAATGGGTGGAGCGCCCGCATATGGGCCGCACACTGCGCACCCGCGATCCTTGGGGCATCCCGCTGGAGTTCTACGTCAAGATGGATCGGCTGGAGCCGATCCACCAGAAATACAGGCTCTATAATGGGGTAAAACCGCTCCGCATCGACCATTTCAACATGTTCTCGGCCGATGTGGATGCCAGCGTTGCCTTCTACAACGAGATCGGATTCCGCGTCACCGAATACACCGAAGATGACGACAGCGGGAAGGTCTGGGCCGCCTGGATGCACCGCAAGGGCGGCGTGCATGACGTGGCCTTTACCAACGGGCTGGGACCGCGCCTGCATCACACCGCCTTTTGGGTGCCGAACCCGCTGGCCATCATCGACCTACTCGACCTGATGGCGACCACCGGTTACGTGGACAATATCGAGCGTGGCCCCGGACGGCACGGGATCTCCAATGCGTTTTTCCTCTATGTGCGCGACCCGGACGGGCACCGGATCGAGATCTATTGCTCGGATTACCAGACTTGCGATCCCGACCTTGAACCGATCAAATGGTCGCTCACGGATCCGCAGCGCCAGACCCTTTGGGGGGCGCCAGCGCCGCGCAGCTGGTTCGAGGAAGGGTCAAGTTTTGAAGGGGTAGAGCCACAGCCCAGCGCCCTGACCGCGCAGCCGATCATTGCACCGTAGAACAACATCACGACAGCGACTGAACCTTGAGGAGGCGAGAAGCGCCTTCCCAAGGTCAGGCGCGGTCCGGGCCAAGGCCCGTACATTGGAGCTTAACTTATGAAATGGGATGAATTCTCAGACTGGGGCCGCAAGGTCGCCGACTGGGCACAGGACTATCACCTGACCGTGGGCGAGAAACCCGTGCGCGCCCGCACCGAGCCGGGCGAAGTGCTGAACGCTCTGCCCAGCCGCCCGCCCGAGGCTGGGATCGGCATGGAAAAAATCTTTGCCGACTTCGAAGAGATCGTGATGCCCGGCATCACCCATTGGCAGCACCCGCGCTTCTTTGCCTATTTCACCTCAAATGCCGCCGCACCCTCGGTGCTGGCCGAATTCCTGGTCTCGGCCATCGCACCGCAATGCATGCTCTGGCAGACCTCACCGGCGGCGACCGAGATGGAAACCCGGATGATGGATTGGCTGCGCCAGGCGCTGGATCTGCCAGAGCCGTATCAAGGCGTCATTCAGGACAGCGCCTCTTCGGCCACTCTGGCAGCGGTGCTGACCATGCGGGAAAAGGCGCTGAACTGGAAAGGCAACGAAGAAGGCCTGTTCGGCCAGAAGCCTCTGCGTGTCTATTGCTCTTCCGAAGTGCATACCTCGATCGACCGCGCGATTTGGGTCGCGGGCATCGGCCAGCAGAACCTGGTGCGGGTGCCGATCAAGGGTGATTGGCGTGGAATGGATCCCGTAGCGCTGGAGGCGGCAATCGAGGCTGATATCGCAGCTGGTTTGCAGCCCGCAGGGGTGATCCTCTGCGTCGGCGGCACCGGCACCGGCGCCACCGATCCCGTGGACAAGGTGATGGATGTGGCCGAGAAATATGGCCTTTACACTCATGTGGACGCGGCCTGGGCCGGGTCGGCGATGATCTGCCCCGAGTATCGCCACTACTGGCCCGGCATTGATCGCGCCGACAGCATCGTCTTCAACCCGCATAAATGGCTTGGCGCACAGTTCGATTGCTCGGCCCATTTCCTCAAGAACCCCGACGATCTGGTGCAAACGCTGGCGATCAGCCCCGAGTATCTGAAGACCCACGGCAAGGACGGCATCATCAACTATTCCGAATGGTCAGTTCCACTCGGCCGCCGCTTCCGGGCGCTGAAGATCTGGTTCCTCATTCGCACCTATGGGTTGGAAGGGCTGCGCAACCGCCTGCGCAACCACGTCAACTGGTCGGTGCAACTGCATGACAAGCTCGCCGCGACACCGGATTTCGAGATCGTGACCCCGCCCATGTGGTCGCTCTGGACCTTCCGCTATGCCCCCGAAGGCGCCACGGATCTGGATGCGCTGAACCTGGCGCTGGTCAATGCGATCAACGATGACGGGCGAATTTACCTGACGCAGACCCGCGTCGATGGCGATCTGGTGATCCGCTTCCAGGCGGGTCAGTTTGAAACCACGGAAGGCGACGTGATGATGGCCCATGATGTCATCACCGAAATCGCCGCCAGCCTGACAGAAGGAGCCGATTGATGCGATTTGCCACCTATAGCGCCAATGGCGAGACTTATTACGGCGCTGTCACGGACGAGGGCATGGCCGCCCTGTCGCCCGGGTTCCCCCATTGGCCGACCCTGCGCGATGTGATTGCAGCGGATGGGCTGCATGATCTGGCAGTGGCTGCCAAAGGTCACCCGGTGACCCACCCGAATGGCACATTCACCTACCAGATCCCGGTCCCCAACCCGGAGAAAATTATTTGCGTCGGGGTGAACTTCCCTGACCGCAATGCCGAATACAAGGACGGCCAGGAAGCGCCGCCGAACATGTCGCTGTTCATCCGCTTCCCGCGCTCTTTCAGCGGGCAAGGCCAGCCGCTGATCCGTCCGCCGGAAACACCGCAGCTGGACTATGAAGGCGAGATCGCGATTGTCATCGGCAAGGGTGGGCGCCGCATCAAGGCCGAGGATGCCTTTGACCACATCGCCGCCGTGACCCTTTGCAACGAGGGCACCCTGCGCGACTGGGTGCGCCATGCGAAATTCAACGTGACGCAAGGCAAGAACTGGGACAATTCCGGCGCCATGGGGCCGTGGCTGGTGCCGTTCACCTCCGCCGCGCAACTGGATGATGTGCGTCTCACAACCCACGTGAATGGAGAGCTGCGCCAGGACGACCGTACCAGCCGGATGCTGTTCCCGATCCGCCGCCAGATCGAATATATCTCGACCTTCACCACGCTGGTGCCCGGCGATGTCATCGTGACCGGTACCCCCACCGGGGCCGGCGCGCGGTTCGATCCGCCCCGCTTCCTGAAACCCGGTGACGAGATCAAGGTCGAGGCCGAAGGCATCGGCACGCTCACCAACACGGTCGAGGACGAAGCATGACCCCGGATCAGCACAATGAGGCCGCCGCGCGCCTGCTGACAGCCGAAGAAACCGGCCAGCAATGCGGGCTCTTGTCCCTCGCCTATCCCGGCATGACGCTGGAGGATGCCTATGCGGTGCAAAAGGCGCTGGTGGCGCAAAAGCTGGCGCAGGGGCGTAAGAAAATCGGCTGGAAGATCGGCCTCACCAGCCGCGCCATGCAGCAGGCGCTGAACATCACCACCCCCGACAGCGGCGTACTGCTGGATGATATGGCTTTCGACAGCGGCAGCACCGTGCCCGCCGGGCGGTTCATCCAGCCGCGGGTCGAGGCAGAGATCGCCTTTGTCATGAAGGCGCCGCTCGCGGGTGCCGATTGCACGCGCGAGAATGTCATCGCCGCCACCGACTATGTGGCACCTTCGCTCGAGATCCTCGACACCCGCATCCTGCGCGCCGACCCCAACACCGGGCAGGCCCGTGTCATCACCGATACCATCAGCGACAATGCCGCCAATGCAGGCATTGTCATGGGCGAGGCACGCCACGCCATCGACGCCCAGGACCTGCGCTGGGTCGGTGCCATCGTCACCCGCGACGGCACGGTCGAGGAAACCGGCCTAGGCGCCGGGGTGCTGAACGATCCCGTCACATCCGTCCTGTGGCTGGCCCGCCGCATGGCGGAATATGGACAACAGATCGAAGCCGGGGATATCGTCCTCTCGGGGTCGTTCATCCGGCCCATCGAATGCCCGCCGGGCAGCGAGATCACCGCCGATTTTGGCCCCTTTGGCCAAGTCGCCATTTCATTCGCCTGACCGCCCCTACCTGACCGCCCCAATTTGACCAAAGAGGTTTTCCATGCCCGCACCCAAGAACAGCTTCAAACAGGCCCTCGCCGACGGCAAACGCCAGATCGGCTGCTGGATGAGCTTTGCCGAACCCTCCGTGGCCGAGATCATGGGCACCTGCGGCTTTGACTGGCTGGTGGTGGATGGCGAACACGCGCCCAACGACATCCGCTCGATCCGGGACCAGCTGATGGCGCTTGAAGCCTCAGACAGCCATCCGGTGGTGCGCGTCCCGATTGGCGAAACTTGGATCATCAAACAGGTGTTGGATGCGGGCGCCCAGACCGTTCTGGTGCCCATCGTCGAAAGCGCCGAACAGGCCGAGGAATTGGTGCGCGCTTGCAAGTACCCGCCCCATGGCACACGCGGTGTCGGCGCTGCAGGGGCGCGGGCCAGCCGGTTCGGATCGGTCAGCGAATACATCCAGACCGCAGATCAGGAGATCTGCCTGCTGGTGCAGGTGGAAAACCGCGCTGGGATCGCCGCGCTGGATGACATCCTACAGGTCGAAGGCATCGACGGTGTCTTTATCGGCCCGGCAGATCTGTCAACCGACATGGGCCACCAGGGCAATGCCGCCCATCCCGAGGTGCGCGCGGTGATCGCGGGTGCGCTGGAACATATCCGCGCTGCAGGCAAGGCGCCCGGCATCCTTGGCGTCACCGAAGAGGCGACACAGGCCTATTTCGACATGGGCGCACAGTTCCTTGCGGTGGGTCTGGATGTGCTGATCCTGGCCCAGAGCGCCCGCAAGCTGGCCGCCGACTGGAAGGCGCGCTAAGCCTCGATTGCCTCCCTGTCAGCCCCATCGGCGCAGAGGTTTTTCATACGCAGGCCCGCAGTGGTTTCCCCGCTGCGGGCCTGCTACGTATTTCCCTGCAATTGACCGGTTTTACCTTCCGCCAGTAGCCTGCAATCACAGGAGCGAGAGCGCGCCAGGACCAAGGGAACACCCCGAAAGAGACCGGCGCGACATCAGGGAGGACAACTATGAAACGCGCTATTCTTGCGGGTATGGTGTCGGCGCTTGCCTTGGCTTCGGCCGCAGCAGCAGACATCAAGATCGCCCATATCTACGGCAAAACCGGCCCTTATGAGGCCTATGCCAAACAATCCCATGACGGGCTGATGCTGGGGCTGGAATACGCCACCGGCGGCACCATGGAGATCAACGGCGAAAAGATCGTCGTGATCGAGAAGGACACCCAGTTGAAGCCGGAAAACGGCAAGGCCCTCCTGGAAGAGGCCTATGGCGATGACGAGGTCGATCTGGCCATCGGTCCGGTCAGCTCGGGCGTGGCATTGGCCATGCTGCCGGTTGCCGAGGAATACGAAAAGCTGTTGATCGTGGAACCTGCCGTGGCCGACAGCATCACTGGCGCCAACTGGAACCGCTATATCTTCCGCACCGGGCGCAACTCGTCGCAGGACGCGGTCTCCAACGCCATCGCACTGGCCGGTGAAGACACCCATATCGCCACGCTGGCGCAGGACTATGCCTTTGGCCGCGATGGCATCGCCGCCTTCAAGGAAGCGCTGGAAAGCGTCGGCAGCGACGTTGCGCACGAAGAATACGTGCCCACCGACACCACCGACTTCACTGCAGCCGCCGAGCGGATCTTCAACGCGATGAAGGATCTGGACGGCAAGAAGAAGCTGTTCGTGATCTGGGCCGGTGGCGGCAACCCGATGAGCAAGATCAACGCCATGGACCCCAGCCGGTTCGGCATTGAAATGGCAACGGGCGGCAACATTCTGGCGGCGATGAAGGCCTACAAGGAATTCCCCGGCATGGAAGGCGCAACCTACTACTACTATGAGATCCCGCAGAACCCGGTGAACGACTGGCTGGTGAAAGAGCACGAAGCCCGCTTTGGCGCGCCGCCGGATTTCTTCACCGCAGGTGGCATGACCGCCGGTATCGCCGCAGTCGAGGCCATCAAGAAGGCCGGTTCGACCGACACCGAAGAGCTGATCACCGCGATGGAAGGCATGGAATGGGAAACCCCCAAGGGCACCATGATGTTCCGCGCCGAAGATCACCAGGCTCTGCAGCCCATGTATCACTTCAAGATCAAGGTCGAAGACGGCGTTGAATGGGCGGTCCCGGAACTGGTGCGCGAGCTGGGCATCGACGAGCTGCCGATCCCGATCCGCAACCAGTAATCCCTTCAGAACCGGCGGCCCGGGGTGTCATGCTCCGGGCCGCCTTTTGTCCGGCCTGGCCATCCATGGCCCATTTCCGCAGCCCCGGCGCCCGTTGTTTCAGGCCCCCGGCGCGGGCAGACCAGAGACTGACATGACTTCCTCTCCCATACTGAGTACCCGTGATCTGACGGTCCGATTTGGCGGCCACGTCGCTGTCGATGCGGTGACCTGCGATTTCTATCCCGGGCAGCTGACCGCGATTGTCGGCCCCAACGGCGCGGGCAAGACGACCTATTTCAACCTGATTTCGGGCCAGATCTCCGCCAGCGCCGGGCGCGTCTTTCTGCATGACCGCGATATCAGCGGCCAGTCGGTCTCTGCCCGCACCCGCGCCGGGATCGGCCGAGCCTTTCAGCTGACCAACCTGTTTCCCAACCTGTCGGTTCTGGAAAACGTGCGTCTGGTGGTGCAAGCCAAATCGGGGCGCAGCTTCAACCTTTGGTCTATGGTCTCGCGCCACGGCGATCTGACCGCCGAGGCCGAGGCGATACTGCAGCGCGTGCGCCTGCTGGAGCAGCGCGAACAGGTGGTGTCAGAGCTGTCCCACGGCAATCAGCGTAAACTGGAAGTCGCCCTGCTGATCGCGCTCGATCCCGCTGTCTATATGTTCGATGAGCCCACCGCAGGGATGAGTGTTGATGAGGCTCCGGTGGTGCTGGACCTGATCGAGGAACTGAAAGACCAGAGGAACCGCACGATCCTGCTGGTCGAACACAAGATGGACGTGATCCGCACCCTCGCCGACCGCATCATCGTTTTGCACAACGGCGCCCTCGCCGCTGATGGTCCCCCGGCCGAGGTCATGGCCTCGGATGTGGTGCAGGAGGCCTATATGGGCCGGGGCCTCGAAGGAGTACTGGCCGATGTCTGATCCAATGTCTGATCCGATCCTGAAACTCGAAGGCGTCTATACCAACATCGCGCAATACCACATCCTGCAAGGGGTGGATCTGCAGGTGCCGCGCGCGGCCGTGACCATGCTTCTGGGCCGCAACGGCGTCGGCAAGACCACCACCCTGCGCACCGTGATCGGCCACTGGCGCGCCCATAAGGGCCGCATCCTGTTCGATGGCGAGGACATCACCAAGCTGCCCACCCCGGCGATTGCCCGCATGGGGCTCGGCTTCGTGCCCGAAGACATGGGCATCTTCGCCGATCTCACGGTCGAGGAAAACATGGTGCTGGCCGCCGTCTCCGGTCCGATCAACTCGGCCCGGCTCGACTGGATCTTTGCCGCCTTCCCGCCGCTCAAGACCTTCTGGAAATCCGAGGCCGGAAACCTGTCGGGCGGGCAGAAACAGATGCTGTCGATTGCCCGCGCCATGGTCGAGGAACGCAAGCTTTACCTCATCGACGAGCCGACCAAGGGTCTGGCACCCGCCATCATCTCGACCATGGCACGCGCCCTGAAGGATCTCAAAGATCAAGGCGCCTCGGTGCTGCTGGTGGAACAGAACTTTGCCGTCGCCAAGGCGCTGGGAGACAGTGCCAATGTGATGGACGACGGGCGGATGATCTGGTCCGGCGAAATGCAGGAGCTGGCAACCGATGCGGCCCTGCAGGAACGCCTGATGGGCCTCAGTCTGGAGGCACATTGATGACTGTCCTGACGCCAATTCGCCCTGAACAGCAGATAAACCTATTGGGAGGCCAGCCATGAGCGCCGCACCTGAACACGCCCCCAAGATGGCCGACGTTTCACTGCGCGACCGTATCGCACCGCATATGCCAGTCCTGCTGGTGCCGCTGATCGCCATCGCCGGGTTCCTCGCCATCCAGAACCCCTCAAGCTGGCTGACACTGACGGTGTCGGGTCTGGCCATGGGGATGATGATCTTCATCATGGCTTCGGGCCTGACGCTGGTCTTTGGCCTGATGGATGTGATCAATTTCGGCCATGGCGCCTTTGTCTCGGTCGGGGCCTTTGTCGGCATTTCGGTGCTGCTGCTCCTTGGGCATATGACCGAGGCGCCCTCGCTGCTCCTGAACCTTACGGCGCTGCTGGTGGCGGTGCTGGGCGCCATGATTGCCACTGGCATCATGGGCTGGGCCTTTGAAAAGGTGATCGTGGAGCCGGTCTATGGCCACCACCTGAAGCAGATCCTGGTGACCATGGGCGGGTTGATCGTTGTGGAACAGCTGATCGTCGTGCTCTGGGGCCCCGAGGAAATCTACATCCTGCGTCCCGAGGCGCTGAAAGGCGCGATCACCTTTGCCGGGGCCGCGATCGAGAAATACCGTCTGGTCGCCGTTGGTGTGGGCCTTGCGGTGTTCCTCGCGATGCGCTGGGTGCTGCGGCGCACCAAGATTGGCTTAATCGTGCGCGCTGGCGTTGAGAATGGCGAGATGGTGCAAGCCCTCGGCTATCGGCTGCGACTGGTCTTCGTCGGTGTCTTCATCGCCGGGTCCGCGCTCGCGGGTCTGGGCGGCGTGATGTGGGGCCTCTACCAAGAGGTCGTCACCGCCCATATGGGTAATCAGGCGATGATCCTGATCTTCATCGTGGTGATCATCGGTGGGCTTGGCTCGGTCGAGGGCTGTTTCATCGGCGCCCTGCTGGTCGGGCTTTTGCAGAATTACATCGCCTTCATCGAACCCAAGGCGGCGCTGATTTCCAACATCGCCCTGATGGTCACCATCCTGATGTGGCGCCCGATGGGCATGATCCCGGTGGTAAAAGCAAAATGATACGTACCCTTCTTTCGGGCGATATGCCCCGCTCCGTGCCGCTGGCGCTGATTCTTGGTGTGATCCTTGTCTGCCTGGCGCTGGCGCCCTTCCTCTTTCCCGGCGTGCGCACGGTGGATACGGCAGCACGCATCTGCATCTTCATTGTGTTGGTCGCCAGCTACGACCTGCTGCTCGGCTATGGCGGTATCGTCAGCTTCGCCCATACGATGTTCTTTGGTATCGGCGCCTACGGGGTAGCGCTGGCCTCGACCCATCTGGGGCGCGGCTTTGACTCCATCGCCATCGGCGCCATCGCCGGAGCAGGCGTTGCAGCGCTTCTGGCGCTGGTGATCGGCCTGTTCTCCCTGCGGGTGCGGGCGATCTTCTTTGCCATGATTACGCTGGCGGTGGCTTCGGCTGTCGCGGTGCTGGTCAGCCAGCTCTCGGGCCTGACCGGCGGCGAAGACGGGCTGACCTTCAAGACCCCGCGCGAGCTGGGACCGGCCTTCAAATTCGGCAAGGAAGCCTTCGACGGCCAGCTGTTCGGGGTAAAACTGAACGGCAAGCTCCTGGCCTATTACTTCGTTTTCATCGGCGCGCTGGTGCTGTTCCTCGGGCTGCTGCGGGTGGTGAACTCGCCCTTTGGCCGTGTCCTGCAGGCAATCCGCGAAAACGATTTCCGGGCCGAGGCAATCGGCTACAAGGTGGTTTACTACCGGGTAGCGGCCACCTGCCTCTCGGCAGCAGCAGCTGCCCTCGCTGGAGCGCTCTATGCCGTCTGGCTGCGCTACGTGGGGCCGGACACCTCACTGTCGATGGAGATCATGATCGATATCCTGCTGATGGTAGTGATCGGCGGCATGGGAACCATGTATGGCGCAGTCGTTGGCGCAACGCTCTTCGTGCTGGCGCAGAACTATCTGCAAAACCTGATGGGCGCCGCGTCCGAGCTGACCAGCGCTCTGCCTCTGCTACCGGACCTGCTCAATGCGGACCGCTGGCTGTTGTGGCTGGGCGTCCTGTTCATCCTCAGCGTCTATTTCTTCCCGACCGGTATCGTAGGCCGCCTGCGCAACAGCGGATAGGGTCCCCGGGTCAAGGGCGGCGCAGCCGCCGCACCACAGGTGCGGTTCACCCTTGACGCGGATACATACCCAATAATCGATCTGGCGTCTTGAGAGGCAGAATGGCCCCTCAAGGCGCCTCTCAGCAAATCCCTGCGCCGCGCAAGCGGCGCCAGACCCAACCAACAGAGACAGATCTTCGATCCGGCAATGGTGGGCGGGAGCCCACGGCTCGCCCGCCTGACCTCAGGAACCGCTATCGAGACATTAGGGGCTAGACAGGCAAACAGGGCGCCGAGAGAGAGCGGCACCCTGTTCAAAAAACTGCGCAAATATCAGCCCGGCACCGTCAACGCCGCCAACCACCAATCCCAAGGTAGGGATGCAATGTCCGACCACTGCCAAAGGGGGGGCAGGATGGCGGGCCGGACGGGACTGGTTGTCAGCGACGTCAGGGACAGTGCAGGATCTCAAGACCCCGCGGGAATAAGTAAACCTTACCGTATTTCGGAGGCTGCGCCTATCTGCCCGAAGGGGCAAACAGCCGGGCCATTTTTGCGTTAACCTAGCCAAAAGGATAGATGTTGCTGCTGGTACGCGGCAACGCGCTGTGGACCGGGGGCTGGGGGCTGATACGTTGCGGGCCGGTCCGCCTCTCACCACAGCCACCACAGGAAGCACCCCCTCCGGATGGCCGCTCTCTCTCGGCGCCGCTCAGAATGCGCTAGTTGCGCACCGGCAGTTTGCGCACTGCGCGGGTCGGGGCGGTTTTCTTGAAACGCTGCTCCAGCTCTTCGACAGGGTAGCCGAGGAAGCTGCAGGTGCAGATCTGCACGTGGCTGTGACCATCATAAAGATGCATGTGGCCTTTGGCGCGTTTCATGTAGAACCCCTTGGCCTGCAGGGCGCTGCGCAGCTCGGACCAGCTGGTCGCATCATCGAAAATCGGACACAGAGATATACGCAGCTGGATCATCATCTCGGTGTCCAGGCGGCTTTGATCGCAGGCGCTGGACCAGGCCGTCTGGGCCATGGCTGCATCGCCGGTCGTCACGGTTTCACGTTCAAAATCATGGGAGTACATGGCAGCGTTCCTCGTTTTCTCTGGCCCTTACCAGCATGGTCTTGTTTGTGACCACAATGGGGCGGCTGCCGGATGCAAATGGGGCCACTTCTTGCGAAATGGCCCCAGTTTTATTTGGTTTTTAGAGCAAGTTGCGCTGCAACTCAGCCCTTTTTCAGAACCTCACGGCCCAGGAGTTCGGCAATCTGCACCGCGTTCAGCGCTGCGCCTTTGCGCAGGTTGTCACTGACGCACCACAGGTTCAGACCATTGTCGATGGTGCTGTCCTGACGGATCCGGCTGATGAAGGTGGCATAGTCGCCAACGCATTCGACCGGGGTCACGTAGCCACCGTCTTCGCGCTTGTCGATCACCATGATGCCCGGCGCTTCGCGCAGGATGTCGCGCGCTTCGTCTTCATCCAGATGGTCTTCGAACTCGATGTTCAGCGCTTCGGAGTGGCCAACAAAGACCGGCACGCGCACACAGGTCGCGGTGACCTTGATGGCGGGATCGACGATCTTCTTGGTCTCGGCGACCATCTTCCATTCTTCCTTGGTCGACCCGTCTTCCATGAAGACGTCGATATGCGGAATGACGTTGAAGGCGATCTGCTTGGGGTAGACCTTGGGCGGCACATCCTGAGTCGGATTGTAAACGGCCTTGGTCTGGTCCCACAGCTCATCAATCGCTTCTTTGCCCGAACCGGACACCGACTGATAGGTGCTGACGATCACGCGCTTGATCTTGGCGCGGTCGTGCAGCGGCTTCAGCGCGACGACCATCTGCGCGGTCGAACAGTTCGGGTTGGCGATGATGTTTTTCTTGGAATAGCCGTGCACCGCCTCGGGATTCACCTCGGGCACGATCAGCGGGATGTCCGGATCGTAACGGTACAACGAGGAGTTATCGATCACCACGCAACCCGCAGCCGCCGCCTTGGGCGCATACTTCTTGGTCGCGTCCGAGCCGATGGCGAACAGCGCCATGTCCCAGCCGGTGAAATCGAAGGTGTCCAGATCCTGGGTAGTGAGGGTCTTGTCGCCAAATGTCACTTCGGTTCCCAGGGATTTGCGGCTTGCCAGAACGGCAACCTCATCCACCGGAAACTGGCGCTCGGCCAGAATGTTCAGCATTTCGCGGCCCACGTTACCCGTGGCGCCCGCGATAACGACGCGATAACCCATATTAGTTTCTCCAGTTTTGCCCGGCCTCGTGGCCGGCTGCGGTGTCATATAGGGATTGCGCCAGAATTTAAAGGGCCACCATCACACCATCACCATCAATCCAGGCTATCACGGCTGAACAGATAGATCACACAGCCAAGGAGCAGGGAGGCCGCGAAAAACCCAAACAGGGCAATGTATGGCGCAGCAGGATCGCTCCCTTGTGCCATCTCTGCGTGAATGCGGCCGCTGGCAAATTGCATCAGTCCAACGCCACCGATGCCGAAAAAGTTCAAGAGCGTGACTCCGCGCCCCACCAGATGCGCAGGCACGAAGGCCCGGCCATGGGCGATCACCACCGGGAAGGAGGCGCCGAAGAAGCCGATCCCCGCCATCAGCGCGACCGGCATCCAGACCGGCGCGCCGCTCAGTACAATCAGGGCCACAAGGCCAAGAACCACCGCCATGCTACCGCCCCAGATCACCCATTTGCGCGTGCCCAGCATCCGGTCCAATGGCCCGTAGACAAAGGTGCCGAGGATCATCGCCACGCCCATGATCAGGGTGATCAGCCCGATCTGACCGGTCTCCATCCCGTAGACATCGGAAAAATAGGGACCGATCCACAATCCCCGGATCGCAGCGACCGGGGCATAACTGACCAGCATGATGGGAAAAATCGTCCAGAGCACCGGCATTTTCAAAAGGTCGAGCACCGAGCCTTTGACCTCTGTATGGCTCTTTGGCGGGTCCTTGACCGTCAGCCAGATCCCCGCCGCCACGCTGGCAGAAACGGCGGCCAGCCCGACCAGCGTCGCGCGCCAGCCGACCAGCTCTACTGCCAGCGCCGTGGGATAAGAGGCCACCAGATTGCCAACTGATCCAACCCCAAGCATCAGCGCCGCCAGAGTCGCAAACCGCACCGGCGGATAGGTCTGTGCAAAGATGAAATAGGAGGCCATCAGAACTGGCGAACAGCCGATCCCGATCAGGAACATCGCGACCGCAATGTGAAACGGCCCGCTTGCCAGGGCGAACACAAGCGCGCCGCCCCCACCACCCAGCAACAGCAAAACCGCTGCGCTACGTCTGGGGCCGATATGGTCCAGCGCCCAGCCGACGGGCAACTGCATCGCCGCAAAGGCCAGGAACCACATCCCCGATGCAAAGGCGAGATCGTCCGGTTTCACCCCAAGATCAGTGCCCAGTACCCCTGTGAGAACCGCCAGAAAAGCTCGGAAAAACTGGCTCAGCACATAGGCCAGGCACAGCAGAATCAATCCCGCCTGCATTCATATCCCCCCGATGCTTCTGTTGCGCGGCTCATGCCCGTCGCAAGAGGAGCATTAAATTACGCTGGTGTAACTTGCATGTTTGCCAGATCACTACAATTCCTTTGGAGACCGATATCCCTCGGAACGATTGGAACGGCCAAGGATGCGATGACACGGCAGGACAGGTTTTATGAACAGCTCCCCAAACATGGAGCCTTCTCGGCCCTGGCCCGTCCAGAGGTCTTTGTCCCGCTACCGCAGCACTGGGTGGTATGCTGCACCGACATCGTAGCCTCTACCGACCTGATTGCCGCCGGGGAATACAAGACCGTCAACATGGTGGGCGCCTCGGTCATTGCCGCCATGATGAACACACTCAGCGATACCGCCTTTCCCTATAGTTTCGGCGGCGACGGGGCATCCTTTGCGGTCGCTCCTGAGCACGCGGGCACCGCGCGCGAAACGCTGGCGCGGCTGCGGGATTGGGTCAGAGATGAATTCGGCATCACCCTGCGGGCGGCACAGATGCCGATCGAACGGATCCGCGCCGAGGGGTTAAACGTGACCGTTGCCCGCTATGCAGTGTCCGAGGATGCCGATTATGCGATGTTCTCGGGCGGGGGTCTGGCCTGGGCCGAACAGCAGATGAAGGCGGGTGCCTACAGCATCGGCGCGGCAGAGACCGAGGAACCTCCGGACCTGACCGGCCTGTCCTGCCGCTGGAGCAATACGCCCGCCCGCAACGGGCTGATCATGTCGCTGGTTGTCCTGCCCGTTGCAGGCACCGGACCGCATCAGTTTTCACAGATTGCCTCCGAACTGCTGGAGCTGACGGCACAACTGGACCGCAGCGGACACCCGGTCCCGGTCAGCGGCCCCGCTCTGAGGTTTCCGCCCCCGGGGCTGATGATCGAAGCGCGTCTTTCGCGGGGCTATATCCCGCTGTCTCTGCGCGCCCTGTGGCTGACCGCAGGGTCCGCCATTGCAAGGTTTCTGTTCGGGCGTGGCAAACCAACCGGCAGTTTTGATCCCGATCACTATCTGTCCGTGCTCAGCGCCAACTCTGACTTCCGAAAATTCGATGACGGGCTGAAGATGACCGTCGATTGTAGCCCTGCCGTGCGGAACCGGGTTCTGGACCTGTTGGAGAGAACACAACAGGCCGGGCAGATTCGCTTCGGCCTGCACGAACAGGACGCAGCCATGGTGACCTGTATCGTGCCCTCTGCCATGCGGGATGATCATGTGCATTTCGTCGATGGGGCTTCGGGCGGCTACACCCAAGCCGCCGCTGACCTGCAACGCCGGAGCCGGTCAGAAACGGAAACCGGCTGATAAGACCTAGACCTGCTGAAAGGTCGACGTCTTGGGATCATAGCATTCCAGGCCGCCTTCGCCGATGTCCGTCCACAGACCATGAAGGCTGAGCGAACCGTCGGCGACCGCCTTTTCGATGAAAGGGAAGGTCATCAGATTCTCAAGCGATGCGACAACCGCCTGACGCTCGAACTGGCGCGCCTGATTCTCTGCATCGTCGATGTCTTCGACCAAAGTGAACTTCGGCTTCAGGATGTCCATCCAGCGACCGACGAAACTTTCCTTCGCCTCCAACCCGGGCGCGTGGCCCTTAC
Organism: Pseudophaeobacter sp. C1-32P7; assembly: GCF_041008775.1. Classification (NCBI taxonomy): domain Bacteria; kingdom Pseudomonadati; phylum Pseudomonadota; class Alphaproteobacteria; order Rhodobacterales; family Roseobacteraceae; genus Pseudophaeobacter; species Pseudophaeobacter sp. C1-32P7. The sequence goes on along the minus strand of NZ_JAXGFR010000004.1, from coordinate 138,380 downwards.
ACATATCGATACAGCCTTGCACGCCTCCGCATTGGGAATGACCCAGCACGATCAGATGCGCCACCTTCAGAACCGTAACCGCATATTCGATCGTGGCACTGGTGCCGTGGTGGTCGCCATCGGGTGCATAGGGCGGCACCAGATTCGCGATATTGCGATGAATAAAGAACTCACCCTGGTCCGCGCCAAAGATCGAGGTGACGTGAACGCGGCTGTCGCAGCAGGAAATCACCATCGCGCGCGGGCGCTGCCCTTCGGAAGCCAGACGCCGGTACCAGCCCTGGTTTTCCTGATAAGCCGTCGCTTTCCAGCCGTGGTAACGCGTCACGAGATAGCTCGGCAGAGGCTTGGCGTATTGCATATGGTGCATTCCCTGATTTGAACCCTGACAGGGGTGATAGCCTGCATTGTCAGCAAATTCGAGAGATTCCAGCATCAGCTTGGAAACCTTTTGACAACTCTTGAGGGTCAAATTGGTCATCGTGCCGTGGGGGCATAGTGAACTGGGGTGAATGTGGTGACCAATATACTCACTGTCATGCATAAGGAAAACGTGCGTCTGGATCCGGGAAAGCTGTCCGAGCTGTATTCACAGCTGGGCGAAACCGGAGCCGAAGACGTCGTTTGCCGTGCAATTGAAGAACTGGCGGTCCGCCTTTCGCATTGCGAACGCTTGTGGCGTCAGAATGATATGGAAAATCTGCGCAAGAACGCGCGCTCACTGATCGCGATTTCGGATCAGATCGGCATGACCGCGATGGCGGCCATCGCCGGCGATGTGACCGACGCCGTCGACAGCAAGGATTCGCCGGCCATTGCGGCAACGGTGTTCCGCCTGCTGCGCGTTGGCGAAAGATCCCTGACCGCAGTCTGGGAACAGCAGGACCTCTCTATCTGAAGCCGACACGACCAGAACCCAAATCCAAAATCCGACCCACAGGCTGTATTCACGCAGGGCTTGCAGGCAACGCGGTGACGGATACTCTGACGGCTGAATAAGCCCCCATGACCGGAGTATCCCGATGACCCCCGTTTTTGCCGCACCCTGCGATAATGCTATTGTGCTTTATGTTATTGATCAGGCGTCCTGCGAAACCTGGCTGCAAACCCAGCCAGATCAGGTCGCAGGATGGGCGCGGGCAAATGGGTTCAAGGGAGCGATAGGTCAGGTGCTTCTGGTTCCGGCCTCCGATGGAAACGGCCCGGCAATGGCGCTGGCCGGATACGGCAACGCAGCACAGCGTGCGCGTCAGCGGTTTACGCTGGCGGCGGCAGCCGAAAAGCTGCCCGAAGGGGTCTATACACTTGCAAGCGGGGGCGATGGCGGCAACGCAATTCCCGAGACTGCTCTGGAACAGGAATGTTTCGGCTGGCTGATGACGCAGTATCGCTTTGATCGCTACAAGGAGGCCAAGGCGCCCGGCGCTGCTCTGGTGGCACCAGAAGGCGTCGATGCGAAAGCCGTCGAATCGCTGGTGGCCGCCGAATGCCTGACCCGCGATCTGATCAATACACCCGCCGCCGATATGGGCCCTGACCAGTTGCAAGCCGCAGCCGAGGACCTGGCCCGCGAATTCGGCGCCACGGCACAGGTGACGCTGGATCAGGACCTTCTGGAACAGAACCTGCCAATGATTCACGCGGTTGGCCGGGCCGCCACGGCGCGCCCCCGCCTCATTGACCTGCGCTGGGGCGACAGCGGACCAAAGCTGACTCTGGTGGGTAAAGGCGTCTGTTTCGACACCGGCGGGCTCAACCTCAAACCCGGCAGCAGCATGGGGTTGATGAAGAAGGACATGGGCGGCTCTGCCACCGTGCTGGGGCTGGCGCGGATGATCATGGCCGCAGGGCTGCCAGTGCAGCTGCGCGTGCTGATTCCCGCGGTTGAAAATGCGGTTTCCGGCAATGCCTTCCGGCCCGGCGATGTACTGACCTCCCGCAAGGGGCTGACGGTCGAGATCAACAACACCGACGCCGAGGGCCGTCTGGTGCTGGCCGATGCCCTGACGCTGGCAGATGAGGATAAGCCTGACCTGCTGATCTCCATGGCGACCCTGACCGGCGCCGCACGGGTGGCTGTGGGGCCGGATCTGGCGCCCTTTTACGCCAGCGCCGATGCGGATGCCGCTGCCATTGCAGGCACGGCGGGGCAGATGGCCGATCCAGTCTGGCGCATGCCTTTCCACGACCCTTATGAGACGATGATCGAACCCGGCATTGCCGATCTCGACAACGCGCCTGCGGGCGGCTTTGCCGGATCGATCACCGCCGCCCTTTTCCTGCGCCGCTTTGCGGGCAACAGCCGCTACATGCATTTCGACATCTATGGCTGGACGCCCAGCGCTGCCCCTGCCCGCCCCAAGGGCGGTGTCGGTCAGGGCGCGCGGGCAATCTTTGCCGCGCTGCCGGAGATGTTGAACCTATGAGCGGCCACGTGATGGACACCGCTGCGCAGGAGCGCGCGCGAATCGCCCTTCCGGTTGTCGATGTTCTGCGACGTCCCGATGGCCCGCGCGACCGGCAGTTTCTTTATGGGGCGCCGGTCGTGGTCCTCTCCTCACGGGATGGCTGGGCGCAGATCCGGGCCGAGAAGGATGGATATACCGGCTATGTCCCGGTGGCGGCCCTGACCGCGCCGCTGGAAGCAACCCATTGGGTCAGCGCCCCGGCGACCCATGCCTATGCGCAAGGTGATTTCAAATCGGCGGACCAATGCAGCCTCAGCTTTGGCAGCCTGCTGCGGGTCAGCGAAACCTCCGGGCGTTTCGCGGCAACTGAACTAGGGCATGTCCCCGCGACGCATCTGATGCCCATCGGCAGCCTGATGCAAGATCCGATCACCGTGGCCGAAGGGTTCCTTGGCACGCCCTACCTCTGGGGGGGCGACAGCCGCTTTGGCATCGACTGTTCCGGGCTGGTGCAAGTCGCGCTGATGGCCTGTGGCATTGCCTGTCCCGGCGACAGCGGCCCGCAAGAGCGGGATCTGGGCCGCGCCCTGCCCGAAGGCTGCACCTATATGCGCGGTGATCTGTTGTTCTGGAAAGGCCATGTTGCCCTGGTGCGCGACGGTGAAAGCATCATCCACGCCAATGCCCATGACATGGCAGTGGCTATCGAACCCCTGCAGGCCGCGATCACCCGGATCGCCGAACAGGGCGATGGCCCCGTCACTGCGCATAAACGCATATCTTGAAAAGGAGGGTCTGGTGCTGGAAATGAAAGCATTTGTCTCAGCTTTGTTTTTCTTGTCGTTGTCTTCCGTAGGGCATTCTCAAACGATTGAGGATTTGGCCGACTATGTTTCTGTCATGCCGCGGGGTACACTCGGCACCCCAGCCTACTGGATGGAGATGAAGTCGCTTGTGGGGTGGGAAAGAATGATCCTGGTCATTGGCTATGCAAGCAATCAGCCTGTTTGTGAACTGATGGTTCGCATGGGTTCAGAACAGTCCCCTGATCGGGAGTTTCGCTGTACTGCTGCGAACTAATCCAACAAAGGAGCCTCCTGGTTTGAGGGACCGACAAAAGGCTCAGTCGACGGCGCGGATCAGCTTGCGCTCCAGCACCCGCAGCACGGTTTTCAGATCGTGCCCCCGCTTCAGGATCTGGCCGTCGATGCCCACCACCGAATACTGTCCTTGACGGTTGCGCAGCTTGGGGCGTTTTTCGATCCGGTAGAGCGGGTGTTCAGCGGTGCGCCGAAACACCGAAAAGACAGCGCATTCCCGCAGCGAGGAAATCCCGTAGTCTCGCCACTCCCCCGCAGCGACCATGCGACCGTAAAGGGAAAGGATCACCGACAGTTCTTTGCGGTCGAATGAAACCTGCTCTGGGATGCCTGCCCCGGGGAATGACGCCGTGTTTTGAAAGCTCATGCCATCAGGTTCGCGTCAATCGGGGCGGGAATCAAGCGGTTTCGGCGCGCACGCCCCCATCGCTGCGATGCACATCGGGCACCCAATCCGCATCCGCCCGGTTCCAGAACCGGTTGGGATTGCCTTCGTCCTGTCCGCGGATATGCAGGGTGCGGCTGGCTGCAAGCAGCTGGATCACCGGCTCTTCATAAGGGTGAACGTCATAGATCGCCCGCAGCAGCGGATCGAGATCAGCGCCAGTTTGCGGCACAAAGACCTGCACTTCGACGCAAGGCACCTCTACCGCCGCTTCGCTGGCCCTGTTGACCCCGCCCGGACGCGAGCGGAACTGCTGCACCCCCGTCGCGGTGGTGAACCCCACCTGATCATAATCGCCCCAGCGCAGCGGATCACAGGCGACAATCGCATCCATCACCTTTGCGGCGTCACCCTTTGGCACCTGCACCAGCAGCCGGGTGCCAGTCTGAACCGTATAGCGTTGGTCCTGCCTGTCGGTTCTGATCTCAGACATGGGGTCCTCCCTCACTCAGTTCCATCGCACTCCCGGACAACTCCAGCCCCAGGATCTGCTGCAGCGCCCTGCGGCCCGGCGCGGTGAGGGTCAGCCCTCGCTTGTGTTGACGGCGCAGCATCCAGCCGCGCTCCAGCGCATGAGACAGCAGTTGCCGCCCCAGCGGTCCCGCCACATGCAGCCGCCGTTCGGTCCAGTCGAGACAGGGCCGGGCAAAGGGCTGGCGCATGCTGCGTTGCGGATCCGGCAGGGTGACCCCAAGCGGCGCCCACAGATCGGATGGGACGGTATCGAACCCGCCGTCCCGTTCTGCCAGCATCCCCCGGCGCAATAAGGCCTGCGTCATCGCCACCGCCAGCGGCCCGGCCAGATGATCATAGCAGCTGCGCACCTCGGCCAGTCCACCCGCCTTGCGGCGCTGCGCCAGATACAGACGCGATTGCGGCCAGTTGTTCCAGCGCTTGGGCAACCTCGGCCCCGGACAGCCGGTGATAAACACAGCGGCCCCGTTTCTCCGCCACCACCAGCCCGGCCTCCTGCAACATCCGCAAATGCGCGGTCGCCGTCTGCGGCGTGATCCCGGCGGCTGCGGCAAGCTCTTTGTTGGTATAGGCCCGCCCCTCCATCAGCTCACACAGCATCCGGGTGCGGCTGGCATCGCCGATGGCCTGCCCCAGAATATCAAAACGCGGGGTCTGCGGGGGCTTATGCGGGTCTGGTCTGTTCATCTGATAACCCTAGGCGCTGCCGCCCCCGGCCCCAAGGGCAAAGACTTCGGCGCAGAGCGAAGGATCGGCGCCGCGGGCGGGGGCACGCTCAGGCAAAACTGCCCTGGCAGAACCAACCCCGCGACAGCGCCGCGCCATGGGCAAAGAACAACCACAACCGGGCCCCGCAGGTGGTCACCACCACCCAGTAATCGCGCACTCCGGTTCGCCAGTTCGGATCCTCCAACCACCATTCCGGGGCGATGCGCTCGGGGCCTTCGGCGGTGGTCAGCTCCCAGTCGCGCCCGCGCCAGCGGAACCGTTCGGGCACCTGGGGCACATCCGGGGCCATCACCAGTTCCGGGCGCCACAGCAACAAGGGGCGCGCATGGGGCGCTGCGGGCCAGTCCTGCGCAGGCTCTGACCAGGCGGCGGCCAGCACCTTGGCGGTTTTTTCCGGGATATGCGTCTCGACCGGGTGGCGCCGGGTGATCGCCTCCAGCCCGACCCGCGCGCCGATACGTCCGATCAGATCTTCCAGCGCCACGGTCTGCCCGCCCGCCTGCCGGGTTCTGGCGGCGGCAGTAGCCTCCAGATGACCTGCCTGGGTGCGGGCATGGATGGGTTCGGCCTGCATGGCCTCAAGACGTAGCATCTCGATGCCAAACCCCGCGTCGATCTGCTCCAGCTTCATCGCCAGCAGCGGCCGGATGCGGTCCGGGTCCCGGCTGGGTCGCGCCAAACCGACGGTCACGATCTGGGCCGCCTGATCGACCCGGTGCGCCTCAAGCCGCAGCAGACGCGCGCCCTTGCCGCGTTCCTCAAGCAAGGCGCAAAGCCGGGGCAGCATCCGATCGATCCCTGCCTGAAGATCCTCCACCAGGCCGATCGGCTCGGGCAGGGTCAGGCGCACCGCAAAACTGTCAGGCACCCCCGCCGGGGAGACCGGTTCCGGGGTGCTGCCCATGGCCTGATCAAGGCGCAGTACCAGCCCCCGGCCAAAGCGCCGCGCCAGACTGGCCCGGGGCTGATCCAGGAGATCGCCGATCTGCCGCAGGCCAAGTCGGCCCAGCTGCGCCACGGCTGACGCCTCCAGCCGCAGGGCCGCCACTGGCAGGGGCGCCAGAACCCGGTGCGCCTGCCCCACCGGCGCGATCCGTTCGGGCTGCTGCGACAGCTCGACCGCCTGCGGTGCCGCACCGCCCCGGGTCCAGTGCCTGCGCCCCGCCTTGCCCGAAGGCGCCCCTTGCCCCGGCGCCGCCGGGCGTACAGATATGCGGGCCGCGCGGGCGCGGGTGGCGCGGGCCTCCTGATCGATGGCATCGCCGGACCGGTCCACCGGCAACCCGGCCCCCTGCCCTGCATAGCGCGCCAGCGCCCAGGCCGCGCCCAGTGTATCGGCCAGCCCCATCCGCACCGTGATCCCCATGTCCGCGCAGTCCGCATCGATCTGCGTCAGCAGGGCCGCCTCGCCATCAAAAAGATGTGAACAGCCGGTCATGTCGAGATTGATTTCATCCGGGACCTGCGGCGCAACCCAGGGGCTGAACTTGCCCGCCCAGCGCCCAAGAGCCATCAAAAAAGCCGTTTCCGCCGGAATATTGCGCTTACGAGTCAAGAGCGTAGCGCAAATGGCATGGGCATCACGCAGCGGTTGCCCAACAAAAAGCCCCTCGGCCTCGGCCGCCTCATTTAACGCAGAAATAACCTGTGTGTTGGAAAGTTCCTCCACAATGGCCAGAGGCCCGGCAAGACTGCCACGCCCGGCGCGCATCACACGCTCTGCTCCGAGACGCGGAAACCAGAGCGACAATATGCGGCGGTGGGACATGACACGATCCGGTTTGATGGTCCAAAATTTTCGAAAACAAGCAGTCGGCACCGCCTATGTTCTACATTTGTTCAAATCATTCGATTCGGTCAATCCACCCCCACACACAGGAGCCGCGCTCATGACGCATCCGCTCATGCCCTCTGTCTCGCCGCGCGGCTTGCGCAGTATTCCTGTCCTTCTGGTGCTGGGGCTGGCCCTGGCAGGTGCGCAACTGGATGCGGCCGCACCGATCGCGGACAAGCACGTCAAGCGGCGGGTCGAGCTGATGGCCACCCAGAAAGCGGCCATTACCACGCTGGCTGACATGATGGCCGGGCGCACCAGCTTTAACGCCTCCAAGGCCAAGGCCGCCCGGCGCACGCTGGTGAAAACAACAGGCGACATCCGCAAACGGTTCAAGAAACCGCGCATGGATCCCAATTCACACGCCAACCCGCTGATCTGGCAACAATGGGATGATTTCGAAACCCGGGCAGAGACCGCCAAGGATGCTGCCAAACAGCTGAACGCATATACCTTGAACGGGTTGCGGCGAACGGTGCCCAGCATGGTGCAGGCCTGCCTCAGCTGTCACGAAACCTACCGGAATGCGCCCAACGATTTCATCACTCACTGAGGGAGACGTGACACAGGAGGGTCGCCCGGGGGGCGGGCCTCCATCAGCGAGGTCACACCGGACCGGCAAAGCGTCCCGGATCAGATCCCATAGCGGGCCAGGAACAGATCTACCGCCCCGGCAATCACCCGCTCGCGCTCTTCGGCGGAAAACTCGGTATCGATATTGAAGACCAGACGCGGCACCAGATCGGCCCGGCACAATTCGGCAAACTGGTCGGCAGCAAGATCGAAATCCTCGATCTGCAATTCCCCACGCGCGGCTGCGCCCTGCAGGTAATCGCGCAGCCGGGCCCGGACCACCATCGGCCCACTTTCATAGAACTGGCGCCCAAGATCCGGGAAGCGATCTGCCTCTGCCACGCAGATGCGGAACATGCGCAGGCCGAATTTCGACAGGCTGACCGACAGGATATGACGCCCGGCGGCGCAAAGCACATCACGCGGTGTACAGCAGGCCCCGGCCAGATCCATAGGTGCGTCGGCCTGACGGGCGCATTCGTTACGCGCAACCTCCATGAACAGCAGGCGCTTGTCGGGGAAATAGCTATAGAGCGTCGCCTTGGACACGCCCGCCGCACGGGCGATATCGTCGACGCTGGCGCCTTCAAAGCCATCGGCCATGAACACCTCGCGCGCGCCTTCCAGAACCTGGTCAAACTTGCGTCCGGTCCGGACAATGCTGGCTTGCTCATTCATGACCGGTCCTCGTGGCGCTGGCGGGATGACCGGACCACTTTAGCCTACCCATCCGCTGTTCAACAACTCCCCAGTCATCAACACTCCAGCAGCACCCGGAACACCCGACGTCAAAGCACGCGCAACAACGACAAATGCTGCACTCTGCCGCAGCGCGCCTCTGCCGATGGGTCTTGCGCTTTGTCCTCAGGCCCATATGGTTAGAACCATTCTAAAAAGATGAGGCCCAAATGCGCTTTCTTCCACAGCGAAAACGGTTTTCGGACCTGACCGGCCAGGAGATCCTGGCGCTGGCCATTTCATCCGAAGAAGACGATGCCCGGATCTATCGCGGTTATGCCGCGCGGCTGCGGGAGGATTTTCCTGCCACCGCGAAGATGTTCGATGGCATGGCCGCCGAAGAGGATGAGCACCGCGCCCGATTGATTGCCCTGCATGAACAGCGGTTTGGCCCGGCGATCCCGCTGATCCGGCGCGAACACGTGGCCGGTTATTACAACCGTCGCCCGATCTGGCTGATGGAGAACCTCAGCCTTGAGCGGATCCGCGAAGAAGCCAAGGCGATGGAGGCGGAGGCCGAACGCTTCTACCTCGCCGCAGCAGCCCGCACCCAGGACGCCGCCACCCGCAAATTGCTGGGCGATCTGGCGGCCGCCGAAGCGGGTCACCGCGACACCGCCGCCGAGCTGGAAGAGGCGCATCTGACGGGCGATGCGCGATCTGAGGAAGACCGCACCGCGCACCGGCAGTTCGTGCTGACCTGGGTGCAGCCGGGGCTGGCCGGGCTGATGGACGGTTCGGTCTCCACCCTGGCGCCGATCTTTGCCACCGCCTTTGCCACGCAGGACACCTGGACGACTTTCCTGGTCGGCGTTGCCGCCTCTGTGGGGGCGGGCATTTCCATGGGCTTTACCGAAGCAGCCTCGGACGATGGAGAGCTGTCGGGGCGCGGATCGCCGATGAAACGGGGCATTGCCTCGGGGGTAATGACGACGCTCGGCGGGCTTGGCCACGCCCTGCCCTATCTGATCCCCGAGTTCTGGACCGCGACGACCATCGCCTTTGTCATCGTGTTCGTGGAACTCTGGGCAATTGCCTGGATCCAGAACAAATACATGGAGACACCGTTCTGGCGCGCCACGCTGCAGGTGGTTCTGGGGGGAGCACTGGTTCTGGGCGCGGGCGCCCTGATCGGCAGCGGCTGACCGTCCAGAGCTACAGCGTCGGAATGCTCCCGCCCGCCGGCAACAGGCCCAAGGCCTGCCCCCTTCCCGTTGGGCGTAGCGCCGCGCCGACGCGCGGCGGGTTGCGCACCATCACCACCGGCGCACAGGCCGAAGCAGGAAAAACCATAGCCAAAGCATATCCCTGCCGTGCGCCAGCGCGGCGCGGCCCAACGGGAGCCCTGCATGTTTCATGCAGAGGCGACGGGCGGGAGGGGCGCGCTCATTTCCTCATCCCCCCTGCCCAATCAGGTCACCCACGAGCGCAATCAGGCTTTTCGTTTTGGTAAAATCAGGTTACCAGTTCAGCGATGGCTGACATATTCTTCAGAACCCTGCCCTTCTTTGCGATCATCGGCCTTGGCTACTGGGCCGGGCGCACGCGGTTCTTCACCGAAGAGGCCACGGCCTATCTGACGAAGTTCGTCTTCTTCTTCCCGCTTTCGGCGATGATTTTCCGCTTTGCCGCCAACCTGTCCTTTGCCGAGGTTTTCGACCCAAACCTGATCCTCGGCTATCTGGCAGGCACCGTCGCGGTCTACCTTATCGCCACGGCGGTGGCGGCCCTCAGGGGGTTGGACGTGCCCACCGCAGCGGTCGAGGCGCAATGCGCCGCCATCGGCAACGTCGGCTTCCTTGGCCTGCCGATGATGGCGATCCTGTTTGGCGAAGCCTCGATCGGGCCGATGATGGTGGTGCTGAGCGTCGATCTGGTGGTGTTCTCCTCGCTCATCGTCATCCTGATCAATGCCGGGCGCGGATCAGGTCTGGGGCCGCGCACTCTGAAACTGGTCGCAATGGGATTGGTACGCAACCCGATGATCGTCGCCATCGTCGCTGGGCTGGCCTGGTCCGCCTCGGCGCAGCCGATCCCGGCGCCGGTCAATGATTTCCTGTCGATCCTCGGCGGCGCCGCCACTCCCGGCGCGCTTTTTGCCATCGGTGCCTCGCTGGCCTCGAAATCGGCCGAGCGCATGCAGGTTGCCGTCTGGCTCAGCTTTGCCAAGCTGGTGCTGCATCCGCTCTGCGTTGCCATTGGCGTGTTGTGGCTGGTGCCCGTCGCCAACTTTCCGGCCTCGGTGGCCATCGCGGCAGCCTCGCTGCCGGTGGCGGGCAATGTCTACATGCTGGCGCAGCATTACAACGTCGCGCCGCACCGGGTTTCAGCGGCGATTCTGATTTCGACCGCGCTGTCGATCCTGACCGTACCGCTGGCTATCGCCTGGGCGTCTGGACTTTAATCTCCACCAACCGGCCAGCATTCAGTCTTTTGCAAAGCTTCTGACGCAAAAAGGCTGCGACAGGGCGCCGCAACACTGGACCCGGCCCCCGTCGGCGGGTAGCTGATAGGCACTCATTTGCAAGGAGCCTCACCATGGAAACCGTATCGGAAAACAAATGCTTTGGCGGCGTGCAGGGCGTCTACCGGCACAAGAGCACGGTCACCAACTGCGATATGACCTTTGGCCTGTTCCTGCCGGAAGAGGCAAAGGATGGTCCGGTGCCGCTCCTGTGGTTCCTGTCCGGGCTGACCTGCACCCATGAAAACGCCATGACCAAGGCGGGCGCGCAGGCCTGGTGCGCCGAGCAGGGCATCGCCATTGTTTTCCCCGACACCTCGCCGCGCGGCGACGATGTGGCTGACGATGAAAACTACGACCTGGGCAAGGGCGCGGGGTTCTACGTGAACGCCACCCAGGATCCCTGGGCGCCGCATTACCAGATGTGGGACTATATCGCCGAAGAACTGCCCGCCTTTCTGGGCGCAAATTTCTCGGTCGATCTGGAGCGGCAGGCGACCACCGGCCACTCAATGGGCGGCCATGGCGCGCTGACGCTGGCGATGAACCTGCCCGGACGGTTCCGCTCGGTCTCGGCCTTTGCGCCGATCTGCAACCCGACCGCCAGCGACTGGGGCCGCAAGCAGCTGACCGCCTATCTGGGCGCGGATGAGGCGGCATGGGCGAAACATGACGCCAGCCTGATGATGCGCGACACCGGTTTTGACGGACCGGTTCTTGTCGACACTGGCACCGCCGACCAGTTCTATGAGCTGCTGCGCCCCGAAGCCCTGGCACAGGCTGTCGCCGAACGCCGCCAGCAGGCCACGCTGCGGCTGCAACCGGGCTATGACCACAGCTATTTCTTCATCTCCACCTTCATGGAAGAGCATGTCTCGTTTCACGCCGAGGCGCTGTACCGGGACTGATCCGCAAAAGGACCGAACCACATGAGCCAGTACGACTACGATCTTGTCATCATCGGCTCTGGCCCCTCGGGCCGGACTGCCGCCATTCAGGCCGGGAAACTCAAGCGGCGGGTGCTGGTCATCGACCGCAAGGACCGGCTGGGGGGCGTTTCGGTGCACACCGGCACGGTGCCGTCGAAAACCCTGCGAGAAACGGTGCTGAACCTCACCGGCTGGCGCGAGCGCAGTTTCTACGGCCGCGCCTACCGGGTGAAGGATCAGATCGATGCCGAGGACCTGAAGGCGCGCCTGCACATGACGCTGGACCACGAGGTGGACGTGCTGGAGCACCAGTTCAACCGCAACCACGTGGACTGGCTGGCAGGGCTTGCGCGCTTTACCGGTCCAAACGAGATTGAAGTGGCGACAGAGGCCGGCGACACCACTCGGATCACCGGCGAGAAGTTCCTGATCGCCACCGGCACCCGCACCTATCGCCCCGATGACGTGCCCTTTAACGGCAAGACCGTGGTCGATGGCGACGAGTTCCTGGAAATGGAGGAAATCCCGCGCTCGCTGATCGTGGTCGGCGCCGGGGTCATCGGCGTGGAATATGCCACCATGTTCTCGGCGCTTGATGTGCGAGTGACCCTGATCGAGCCGCGCGAGACCTTCCTGGATTTCATCGACCGCACCATCATCGAGGATTTCACCCATCAGATCCGCGAAAACGGTGTCGACCTGCGGCTTGGCTCGGCCATCGAGAAGATCGAGGACGAAGGCAGCCATATCGAGGTCAGCATGGCCAATGGCCGCCATGTGCGCGGTGAAATGCTGCTGTTCGCGGCCGGACGCATGGGCAATACCGACAATCTTAACCTCAAGGCCGTGGGGCTGGAGACCGACCACCGAGGCCGCATCAGCGTCGAGCGCAAGACCTACCAGACCTCGGTGCCGCATGTGTATGCCACCGGTGATGTGATCGGGCACCCCTCTCTCGCCTCCACATCCCTGCAGCAGGGCCGCGTTGCCGCCTGTCACGCGCTGGAGACGCCCACCGTTCCCGAAAGCCCCTGGTTCCCCTATGGCATCTATTCAGTGCCGGAAATCTCCACCTGCGGCATGTCCGAGGAAGAGCTACAGGAACGCGGTGTGCCCTATGAGGTCGGAATCGCGCGGTTCCGCGAAACCTCGCGCGGGCATATCATGGGTCTGGAACACGGCATGCTGAAAATGCTGTTCTCCCTCAAAACCCGCCGAGTGCTGGGGGTTCAGATCGTCGGTGAAGGCGCCACCGAGCTTATTCACATTGCCCAGGCGGTGCTGAACCTTCAGGGCACGGTGGAATACTTCGTCCAGAACACCTTCAACTATCCGACCCTGGCCGAAGCCTACAAGATCGCGGGTCTGGATGCCTTCAACCGGATGCCCATCCCGGATGAGTTCAAGGTGAAGCAGCCGACCAAAGCGCCCGAGAAATCAGAGCCTAAAAAGGCGAAAGAGTGAGCGCGCTTTACATTGATGCCGACGCCTGCCCGGTCAAGGCAGAGGCCGAGCGGGTCGCCACCCGTCACGGGCTGAAGATGTTCGTGGTCTCCAACGGCGGTTTGCGCCCCTCGGCCAATCCGCTGGTGGAAACCGTGATCGTCTCCGAAGGCGCCGATGTGGCCGACATGTGGATCGCCGACCGCTGCGGACCGGGCGATGTGGTGGTGACCGGGGATATCCCTCTCGCCGCGAAATGCATCGAAACCGGCGCCCGGGTTCTGCGCCACAATGGCGAACGCTTCACCGAGGCCAACATTGGCCAGCAGCTGGCGATGCGCGATCTGATGGCCGATCTGCGCGCCGCCAACCCCTTGGGCGCGGGGGGCAGCGGCAAGGGCTTCACCAAAGCGGACCGCTCGCGGTTTCTGGACAGTCTGGAGCGCGAGATCCGGGCCGCCAAACAGTCCTGAACGAAAACAATTTTCCGGCAACAAAGTCTCACCCAGAGCCTTGCGGCGGAGAGGCAACTCCGTCACTGATCAGGCAAGCGTGCAGGGGGGACCATGAGTCAGGAAATCAAAGTCAGTGTTCTGGGGCTTCTGGCCGCCGCCGGATCGGCCATCAGTTTCTCCGTCATCGACGTGATCTTCAAATTCCTGTCCGGGGACTACCCCCTTTATCAGGTGGTCATGGTCCGCTCTGTGGTGGCGCTTCTGGTGCTGGCGGCGGTGATTATTCCCCTCGAAGGGGGATTTAACATCCTGCGCACCCGGCAGCCGAAACTGCACCTGATGCGCTGCTGCGCGGTGCTGTTTGCCAACATCTGCTTTTTCACCGGGCTGGCCATCATGCCCATCGCCGAGGCTGTCGCCATCGCCTTTGCCACGCCGCTGATCGTGACTGCCCTGTCGGTCGTTGTGCTGAAAGAGCGCGTCGGTCCCTGGCGCTGGGGTGCGGTGGCGGTGGGGTTCCTTGGCATTCTGATCATCATGCGGCCCGGCCCCGGCAGTTTCCAGGCCGCCGCGATCCTGCCATTCCTGGGCGCCTGCGGCTATGCCACGCTGCACGTGCTTACCCGCCTGGCGGGCGGCGCCGACAAGGCGGCGACCCTGTCGTTCTACCCCACCTTCGGCTTTCTTGTGGTCAGCGCGCTGGTCGGCCTTTTCACCGGTGACGGGCGGTTTGCCACCGGCGACAACGCCGCAGTGGATTACATCCTGCGCGCCTGGGTCTGGCCCGCGCCTCAGGACTGGTGGCTGTTCATCGGGGTCGGACTGGCCGGATCCGTTGGCGGCTATCTGGTCAGCCAGGCCTACCGGCTGAACGAAGCAGGACTGGCCGCGCCGTTTGAGTATATCGCCATGCCGATGGCCGTGCTCTGGGGCGTTCTGGTGTTCGATGAATGGCCCGATCTGCCGGTCTGGGCCGGTTCGGCCTTGATCATCGGCGCCGGCCTTGTTTCAGTCTGGCGGGAAACCCGGCGCAGCCGCCCGGTGGCCCGCCCGCGCCCACGTTCGGTCGGGTAATGTAACGGAACAGGAAGCAGCAGATGCCCATCGACGCCGTCGTTTTCGACATTGGCCGCGTGCTGATCGAATGGAACCCCGAGGCTTTCTTTGACGCCCGCCTCGGCCCCGAGCGCCGCAAGAGGCTGTTTGCCGAGGTCGATCTGCACGGGATGAACCTGGGCGTGGACCGCGGCGATGATTTCCGCGCCTCGGTCTACGGGCTGGCCGAGCGTCACCCGGAGTGGTCCCAGGAAATCCGCCACTGGCACGACAGCTGGATCGAAATGGCCTCTCCCGAGATCCCGCACTCGGTGCGACTGATGCGAGCGCTACAGGCCCGCGACATCCCAGTGTTTGCCCTGACCAATTTCGGCGTCGGCACCTTTGCGGTGGCGCGCCAGACCTATCCGTTTTTCGATGAATTCGATCAGGCCTTCGTGTCGGGCGATCTGCGCACCATCAAGCCCGAGCCCGAGATCTACGCGCATCTGGAACGCGACACAGGCATTGCGCCGGAGCGCCTGCTGTTCACCGATGACCGCCCCGAAAACATTGACGCCGCCGCGCAACGCGGCTGGCATACCCATCTATTCACCACACCCGACACCTGGGCCGCGCGCCTGGTGGCAGAGGGGCTGTTGACCCCAGAGGAGGCAAAATGAGCATTCCATCCATCGGTTTCAAAGAGGGCGAGGCCCTGCTGGACTGGGTCGGCTTCACCGAGGCGCTGGCCAAGGGGCATAATCTGCCCAAGGCGGAAATCGGCGATACTTTCCTCTACCGTGATCCCGACACGCTGCTCAGCCGCTCGGCCTGGATCGACGGCATGGGGCTGGCCGTAAAGACGGCGACAATCTTTCCCGGCAATCCCAAAGCGGGCAAGCCGATGGTCAATGGCGCGGTCTGTCTTTACTCCGATCAGGACGGTACCCTGGACGCGCTGGTGGATTTCCACCTGGTGACCAAGTGGAAGACCGCGGGCGACAGCCTGCTTGGCGCCATGCGTCTGGCTAACCCCGACAGCCGCGACATCCTGATCGTCGGAGCGGGCACCGTCGCCGGATCGCTGGTCGAGGCCTTTGGTGCCGCCTACCCCCGCGCCCAAATCCGGGTCTGGAACCGCACCCAGTCCAAGGCCGAAGACATGAAGGCCAGCTATCCGCAGATCGAGGTTGCCGCCGATCTGGAAGCCGCCGTGCGCTCGGCCGATATCATCGTCACCTCCACCATGTCATCGACCCCGGTGGTTCAGGGCGCATGGCTGAAACCCGGCCAGCACCTGAACCTGATCGGTGCCTACCGCCCCGACATGCGCGAGACCGATGACGAGGCGCTTTGCCGCGCGCGCATCTATTGCGACAGTTTCGACACCACGCTGGATCACATCGGTGAGTTCAAGATCCCGCTGTCCGAGGGCGTCATCCAGCGCGGCGATGTGCTGGCGGATTTCTATTCCCTCGACAGCTTCCCGGCCTATGATCCCGAGGCGATCACCCTGTTCAAGAACGGCGGCGGCGCCCATCTGGACCTGATGACCAGCCGTCACATTCTGGAGAAATGGCGCGCGAAGGGCTAACGTGCGGCCAATAATCAAAGCCTATGAAATCTTGAAGGGACAAGGAGTAAGCCTGATCAATTCTCGATCTCGCCAGAGGAGCTGCGGTTTTCTGACGTCCTGTCGATGCAAGTCACCTTTGAGCCCGAAGATCGAACAGCATCAGGGTTGGAGGCCAAGGCGCGCGACATCACGCACGCGCGTCTCGCAGGTACTCCAACCCAATCTCACCAGATTTTTCAAGGAAGCTCAGGACACTAAGAGTGAAACGGTTCTCCTTGCTTGGATCGAGGACGGGCTCACCATCGACCACCGTGATGCCATCAAACATCCGAGTGAATTGGCTTTGCCTTGCCTCTGACATGGTCCAGTCAGCATCAAAGGCAACGCCGTTTTCCGGCTGAACGACCAGCCCTTCTCCAGCAGTATCCAGTGTCGCATAGCCTTTATCATAGTTGGCGGCATGTACGCTGGAGAAGACGTCAACCTGGAGTCTCAACTCGCCACGCTGGAATTCGTCCCGCCGTTTGGCCAGAAGATCGGCGCGTATTGCCGCCAAATCATCCTCCTGTAGCGGCTCGCCAAGCTCCGTCCGTTCCGTGGCATCCCCCGCGAATTGCCCGAACTCATCACTGCGCGCCATCTCAAACGTGGTTTTGATTGCATTCATTTGCATATCGACCATCGCGTTGATCTGATGATCGATGAGCTCTTCTTCGGTCATGCCTACGTACTGCTCACCAAACAAGATCGACCGGGCATTACTGAGCATCTCTGCGCCCTGCGACGCAAGGGATGACTGCAGGCTGAATTTCATCTGCAACAGACCGGCTGCTTTTGTGTCATCGGACAGCTTCTGAGATTGCTCAAGCTCCAAATCGGACAGTATCGTGTCCTCCGGCAGGCCTTCTCCTGGTTCAAGTTCAAGATCCTGATTTGCCAGCCCGCGGAAAACCGCGCCAATAGTCTCCAACTCATTCCTGACGAGAGATTGGATCTTTTCGAGAACATCCTGCGTCTTTCGCGACAGCGTGGCCGGGCCAACCGACGTAACCCTTGGATCAGAATAGACGCCAGTCATGTCTGTGCTGACACCACGGCTAAAAACACTGGCCGGGCCGGGCGATGCAGCAGGTTGTCCAGCCGGATCAGCCGCCTTGGGCTCTTGAAATAGCGAAGTCGTGTAAGTGCTAAAAGTATTATTGATTTGCATGGTTTACCTCACGATACGGCGGCCGAGCCTCGAATGGACCCATCCACTGCATCACAGTGATACTCATAAAAACGGGTAAACGATGCGGGATGCAATCGTTAAAGTTGTCTTGGGCGACATGCCAGCACGGCTGCTTCCGTCACACGACGTGATGCTCAAGGCTAGCGCCCAGGTTCAAAAATCATCGCGGAGCTAAGAAGCATTCTTGGACGTTACGCCGCGAAGCCGACACTGCTGCGGCATTCGGCACCGGCTGAATTCACTTCACGCCGCCACGCTCCCCAGCGGGCGTTCCCGCACCGGCAAATGCACGATGGCGCTGAAGGCCCCGACGGCCACCCCGATCCACCACACGAAGGTGTAATCGCCATAGGCGTCATACATCCGCCCGCCCAGCCAGACGCCGAGGAAACTGCCGAGCTGGTGACTGAAGAAGACGATCCCGTAAAGCGTCCCCATATAGCGCAGCCCGTAAATATGCGCGACAAGTCCCGACGTCAGCGGCACCGTCGCCAACCACAGGGACCCCATGACGATGGAGAAGACGATCACCGACGTCGGCGTAATCGGCACCATGATAAAGGCCGCCGCCGCGATGGTCCGCCCGGTATAGATCGCCGCCAGCAGGTATTTCTTGGAGTAGCGGTTGCCCAGATATCCCGCCAGCAGGGTGCCGCCGACGTTGGCCGCCCCGATCAGCGAGATCGCAACCGCCCCCAGCGCCGAGGTCGAAGTGATCCCGAGACTATAGAGCGCGCCGCCCGGCATGATCGGCCCGCACATCTCGGTCACGAAGGCCGGGAAATGCGCGGTGACAAAGGCCAGCTGATAGCCACAGCTAAAGAACCCGAGGAAGATCAGCGTATAGGACGGATCCTTGAAGGCCTTGATCAGGATGGTGCCCATGCTCTCTTCAAGCTCAGATTTGCTCGCCATCTGCGGCGCGCGCATAAGCGGCAGCGTCAGGATCAGCGCCAGCACCACGCCTGCAAAGATCAGGAACACGGTCTGCCACGTCAGGAAGGACAGCATCCATTCCGCCCAGGGCGCGCCAAAGATTTGCCCGGCAGAGCCTGCCGCCGTGACAATCGCCAGCGACATCGAGCGGTTTTCATCCGAGCTGGCCCGGCCCACGACCGCTAGAACCACGCCAAAGCCGGTGCCCGCAATGCCAAAGCCCACCAGCCATTCATAGGCCTGCATCTGGAACGGCGTCACCGCGCCTGCGCTCAGCACCAGCCCCGCCGCATAAGTAAGCGCGCCAAGGATGATGGCCTTTCTGTCACCGATCTTCTCGGCCACCGCGCCAAAGATCGGCTGCCCGATCCCCCAGGCCAGGTTCTGGATCGCGATCGCCAGCGAGAACTCCGAGCGCAGCCAGCCGAACTCCTCGGCGATGGGGATCTGGAACACTCCGAACGAGGCGCGCACCGCAAAGCTGACCATAATGATCACGCAGCCCACGATCAAAACGGGGGTGAACAAGGGTGTTTTCTGTGCCGCTGCGCTGCTCATGCCGGGTCCTTTCAAATCAGAGCTGCGACGGTAGGCATTGCGGCCCCGGGGTCAATTCAAGAAATCTGCGCAGTCACATAAGGAAAATTGATGTGACCTGACTGCCTTCCAGCCAGGCGCTTGTTGCTTCATCTGCCCGCATGGCTTTTCAACCGCCTGCCTGCGCGCTATGGCTGGCGCCATGACCCAGGTTAGCGCGCTTTATCAGACCCGCAGCGAAGCAGGCCAGATCCGCCCGGATCCGGCGCAGCAAGCTGTTCTGCCGGAATTCGACCGTATTGCCGAAGGGCTGATGGCCCCGCCGGTGAAACGGGGCCTCTTCCGCAAGGCTACTCGGGAAGAGGTCAAGGGCCTCTACCTCTGGGGCGGCGTCGGGCGCGGCAAATCCATGCTGATGGATCTCTTTGTCGATAGCCTCGGCGATATCCCCGCGCGGCGGGTGCATTTTCACGCCTTCATGCAGGAAATCCACGCCAAGATGCACGAGGCGCGTCAGAACGGCGTGCAGGATGCCCTCGCGCCGGTGGCAAAGGAGGTCGCCGACTCCGTGCGCCTTCTGGCCTTTGACGAGATGCAGATTACCGATATCACCGATGCGATGATCGTGGGGCGGCTGTTTGAATCCCTCTTCGAGGCAGGCGTCACCGTGGTCACCACCTCGAACCGGGTGCCGGATGATCTTTACAAAAACGGCCTCAACCGCCAGCTCTTCCTGCCCTTCATCGATCTGATCAAGGAAAAGATGCAGGTCTGGGAAATGGTCAGCCCGGTAGATTACCGGCAGGACCGTCTCAAGGGCTCACCGGTCTATTTCTCGCCTGTGAATGCCGACTCCCGCGCCCAGCTCCGCGCCATCTGGGAGGATCTGTCGGGCGGTGATGCCCAACCCCTGACGCTTGAGGTGAAGGGCCGCGAGGTCGTGCTGCCCGGTTTCAGGAATGGCGTGGCACGGGCAAGTTTTTATGACCTTTGCGGCAAAATGCTGGGGCCGGGCGATTATCTGGCCATCGCCGAAGAGGTGAAGGTGCTGGTGCTTGAGGATATCCCGCGCCTGTCCCGCAGCAACTTCAACGAGGCAAAGCGTTTCGTCACCCTCATCGATGCGCTCTACGAGGCGCAGGTGCGGCTGATCTGCACCGCCGCGGCCGAGCCGGAATATCTATACGTCGAAGGCGACGGTGCCTTCGAGTTCGAGCGCACCGCCTCGCGCCTGCGGGAAATGCAAGACAAGGATTGGGGACAGGACGGCTGAGCCTGCCCCGCGCCGCGCAAGCGGCGCCACGCCCAACAGGATGAGATCGCAAGATCGAAGACGGGCGGGAGCGCCCCTGCCCGCCTTTGCCTAATCCCTCAGCCGTTTTCGCGCAGGATATGGCCCGCCAGATAGAGCGATCCGCAGATCAGCACACGTGCGGAGGGATCGTTGGCGATGATTGCCTGCAGCGCCGACAGGGCATTCTCGGCCCGGGTTGCGGTAATGCCGACGGATTGCGCTGCTGCCTCGGTTTCCTCAGTGCTCAGCGTCGCCGCCTCGCCGGGGATGGAAATGGCCGTTAGGCTCTCCACATGGGGCACGAGCGGTGCCATGTAGCCGGTTACATCCTTGGTGTTCAGCATACCGCAGATCAGATGCGTTGGCCGTTTCGGCAGCCCCGCCAGAACATCCGCCAGCGCATGACCAGCCGCCGCGTTATGCCCGCCGTCCAGCCAGAGCTCGGCGCCCGCGGCCGCCTCCACCAATGGACCGGCCTTCAGCCGCTGCATCCGGGCGGGCCATTCAGCCCGCGCCATCGCCGCCTCACAAGCCACCTCATCCGCGCCCAGATGGCGCAGGACGGCCAGAGCCATCCCCGCGTTCTGCACCTGATGCGCGCCGATCAGCGCGGGCATCGGCAGGTCCAGCAGCCCGGTTTCATCCTGAAAGATCAGCCGCCCGCGTTCCTCATAGACATGCCAGTGCTGTCCATGGGCGATCAGCGGCGCGCCAAGGCGGGCAGCGACATCCTCGATCACCTCCATCGCCTCATCCTCCTGTGGGCCGACGACCACCGGTACGCCGCGCTTGATGATGCCTGCCTTTTCGCCCGCGATCTTGGCCAGGGTATTGCCAAGGAACTGTTCGTGATCGATCGACACAGGCGTGATCACCGACAGGGCGGGTTTTCCAATCACGTTGGTGGCATCCAGCCGCCCGCCAAGTCCGACTTCGAGCAGCGTGTAATCCGCAGGCGTGCGGGCAAAGGCCAGCAGCGCAGCGCAGGTGGTGATCTCGAAATAGGTGATATTCTCACCGCCATTCTTGGCATAGCACTCGTCGAGCACCTCACTCAGATGCGCCTCCGAGATCAGTTCTCCGGCCAAACGGATCCGTTCGTGAAACCGCGCCAGATGCGGCGAGGTATAGGCGTGCACCGATTTTCCGGCCCCCTCGAGACCCGCACGGATCATCGCCTGGGTCGATCCCTTACCATTGGTGCCTGCGATATGGATCACCGGCGGCAGCCTGTCCTGCGGGTTATCCAGCGCCGCCAGCAGCCGCCAGACCCGGTCCAGCGTCAGGTCGATGATCTTGGGATGCAGCGCCATCATGCGATCGAGGATGGCGTCGGAACTCGCTTTGGTCATGGGTGGCTCCCGAACCGGATCTGATGAAAAAGCCCGCCCGCCGGATCAGGCAGACGGGCGCGGCAAAGCACCCAGCACGGGCGCTTCTTTCAATGACAGGGCTATTTGCTATCGGCCTCTGCGGCTGCGGCAGATCCCGCGTCGTTTTCGACCTTTGGCGCGGGCAGCTCTTCGGCAACCGGTTCCGGCGCAGGCAGATCGCCGTGCACCTGCGGTGGCATGCTCATCAACATGCGGACGATAGTGATCAGCTCCTCACGCAGCTCGGTGCGCGGGGTCACCCGGTCCAGCATGCCGTGATCCAGCAGGTATTCCGCACGCTGGAACCCTTCGGGCAGTTTTTCGCGGATGGTCTGCTCGATCACCCGGGGGCCTGCAAAACAAATCAGCGCGTTGGGTTCGGAGATCTGCACATCGCCCAGCATCGCATAGGAGGCCGTCACACCGCCGGTGGTGGGATGGGTCAGAACCACGATATAGGGCAGGCCTGCCTCTTTCAGCATCTGCACCGCCACGGTGGTGCGCGGCATCTGCATCAGCGACAGGATGCCTTCCTGCATGCGGGCACCGCCTGCGGCAGAGAACAGGATCAGCGGCCGGTGCAGCTTTACCGCTTCTTCGGCGGCGGCAATGATCGCATTGCCCACATACATGCCCATGGAGCCGCCCATGAAGGAAAAGTCCTGGGCCACCGCCACGATGGGCGTACGGCCCATTTCACCAGCAGCGACCAGCATGGCCTCTTTTTCGCCGGTCTTCTTCTGCGCCGCCTTCATGCGGTCTGGGTATTTCTTCTGGTCGCGGAACTTCAGCGGGTCCGCCAGCGGCTCGGGCACCTCGACCTCGCTGAACACACCACCGTCGAACAGGGCCGTGAACCGGTCCCGCGGGGTGATGTGCATGTGATGGCCGCAGTTGGTGCAGACGTTCAGATTGTCCTTCAACTCGCGGTGAAACAGCATGGTGCCGCACTCATCGCACTTGGTCCACAGGTTCTCTGGGACTTCGCGGCGCGAGAAGATCGAGTTGATCCGCGGCCGGACGTAGTTGGTGATCCAGTTCATATCGTGCCTCTGTAGGGGCTGTTTGGCCCCTCAGATAAGACTCATTGCGCACAAATGCAATCAGCGGCGTATCGCAAGCCGCGCCGTGAGCCATGTCACCAGCATCATGGCAAAGTCGACCGCCAGCCAGGGGCGCAACGCAGCACCATCGGACATTTCATAGGGCATCAGGTAGAGCGACAGTCCGTAAAGACTGGTGGGAGAGGCAAAGACCAGAAGCGCGGTGACGTTGTTGAAGAAATGCACCGCGATGGCAGGCCCCAGCGTGCCCGCCCGCGCGGTCAGATCCGCCATCATGCAGCCGAACACCCCGGCCCAGAGGGTGATCAACAGCGCATTCTCTCCGGCCTCGGCCGGCAGGTAATGGCCCAGCGCGAACAGAGCCGACGGGCCAAGGATCCAGACCGCCGGGCTTTTGAAGCGCGCCGCAAGACCCTGCTGGATATAGCCACGAAAGACGATTTCCTCGGCACTGGTCTGGATCAGCACCACCAGCAGCGACACCGGCAACAGCGACAGCCACAACCCCGGTTCCAGATTGGGCTGCAGCGGTTCCCCCATGTCATAGGGCGGCAGCAGCGACAGGGCGATGCCCAGCGCCAGAAGATACAGGCTAACCCGGATGAACTGCCGGACCAGCGGTCTCGGATGACCGACGACCGACAGGAAGGACCGATCCTGCAGCAGCCGCGCGCACAGCGCCACGCCCACGGTGATGAACAGGAAACCGCCCAGAAGCACCAGCATCGCCCCCGGCGTGCTGCCATCGCGCAACCCCTGCAGCCAGACGCCGGGGAACAGCGCCGCCAGCAGCGGCAGCACTATCGAGGACAGGGCAAAGCTGATGAGGTAGATCAGAACCAGCCCAAGCCCCAGCCGCCACAGCTGCGGTTTCCTGCGGGCGCTGCGCACCAGCGCCTCATGGGCGGAATAATTCTGTCTATTCAGCATTCGGATCCGCATCCTTCAGAGGTCTGTCTTCACTGATCGTACCGCCCGTTTGGTGGGCAATGGACACCATTTTGTCCCGGGCAGTCGCCAGATTACCCGCCACCGTCTCTAACAAGCGCAGCGCGACGTTGATATCGCTTTCGATCACCGCGCGGTATTCCGCAGCACCGATGCGCAGGAAACGGCAATCCTCGGTGGCGCGCAGGTTCATGGTCCGCGGCTGATCCAGAATCACCGCCAGGTCCCCGATCAGCCGCCCCGGTTCGATCACCGTCACCGGCGGCGCCCCGGCGGGCGCATCGGGGAAGGTCAGATCGGCTCGGCCCGACAGGCACAGGTACACTGCATCACCGCTGTCGCCGTGGGAAAAAACCATCTCCCCGGCCGGAACCTCGTGCCAGCCAGCCGAAAATGCCAGAAGACGCTGGTTGCGCGCATCCAGCTGCGAGAACAGCTCGGTTGCGGCGATGATATCGAACTTGGCAGAGAAATCGGCCGCGGCGGCGCCTTCCGGGCTGCCCAGTGGGCGCCGCTCGACCCCGTCGATCCGGCCATCGCGGATTTCGACATAAAGATCGTAGCGCTCCGGATGCTGGATGGTGTCTTCCATGAAGATCATCGTGGTCTGTGGCATCAGATCGCGCAGCTTTTCGCGTGTACGCAGCCGGTTTTCCGCCGTGTGGCTGGCCAGCACCTTGTCCAGGATCAGAATGTCCGGCCGTTTGATCGCGGCGCGGGTAAAGGCGGCCCGTTCCTGAAACACCGGCTCCAGCAGCGATCCGCCCAGTCCGGTTGGCAGATCGTAAAGGATCAACGCCAGCCGTTTGCGCAGCCCGTGGGTATCCAGCACCTCGGCCACCAGCGATTCAACCTGCGCTGCCCGCGCCCCAGCCCGCAACGAAATCTTGCCGAAGAGAGCATTTTCAAGAACCGTCAGCCGCGGAAAGTAGGATTTCGGATCCAGAGGTCGGAACAAGCCGCCGGTCTGGGCGATCAACTGCGCCGCATGACTCTGGCGGATTTTCAGGATACGTTCCTTGAACCCGGCCGGTAGCCCGCTGCCGATCTGCTCTTCGGTCAAAAGGAACGGCACCGTCATCAGCAGCGCCTGCTCTGCCTCGGGCAGATCATCAGCCCCCTGCGCGGCATAGCGTTCGGCAGCGCTGCAAATCCGGCGATAGAGATCTTCTTCAAGGCCAAGCCGCTGGAACAGCGGGTGATCGATATCTTCGCGTCCAAAGGTCTTGATCAGGGTTTCCACCACGCCAAGACCGATCCCCATGGTTTCCCCGGTCAGCCCTTGCTCGCGTACCAGTCGCAGCAACAGCCCGTCCGGTGCCAGCAATTCTTCGACCGGGATGTCGCGCGACGGCGCCGCAAACAAAAGGTTGCCCGCCAGTGGCATGGCAGGGTTGAATCGCTCGGGATCGAAATGGTGGACGGCATCATCCAGACCTTCGGCCTCCAACCGTTCACGGATCAGCGGGCGCAGGCGGATGATATGCTGCACCAGCGCCGGGTGGGTGCCATCCTGGAACCGCGCGTGCAGGGTGCGCTGGAACAACTGCTCGTCGATGCCCATTGCCTCGATCAGTTGGAACCACCAATCGCGCACATCGCCTTCGGATCCCAGCCCCGCCAATTCGGGATTGACCCAATCCGCTTCCAGAAGATCGCCACTGTTGCCCGCGCGCTTGGATTCGACCTGTTTGCGAAGGGTGGCCTGATCCCGGCTGATCTTGCCCGGGCGGCTGCGCAGCGGCATCAACACGTTGTCTCCAAGTGATCCGGAAAACAGATAGGGATGCGAATAGGCATAGCCGATCCGGGCCGCGATCACCCCCTGATGCAGGCTGTCGAGCCGGTGCCCCGAGACCTGAATGCTGCCCTGCGACGGCAAGGTTTCACGGACCAGCAACTGGCCGAACGCCGCGCGCTCTGCGTCACTGGTGCTTTTGACCGCAACGCGGGCGCCCGCCGGAATGGTCAGCGAAATATCCTGCAGGACCACCGTCCCGTCGGCATCGCGCACCGAGACATTGCGCAACTCGATATCGCCGCGCAGATGCGGGATCTCGCTCGGCTCGCCTTCGATCAGCTCGGCATCGATCATGCCGCGCGGCGCGAACCGCTCCAGCATGATTTTCCAGCGCAGACTCATATCCTGCACCTGATTGTAATAGGTCAGCAGTTCCTTCCACGGGGCCGACAGATCCTTGTAAGCGGCCAGCGCCGCCACCAGCGCGCCCACCGTGATATCGCCCCGGATCGCCAGCACCCCGCCGGCCGAATAAAACACGAAGGGTGTCATGTGGCCGATCAGGTTGTTGAGGAACTTCATGAAGTATTTTTTGGTGTAGATCCGGCGGCGGATCTCGAACAGACGCCCCAGCCGGTCCGACACTTGCGCCATCCGGTAACGCCAGCCGCCATTGGCGCGCAGATCGCTCATCCCGGCGGCGGTTTCTCCGATTTCCGAGGCCAGCATCCGCACCTCCTGGATGCGGTCCTTGTTCAACAGGTTGATCTGCCGCTGCAACATCGGGATCAGCCAGGCCTGCAGCGGGATCAGCGCGATCGAGACCAGCCCAAACCAAACACTTTGCATAAACAGGAAGGCCACGATGGTCAGCATCTGCCCCAGCTGGAACACCGGCTGCGCCACCGCATCCCCCATCAACCCGCCCATGGGTTCGCTTTCGGAAGTGATCATCGACACCAGCTCACCCTGGCTGGTGGTGCGGAAATAGGGTTTCGGGAACCGCAGCATTCGGTTGATCAGCGTGTAGCGCAGCCGCCGCAGCAGGCGTTCGGCTACGATCCCCTTCAGCGTGTTGAGCCGCATCTTCATCATGCCGCCGATCACCACCGCTGCAAGGAAGCCAAAGCACAGGATCAGCAGGTATTCCACCTGAGCGATATCTTGACCCCAGACCATGATGACAGGCGTTTCGGCCCCGATGGCGTCGTTGATGATCCGCTTGGGCAGCTCCAGCGAGGCGTAGAGAAACGGAAAGGTCAAGACCGTCAGCGCCAGCAAGACCAGCTGCTGGCGGCGCGAATACGCCCAGATAAAAGAAAAGAGAGTCGCGGGCAGATCCTGCGGGCGCTTAAGCGGCCCGCTGCCCGCCCTCATGGGCGTCGGACGTTTCATCGTGATACCTGTGCCACGGCCGGGCCTGTGCCGGTCTGAAAGAATCCTGCGTAACTATGCATCTGGCTGCGCCTTGGCAAGGTACCCCTCGGGCGGGTGTTCACTCTTGTCGTAAGTGTTTCAGGCCTTTATCCCTTTTGTAAACGCAGGATAACGATAATCTGATGCCGGGGGGAGCAGGGGATCTGCGCGACAAAGCAATCATGACGGCTGTCACAGGCACGATCAGGACAATGTGCTCTGCGCGGCGGGACAGCATGCCCTGCGCGCAGCAGCGCCTGCAGCCCCGTCTGGGCATTGCTGCGCTTGGTCTCTGCGCCCTGCTCAGCGCCTGCGGCCAGGTGCCCGGCGGCGGATTTTCCTTTGCGGCGCCCGGCGGCACAGGTACGCCTTCCAGGCTGACAGAGGTCCGCATGCAGGGCGCCGAGGTGGTGCTTGCGGCGCCACGAGGTTATTGCTTTGACCCCAAGATGCTGCGGCGCGATGCGGCAGACGGGTTTGCCCTGCTGCCGCGCTGTGACCTGCTGGGCGGGCCCGGTTTCTTTGGCAGTCGCAACGCGGGCGTTATCACCGCAACCTTAGGCGAACTTCCGGCCAAAGGCAGGGCACCGTCAGTTTCCGATCTGGCCGACAGCACGCCCGGCGCCCATATCGTCGCCCGCCGCGAGAATGGCCCGTTGCCCCTGGTTAAATTGGATATGCCGGGACACAGCGCCGCCGGAGCCAGCCCCGAACATTGGCGCGGCGCCATGGTGCTGGAGGGTCACGTGATCGTGCTGGCGCTTTATGCCCCGGCAAAAAGCCCCTTGCTGACCGAGCGCGGCGCCGCGCTGCTGGAGCAGATGGCGGAGCTGACACGGGAAGCATCGCGACCAGAACCCGCCCCCGAGGAAGTCGCACAACGCGCCCCGGCAGATCGCAGCCCCCGCCGCACCGCCTCAGGCGCATTGCGTCCTCTCGCCCGCCCTGATGCCCGGGCCAGTCATGCAGGCGCGCCCGAAGGTGACAGTGGCGGAAAACTCTCCCTAAGAAAGCGGATTGCCGGTTTATTTGACTGATGTTGCAGGGCTAGATTGGCGCAGGCACCAACCGCAACACCACCACGGCAACGATAAAGGCAGGGCAACCGAAGTCATGAGCAGGATCCTGGACAAACTGCTGCACCGCCGCGCCTTGCGCCGTTGGCGCCGGATCGTTGCAGGAGCTGGCAGCATTTCCCTGACCGAATTGCGCCGCCACCGCACAGAAGCGCGGCAACTCAAGACCGAGCTGGACCAGCTGATCCATG
Organism: Pseudophaeobacter sp. C1-32P7; assembly: GCF_041008775.1. NCBI lineage: Bacteria > Pseudomonadati > Pseudomonadota > Alphaproteobacteria > Rhodobacterales > Roseobacteraceae > Pseudophaeobacter > Pseudophaeobacter sp. C1-32P7. Next base: position 110,367 of record NZ_JAXGFR010000004.1, on the reverse strand, counting down.
TTGCGGACGGACGTCTCGCCCTGCCGCAGATCGGCTCCTCCTCCTTTGCGCGCCCGCATGGCACCGATTGGTCCTGGCGCCCCGAACCCTGGCGCGGGCCGCTGCCGGTCGCTGGTCTGTCTTCGGTCCCGTCCAAGGCCAAGCTGGGCGAGGATGTGCAGATGTTCCACGATTGCAGCTATTCCGAGCTGACCCTGCGCCAGCTGCGTAACACCCGTGAAGAGGACCTCGCGCCCTTTGGCCTGCGTATGGATGTGTTCAGTTTCGATGGTTCCTTCCTGTCACTGGTGATCGCCCTGCCCAAGGACGCGGGCAGCGGGCTGACCCGGCAGCATCTGATCCGGGTCGACAGCATCATCGAAACCGAGAAGCCGCTGGAGATCTTTGCCCGGCTCAACATCAGCCATGGCCCCAACACCGAACAGATCGTGCGGGAACTGCCGCTGGGCGACCGCAAGGTGACTGTGGAATACGATCTTGCCTATTCCAACCTCAACGAAAAGCGCATCGAGAATATCTGGCTGGACCTGATTTTCGAAGCACCGGACATGAACCAGGTGGTCCTGCGCGACCTGACTTTTGCGCGCCACCGCCGCGCCAACCTGTGAGGACCCGTGACATGAGCGACCTGACCGTCACCAAGATCCGCTTTCGCAATGGCAAATGGGAAGGCCGGATCAGCAACGCCCCCGTCACAGGTACGCCGCCGGACATCCGGGTTCTGTATCTGGATCAGCCGGTTGAACAGGTCGCACTTAGCGAAGGCAGCCGCGACGGCGAATGGGAGCTGGTCATCACCGTACCTACCGAAGCCATCGCCGATGGGGTGCACAGTTTTGTCATCACCGACGCGGCGGCGGATCAGACGCTGGCGCATTTCACCCTGATCGGCGGTGATGTGGCAGCCGAGGATATGCGCTGCGAAGTGGAGCTGCTCCGGGCCGAGCTTGATATGCTGAAACGCGCCTTTCGGCGTCACTGCGTGGAAACCGCCTGAGGCCGTGCACGCTTTGCAAGGTCGGCTTCGATTTCAATGAGCCGCTGTTTGCGCCACAATCCGCCGCCATAGCCAGTCAAGTTGCCATCCGCCGAAAGCACCCGGTGACAGGGCACCACCAGCGCCAGCTGGTTGCTGCCATTGGCCCGCGCTACCGCGCGGCTGGACGACGGGCGGCCCAGCTCCTGCGCAATCTGGGAATAGCTGCGGGTCTCTCCTGCCGGAATGCCGCGCAGGTAGCCCCAGACCTCGCGCTGAAAGGCGCTTCCATGCAGCGCGATGGGCGTTTCGAACCGGGCGCTATCACCGCTGAAATAGCGCTGTAATTCCTCTGCGACCTGCTGGGTGGGCGCAGGACGTCCAAAGCCGATACCGCCGGGCTGCGAAGCTTGCAGCCGGGCCATTTCCCGCGGCAGCGCTTTGCGGTCAGCAAATTCCAGCAGATGCAGCCGGTGCGGGCAGCTGACCGCGATCATCGCGCCCAGCGGCGTGTCGATCCAATCCGCAAGCAGTAGCGCATCCTGCCGGAAGGTACCCGGCGCCAGCCCGGTCAGCCGGGCAAAGGCCGCGCGAAAGGCTGAAGGGGACTCGAACCCCGCTTCGATCTGGGCGGCAATCACCGGCTCTCCGGCCTTGAGCGTGGTAAACCCTTCGCGCAGGCGTCGCTGGCGGGCCATTTCCAGGAAGGTCATCCCGAAATGGCGCCGGAAACTGCGCCGCACGGTAGAGGGATCAAACCCCATGCGCGCCACATCCGCTTCGCGCCAACGATAGGCGGGGCGCTTCTCCAGCGCCGCCAGAAGCTGCTGCACCATCGGATCCTCCCCGGCGGCCGCCGCCAGCGGCGTGCAGCGTTTGCAGGGACGGAACCCGGCCTCGATACAGGCGCCGGGTGTGGCGTGGAACTGGCAGTTCTCACGCTTTGGTTTACGCGCCGGGCAGCTGAGGCGGCAGAAGATCCCGGTCGAGGTCACGCCCACATAGGCGCGCCCTTCATAGGTTTCATCACGCGCCAGCAGCGCCGCATAAAGCGTTTCGGAATCAGGCAGGTCGAACATCATGCCCTACCCTAACGCAGACCGGTCCCGGCTGCCGCCGGTTTCCGGGCATCTCTTCTCATCAAGTGCAAGGAAACGGAGGATACCAGCCTCTCTCCTGAATCGCGCGCCTCGGGCCTAGGCACATGGAGAATCGGCCCGTGATATTGAATAACAGTTGAGCGCACACTTATTTTATAAGGAGTACGGGAATACCGACTGGATCCCCGGCAAAGCCTGTGCCTGGCCAGACGGTGAACGGCTGATGGTCATAAGATGCAGAGGCAAGACCATGCTGCCTGCATAAGGAGGAAAGTGACATGAAACTTTTGGCGACAGCAGCGACAGCTGTTCTGATGGCATCTCAGGCATTTGCCGGTTCATACGAAACAAGATGCGAAACCCAGATGGTGCCGTATCAGGAGACCGTCAAAGGCGGCAGTCCCGAAAAGGTCATTGGCGGGGCGATTGTTGGCGGCGTGATCGGCAAGGTGGTGACCGACAAGAATGCCGGCGCTGCCGTCGGCGCAATTGTTGGCGGCGCCATCGCCAATGAAACCAGCAAGAACACCGTCACCAGATACAGAGAAGTCGAGACCTGCACCAACGTATTCATTCCGGACCGCATCACCGATGACGCGCAGCTTCAGAAGGTCTTGCTGGATCTGAACGACGGCAAACCCGTGAGCAAGGAAATGACCATGGACGCGCAATACACGATTGGCGTGGCCTACGATGGCAAATGGGGGCCGAAGTCTCAGCTGGCGGCAGAGAAATATCTGGCAAACCTTGCGCCCGACGCGCCGCTCTATTCGCTGGTAGTCAATGAAGTGGTCATCGTCAGTTCAGCCGACATCAATGCAATCGACGAGATCAGGGCAGCCCTGCTTGAGGCTGGTGTTGCTTCGCAGATCTTCACCGATTTGAAGTGACGCCCTGACAGCGGACGGGTTCAGCCCCCGATACCATACATCCGGTCTCAGGGGCCTACGCCTGCATAACAAAACCATTGAAAAAGGCCGCCCCGGATGGAGCGGCCTTTGGACAATCAGGTGGATTTTGGGATCAGTCGTTCGGACCCAGCGCCGACAGACCTTTTAGGATGTCAATGGCATAGGCCAGCTGATAATCCTGTTCGCGCAGCTCGGCGGCCTTTTCGGCCTTGGCGCGGTCTTCTTCGATCTGACGGATTTCATCCTCGGTCAGGCTGTCGTTGTTGAGACGCCCGCGCAGGTCCGCTTCGGAGCGGGAGCGGTTTGCAACCGAGCTTTCCTCTTCTTCCTCGCCAACACGACGGCGAGGCTGCTCGACCACGATGTCGGGGCTGACGCCCAACGCCTGGATCGACCGGCCCGACGGCGTGTAATAACGCGCAGTGGTCAGGCGCATGGCGCCATCGCCCCGCAGCGGCATCACGGTCTGAACCGAGCCTTTACCGAAGGATTTGGTACCCACCACGATGGCGCGGCGGTGATCCTGCAGCGCGCCCGCGACGATTTCCGACGCAGAGGCAGAGCCGCCGTTGATCAGAACCACGATCGGCTTGCCGCCCGACAGATCGCCCGGCGTCGCGTTGAAGCGTTCGCCATCTTCCGGGTTGCGGCCACGGGTCGACACGATCTCTCCGGTTTCAAGGAAGCTGTCGGCCACCTGGATCGCCTCGGTCAGCAGGCCGCCCGGGTTGTTGCGCAGATCCAGAACGATGCCGTTCACATTGTCGATGCCACCGGCGGCTTCGATCTGCTCTTTCAGACCGGATTCCAGGTTCGGCGTGGTCTGACGGTTGAAGGTGGTGATCCGCATCACGACGGTGTCGCCTTCGGTGCGGGCACGCACGGCGGTCAGTTTGATGGTGTCGCGGATGATCGACACGTCAAAGGGTTCCGCCTCGCCTTCGCGCACCACTGTGATGATGATCTCGGAGCCGACCGGGCCGCGCATCATTTCCACCGCTTCGTCCAGCGACAGGCCGAGGACGCTTTCGCCATCCACATGGGTGATGAAATCGCCCGCTTCGATCCCGGCCTCATCGGCGGGGGTGCCATCGATGGGCGAGACAACCTTGACGAAGCCCTCTTCCTGGGTGACCTCGATGCCGAGACCGCCGAATTCACCGCGCGTCTGCACCTGCATATTGGCGGCGTCGTCGGGCGACAGGTAGCTTGAGTGCGGATCCAGCGAGGAGAGCATGCCGCCAATGGCAGCTTCGATCAGCTCTTTCTCATCGACCTCTTCGACATATTGGGAGCGGATCCGTTCGAAGATGTCACCGAACAGGTCCAGCTGTTCATAGACCGTTGTCTCGCGGGCGCTTTCCTGCGCCAGCAGCGGGCCTGCGACATAGGTTGTTGCAACGATCCCTGCCAGCGTGCCGCCAAATGCGGCCATCGCAAATTTTTTCATGAAACCTTCATCCACCTTTTCCGGTGCGGAACCACGTTTCCGGGTCCACCGGACTGTTGTCCATTCTGACTTCTATATAGAGCGTTTCTGTGCGGTCAGTTCCACCCCCTTCACCGCTTAGTGACAAAATCGCACCAGCCTGCGGGGTCTGACCGCCCATCAAACCCACCGGGGTGCCTTCGGGAATGACCTGACCGGCAGTGCCATAGACCTCTGCCAGCCCTGACAGGATAAACAGCGTGTCCGGCTGCGGTTCCAGAATCACCACGTTGCCCAGATCCAGCAGCGGCCCGCGATAGCGGATCGTCGCCGCCGTGGGACTGGTCACCAGCGCCCGCGGACGGGCCGCAACCAGCAGACCCGGGCGGGCAATCCCGGCAGCATCGCGGTCGCCATAGCCGCGCAGCACCAGCCCTTCGACCGGCAGCGGCAGATCGCCGCGCAGATCGCTGATGTCGGCGCGGCTTTCGATCACCGCACCGTCGGCAATTTCCGACAGCCCGCTGGCAAAGCCGGACAGTGTCTCGGTCGAGGAGATCAGCACCGCCGTGCGCATCGGATCCTCGGTAAACCGCCGTGGTAGATCGGTGCGGTCGGCAATCGCGGTCGAAAGCGCGGTGCGCGCCTGCTGGATGCCGCTCAGCCCCTCTTCCAGCTTGCCCGCCGCCGCCTGCTGCAACAGGCGCAGGGTCTGCACCTCTTCCAGATCCGCACGCAGCGCCTCGGCCCGCGCATTAAGCCCCGGTGCAACCTCGGCCAGCATCATCGCCGAGCGCGCCGCGCCCAGCGGCCCCGAAGGATGCAGCATCAGCACCGGCGGCGAGGAGGTTTCAATGGTCTGGATGACCCCCAGCAGCTCGGCAATTTCGCCTTCGCGCGACTGCAATTGCGCGGTGAGCTGGGTTTCCCGCCGTGCCACGCCGCGCAGCCCGTCCCGCATAGCAGCCAGACCGGCTTCATAGGCATGGATCGTCTCGCTCAGCGCCTTGACCCGGTCGCGGGCGCCATCGGCCTGTTCCATCCGCAGCGTTGCTGCCTCCAGCTGGGCGGCGGCCTCCCGCGCGGCGCGGGCAGCTGCCGTCTCGGCGCGCAAAGGTGCTGCCATCAGCAGGCACAGGGCCAGCCCCGGGATCAGGCGAAGGGCTCGGTCAATCATGCAAGCAGGCTCTCTCCGGTCATCTCATCCGGTTTCGGCAGGCCCATCAACTCCAGCAGCGTCGGCGCCAGATCCGCCAGCCGTCCGTTGCGCAGCTTGGCGCCTTCGGGGCCGCCGACCAGCGCCAGCGGCACCAGATTGGTGGTATGAGCAGTGTGGGCGCCACCGGTTTCCGGGTCAATCATCACTTCGCAATTGCCGTGGTCCGCGGTCACCAGCATGGCGCCGCCCGCCTTTTCCAGCGCCGCGACGACCTTGGCCAGCCCCTGATCCACCGCCTCGCAGGCCTTGATCGCCGCCGGAATATCGCCAGTGTGGCCGACCATATCCGGGTTGGCGTAATTGGTGACGATCAGGTCATAGCCCTTCTCGATCGCCTCAACGAATTTCTCGGTCACCTCAGGCGCCGACATTTCGGGTTGAAGGTCATAGGTCGCGACCTTGGGCGATTTCGGCATGTAACGGTCCTCGCCCACCTCCGGCTCTTCCTTGCCGCCATTGAGGAAGAAGGTCACATGCGGGTATTTCTCGGTCTCGGCCAAGCGGAACTGGGTGAGTCCCTGTTTCGCGACCCATTCCCCCAGCGTATTGACGATGGGCGCCTTGGGATAGCAGGTGGTCATATAGGCGTTATGTCCTTCAGAATATTCCACCATCCCCAGCAGCGCGGCCCATTGCGGGCGCGGGCCGGTGTCGAAATCGGCAAAGCCCGGCTCGCCGATAGCGCGCAGGATCTCGCGGGCGCGGTCGGCGCGGAAATTGAGGCAGAAGAAGCCATCCCCATCCTGTGCGCCCGTGTAGCCCGACACCACGCTGGCGCTGATGAATTCATCAGTTTCCGACTGGTTATAGCCGTGATCCACCGCGTCGTGGGCATCGCGCACCGCACGGCCCTCGCCCTTGATCATCGCATCATAGGCTTCCTTGACGCGTTCCCAGCGGTTGTCGCGGTCCATGGCATAATAGCGCCCCGTGACCGTGGCCACGCGGGCACCTTCGGGCATCTTTTCCTTCAGTTCCTCGAAATAACCAAAGGCCGATTTCGGGGCCACGTCACGGCCGTCGGTCACAGCGTGCAGCCAGACCGGAACCCCTGCGTCGCGGATCGCTTTGATCGCCGCCAGGATATGGGTGATATGCCCGTGCACACCCCCGTCCGAGACCAGCCCCATCAAATGCGCGGCGCCGCCGGTTTTCTTCAGCTTGGCGATGAACTCCTGCAGGGCGGCATTGTCAAAGAAAGAGCCGTCCTCGATCGCAAGGTCGATCTGGCCCAGATCCATTGCCACCACCCGGCCGGCGCCGATATTGGTGTGGCCGACCTCGGAGTTGCCCATCTGCCCCGAAGGCAAGCCCACATCCGGCCCATGGGTGATCAGCCGCGCGGTGGGGCCTTTTTCCATGATCGCATCAAAGGTCGGCGTCTTGGCCAGATAGGGCGCATTCGCCACCCCCGGCTCCCCGGCGCCCCAGCCATCAAGAATACAGAGTACGACGGGTTTGGGGACAACGGGTTTCGGTCTGCTCATCGGTTCATCTCCGCCATGGTCGGGCTGTGTCAGCGTTGAGAGGCCTTCTACAGGCTTGCCGCGAAATGGGAAACCGCCGTTAGCGCCAGATGTGGCAAAGGGCGCAGGTAAGCGTGAGGGCCGCGCCCGCCCCTTCCCCCATGGGAGGGCGCTTTGCACCCACCCAGGGTCGGACGCGATCCTTGTTCTGTGCCGTTTACCCCTCTGGCGTCAGGATATGCCGCAGCAGCGCAACGGGATGGGCACGCAAAGACAGGCGCATGGCGACGTAATCCTCCACCACCTCTTCGCCCAGAGGCATCTGCGGCAGATGGGCAGTGGGTTCATCAATGGCCTCGCCTTCCAACTCGCGCTCGAACAGCGGCAGGGGTTTCTTTGCGGTGATCGCCTTGGCCTGCCACAACGCCTCACGGCGCGACAACCCCAGCACGGCAAAGGCATCGGCCTCGGCCAGTCGTTCGATCACCGGCGGCGGCAGGCCCGCCTTACGCCAGACGTCTTGCACCTCGGTATAGCCATTGCCGCGCGCCGCCGTGAGCCAGCTGACATCCTCGTCGCTGAGCCCCTTGATCTGTCGGAAGCCAAGGCGCAGCGCCAGCCCGCCCTGCCCGTCCGGCTCCATCACGTTGTCCCAGTAGCTGGCGTTGATGCAGATGGGGCGCACCTCAACCCCATGGGCGCGGGCGTCCCGCACGATCTGCGCAGGCGCATAAAACCCCATCGGCTGCGAATTGAGCAGAGCGCAGGCAAAGATCCCCGGATGGTGGCATTTGATCCAGGCCGAGGCATAGACCAAGAGCGCGAAACTGGCCGCGTGACTTTCGGGAAAGCCATAGGCGCCAAAGCCTTCGATCTGGGAAAAGCAGCGCTCGGAGAATTCCGCATCATAGCCATTGCGCGCCATGCCGCGCAGGAACAGGCTGCGGAATTCCGACACATTTCCGTGCTTGTTGAAGGTCGCCAGCGAACGGCGCAGCCGGTCCGCCTGTTCAGGGGGGAAGCCCGCCCCCACCATGGCGATCTGCATCGCCTGCTCCTGAAACAGCGGCACGCCCATAGTCTTGCCCAGCACCTCACCCAGCGCATCGGAAGGGAACTCCACCGGCTCCTCGCCATTGCGGCGACGGATATAGGGATGCACCATATCGCCCTGAATGGGGCCGGGGCGGATGATCGCCACCTCGATCACCAGATCATAGAAATTGCGCGGCCGCATGCGGGGCAGGAAATTCATCTGCGCCCGGCTTTCGACCTGAAAGACACCAATGCTGTCGGCCCGGCACAGCATGTCGTAGACCGCCGGATCCTCGGGCGGCAGCGTCGCCAGCGCGTAATCCAACCGGTGATGCTGCCGCATGAGGTCAAATGCCTTGCGGATGCAAGTCAGCATGCCCAGGCTCAGGACATCGACCTTGAGAATGCCCAGCGCATCGATATCGTCCTTGTCCCAGCAAATGACCGTGCGCCCCTCCATGGTGGCGTTCTCGATCGGCACCAATTCATCCAGCCGACCCGCGGTGATGATGAAACCGCCGACGTGCTGGGACAGGTGCCGGGGAAAGCCGATGATCTGCCCCACCAGATCCAGCGTCTGGCGCAGGCGGGGCGCGTCGGGATCCAGCCCGATCTCGCGCAGGCGGGCATCGCCGCCGCCGCTGCGGTCAAAACTGCCCCACAGCTGCGAGGACATGGCAGCAATGGTATCGTCGCTCAGCCCCATGGCGCGGCCCACCTCGCGGATGGCGCGCTTGCCCCGGTAATGGATCACCGTCGCGCAGAGCCCCGCCCGGTGGCGGCCATAGCGGTCATAGATCCACTGGATCACCTCCTCGCGGCGCTCATGCTCAAAATCCACATCGATGTCGGGCGGCTCATCGCGGGCCTCGGAGACAAAGCGCTCAAACACCATGGTGCCGGTTTCCGGGCTGACCGAGGTGACGCCCAGGCAATAACACACCACCGAATTCGCCGCCGAGCCACGCCCCTGACACAGGATCCCGCGGGAGCGCGCGAAATCGACGATGTCGCGCACGGTCAGGAAATAAGGCTCGTATTTCAGACGGGCGATCAGGGTCAGCTCATGCTCCAGCATGTCGCGCACCTTTGGCGGCGCGCCTGCGGGATAGCGCCAGATCAGTCCCTCTTCTGCCAGGCGGCGCAGACGCGCGGACGGGGTTTCACCCTCCAGCCCCTCGTCCGGGCAGTCATAGCGCAGCTCATCCAGCGAGAACGTGAGCCGCGCTGCGAGATCCTGCGCCCGGGTCAGCGCCCCCTCATGCCCGCGAAAGATCCGCTGCATCTCATGCGGTGCACGCAGGCGCTGTTCGCCATTGGCAAGGGCGGCGCGGCCCAGATCCTCGACCCGGCAGCGCAGGCGAATGGCGCTGAGCACGTCCGCAAGGCGGCGGCGCGATCCGTGGTGCATGCGCGGGGCGGCGCTGGCAATCGTGGGCAGGTTCAGCGTGTTTGCCTGTTCCTCCAGCCGGGCAAAGCGACGCCCATCCCGCCCATCATAAACAGGTGCCATCATCAGGTGCATCCGCCCGGCAAAGCAGCGCGTCAGCGCCTCCATATGCGGCGCCCATCCGCCCGCGCCGCCCGGTAGGTGTCCCGCCGGTGGCAGAAGCAGCAGGTGCAACCGCTCGCCCTGCTCCAGAAGATCAGCCAGTTCCAGATGACAGGCACCTTTCTCGGCCCGCAACCGCCCAGCCGAGATCAGCCGACACAGGCTCCCCCAGCCTGTACGATCCTCTGGCAAGGCGATCAGCGGCGGCGCATCGGCGAACACCAGCCGCGCTGCCGGGATCAGCCGCGGCACCGCATAGATCGGAAAAGACGGCGCTGGCGGCACATCCGCAGGCCGGGGCGGTCCGATCAGCGCATTGTCCCGGTCCCAGGCCTGCCGCTCTGCCACACGCCGGGCAATATCGCGGCAATGGCTGTGCGCGCGTACGATCCCGGCCACCGAATTCTCGTCTGCGATCGCCAGCGCCTCAATCCCCAGCGCCACCGCACGCTCCACGTACTCCTCCGGGTGCGACGCCCCGGTGAGAAAGGTGAAGTTGGACAGAATCGCGAATTCAACAGACATGCCTCCAGTATATATTCACGTTTTGTTCTTATTTCGAGTCACCCATTCCGCCACAGGGTGCCGCCCCGCGGATCCCGCCCGAAGGGGGGATCCGCGCCACGCCCAACCGGGGAAAATCCGGCCCTGCCGGTTTTGAAACGGGCGGGAGCCTCTGCCTGTTTTCACCATCAGCCAGATGCGCAGGATCCGGGTCGCCACCGCCCTGACACTGCGGGCAATGTCGCGTCAGAACAGGAGACAGACATGCTGACAATCACCGCCCTTACAACCGACACCGCCCGCGCCCTGCAGGCCGGAGGCCTTGATGCAAACGGCCAGACACCGGAACGTAGCACATCAGGCGGAGCCGGAAATCCCTGCCGCCACTGCCTGCGCTACATCCCCGAAGGCGCCGGGATGCTGATCCTTGCCCACCGTCCCTTTCCCACCCCGCAGCCCTATGCCGAGGTCGGGCCGATTTTTCTTTGTGCAGAGGAATGCTCCCGCCACGAAGGGGACGCGATGCCCGAGGTGCTGCAAGGCTCCCCCGACTATCTGATCAAGGGTTACGGACAGGATGACCGTATCGTCTATGGCACCGGCGCGGTGGTGGAGAATGACCACATGCTGGGACAGGCCGAAGAGATTTTCACCGATCCACGCGTCGCCTATATCCACATTCGCTCGGCCCGCAACAATTGTTATCAGGCGCGGATTGATCGGGAGTGAATGCAAATAAGACAGCGCCCGAGCCTGGGTGGGTGCAAAGCGCCCTCCCTGGGGGAGGGTCGGACGCTGTCCGGCATGACGGCCGGGCAAAAAAGTCCGCGTCTACGACGTCTTCCCCATGGCATAGTTGTGCATGGCCACGCCCCGGCGGATGAAATCGCGGCGCCCCTTTTCGGTGAAGCCTTGCCGCAGGAAGAACCGGCGGGCGGCTTCGCTGGCCTCGACGTAAAGGCTATCAAGACCACGCCTGCGGGCTTCTTCTACCAGCGCGGCATAAAGCGCGGCGCCGATCCCGGTGCCCGCATGATCCGGCGCGATGTAGAAACAGTCGATATGGCCATCCGGCTCCAGCTCGATGAACCCCTGCGCCACGTCATCCTGATCCGCTGCGACCCAGATCTGCCGCCCATCCTTTGCGCGCCGCCAGATCACATCGGCGGGCGCTTCCTCCGGGCTCCAGGCCGCGCATTGCGCCGGGGTGTAGTCCCGCGCGCCGATCCCGTGCACGGCGGCATGAAAGATGCGGCCCCAATCCGCCGCATCACGCTGCTCGAATGGACGAATGCGCATCGGGGTGCCCCTCAGACAGATTTCGTAAGCGCGAGGAAGACATCCTCCAGATCCGCCTCTTCGGTCTTCACATCGCGAATCGAGATCCCGGCGGCGCGCACGGCGGCCAGCACATCCTCGGCGCTGGTTTTCTGGCTGTGATAGCGCAGCACCACGGCGCCATCGCCGCGCAGCTCGGACTCGATGCCTTCGCCTTTTGGCAGATCGTTCACCGGAGCGGCCGGATGCACCACCATGGCGCGGGCATCGAGACGGCCCAGCAGATTGGCGGTGCTGTCGCGCGCCACCACTTCGCCCTGGTTGATGATGGCGATCTCGTCGCACATCTCTTCGGCCTCTTCCAGGTAATGGGTTGTCAGGATGATGGTCATGCCCTGCTGGTTCAGCTTGCGCACGTTTTCCCACAGCATCTGACGCAGCTCGATATCCACCCCGGCGGTGGGTTCATCGAGCACCAGGATATTGGGGCGGTGCACCAGCGCCTTGCCTAGCAACAGCCGCCGCCGCATGCCGCCCGACAGGGTCCGGGCATAGGCTTCGGCCTTGTCCTCCAGCCCGATCATGCGCAGGATCTCATCGCTGTAGCGTTCGGATTTCGGCACGCCATAAAGGCCCGCCTGCACCTCCAGCGCGCCGCGCGGGGTGAAGAAGGGGTCAAGGTTCAGCTCCTGCGGCATCACCCCGATCGAGGCGCGGCTCTGGCGCGGGTTTTCGTCCTGATCAAAGCCCCAGATCGTCACCTTGCCGCTGGTTTTCACCACCAGCCCCGCAAGGATGTTGATCAGGGTGGACTTGCCGGCCCCGTTGGGCCCGAGCAGCCCAAAGACCGATCCGCGCGGCACCGTCAGATCGATGCCCTTCAGCGCGTGTTTCTCGGGCTGGCCCTTGCCGCCCTTGTAGGTTTTGCGCAAGCTTTCGATCCGGATTGCATCATCAGTCATCGCGGCTCTTGCTCCCTCGGCTGTCCTGTCACATAAAGCCCCTACCCCATCAGCAAGAGGATCGCCAGCCGATGACCATCGAAGCGCCTGAAACCAAGATCGTTGACAGCTACCGTGTCGCCTGCGACGGCGGCGAAGGCGCGCTGGGACATCCGCGGGTCTACCTGCAGATCCCCGAGGATACCGGCTGGGTCGAATGCCCCTATTGCGACTGCAAGTACATCCACAAGGATTTCGAAGGTAAAGCCAACTGATCCCGCCTTTTCCGGCAGATCAGCATGCCTGAGACGACGAAAGGCGCCCACGGGAAACCGGAGGCGCCTTTTCTATATTCTATCGTCATTTGGGCCAGTCAGCTCGGAATTATCCGCTATCTGGCCCGTGGGCTCAGACCATGTCGAGTTCGTCCTCTTCCATAGCCGCCTCTTCGCCCGCGCCCGCGTCACTCTCTGCATCCGGCTCAAGGCTCAGCGCCGCCATGAGCTCCTGACCGGACTCATCGCCAGAGGCCGAGAAGCCCTCAAGCGCGTCATCATAGGCCATCAGCACCTCATCAGCATCCTGAAAGCCGCCTTCGGGTGCATCGATTCGGAACAGTTCCTCGGGTTCCCCATCCGCGCCATCACCATAGAAGATGATGGATTCGATTGAGGTTACTTCGCCATAGACCTCGTCCGTATCGAAGTACGACAGGTAGTTTTCAAAGGTCGGCTCGGTGCCCTCGGGCAGTGCGATGTTGTTATAGGGGTTCGGATCGGGTTCTTCGTCCAGAATATAGGTACCGCCCAAGGGCGCGCCCGTGTCAGAGAACTCCTCACCAAAGAAGATCTTGCTGTAGGTAGGGTCTTCCGGCTCCTCGGGCACCTCCGGCTCTTCGGGGTCCGTGGAAACGCCCTTGATCGATCCCGCATCAGTGGTTGTCGAGGTGGCCCGAATACCGAAAATATCAATATCCTCAAGGCTATCGACATCCAGAGATACCGTCAGCGTATCGCCATCCGACAGATAGGTTTCCTTGTCTTCCCCCTCCGGACCAAGACCCGGATCGCTCAGCGCTGCAGCATCGTCCCACTGGATCTTATCGCCTTCAAGCCGGGTCCCGTTCATGTTGAGCGGACCATCCAGCGAGGCGCTGTCACCCGAAAAGTCGTCGTCGCCAAAATAGACGGCATTCACATCCATCGCCCCTTCGACGACCGAAATATCGGCAAAGAATTCGCCATTTTCCTCATAAAGGGAGACCGTGTAGGACAGCCCTTCTGCTTCATAATTGAAGACCTTTGCATAATCCGGCATCCGGTTCTCCTTCACTCAAACGCAAGGTTGGTGGAACAGATTTTTCCAAATTCAGCATCCCCCCAGGCTCCCACCTCGGGCACGCGCGATTGACGCTTGATACACCAGAAACTTAAAATGCCGGAGAAAAACCGCCGACACGGGGTGGAAACAGACTGTTTACCGCTGGCCTGATGCCCGGTTTTCATACAGTCAGTCTTGGGACCTCGTCAGGCCGATAGGCCGGACAGCCCTCGACCCTCCCCGGCAAAAGGGAAGCGGGCCGTCCTTACCCGCGCCCCGCAATCCTGCTGATTGCCCGCCCGATCCCAAACTCCAATTGCCCTTGGACGCCGGATCACCGATAACCCGGAAACAGAACACGAACGGTTTCCCGGGAAGGAGCGCGACAGTCATGAGCGGTACGCAATTCGGCAAAGGCTGCCATCTTCACCTGATCGACGGCTCGGCCTTCATCTTTCGGGCCTACCACGCGCTGCCGCCGCTGACGCGCAAGTCCGACGGGCTGCCGATCGGCGCCGTCGCGGGTTTTTGCAACATGTTGGTGAAATATATCGAGACCAATACCGGCCCCGATGCGCCCACACATGTGGCAGTCATCTTCGATCACTCGGGCAAGACCTTCCGCAACGATCTTTATGATCTTTACAAGGCCAACCGCCCGCCTGCGCCCGAAGACCTGCGTCCGCAGTTCCCGCTGACCCGCGACGCCACCCGTGCCTTCAACATCGCTTGCAAGGAGATCGAAGGTTTCGAAGCCGACGACATCATCGCCACCCTGGCCCATCAGGCACGCGATGCGGGCGGGCGCTGCACCATCATTTCCTCAGACAAGGACCTGATGCAGCTGGTCGGCGGCGGCGTCGAAATGCTGGACGCGATGAAGAACAAGCGGATCGACAGCGACGGCGTGATGGAAAAATTCGGCGTCGGCCCCGACCGGGTGGTCGATGTGCAGGCACTGGCCGGTGACAGCGTCGATAACGTCCCCGGCGCGCCGGGCATCGGGATCAAGACCGCCGCGCTGCTGATCAATGAGTTCGGCAGCCTTGATGAGCTGCTGGACCGCGCCGAAGAAGTCAAACAGCCCAAGCGCCGCCAGACCTTGATCGAGAAACGCGACCAGATCGAACTGTCGAAAAAGCTGGTGCAGCTGGACTGCGACATGACGCTCGACTTTTCGCTTGATGATCTGGAACTGCGCGAACCCGATCCAGATACGGTACTGAATTTCCTGACCGAGATGGAATTTCGCACCCTCAGCGCCCGGATGGCCAAGCAGATGGGCCGCGAAGCGCCGATGATCCCCGAGCCCACCGCTACCCCCGCTGCGGCAGCAGAGGACGATCCGGCAGAGGCCGTGCCTTTCGACGCCGAAAAATACGAATGCGTACGCGATGCCGAGGCGCTGCAGGTCTGGATCGACCGGATCCGGGGCCGCGGCTGGGTTGCCTTTGACACCGAGACCACCGGCCTCAATGAAATGACCGCCGATCTGGTAGGTGTATCCCTGTGTGTGGAGCCGGGCGAAGCCTGCTATATCCCGCTCACCCACAAGGCCGAGGCAGGCAGCGACGATCTTTTTGGATCGGATGCCTTGGCCGATGGCCAGATGGATTTCGACACGGCACTTTCGATGCTGAAACCGGTGCTTGAGGATCCCGCGATCCTCAAGATCGGCCAGAACATGAAATACGATGCCAAGATCATGGCCCGCCAACGCGGGGCGGGCTTTGCGGATGGCATCACCGTCGCGCCCTATGACGACACCATGCTGCTGTCATACTCCCTCCACGGGGGGGAGCACGGTCACGGCATGGACACGCTTTCGGAACGGTACCTCGACCACACACCGATCCCGATAAAGCCTCTCCTGGGCACCGGAAAATCCGCGATCACATTCGACCGGGTTCCGATTGCCGATGCCGTGCCTTACGCAGCCGAGGACGCCGATATCACCCTGCGTCTGTGGAAGACGTTCAAGCCGCAGCTGCACCGCGAAAAGGTCACCACCGTCTATGAAACGCTGGAACGCCCCTTGTCGCCGGTGCTTGCCCGGATGGAGCGTCACGGCATCAAGGTCGACCGCGACACGCTGAGCCGCATGTCCAACGCCTTTGCCCAGAAAATGGCAGCCCTTGAGGATGAGATCCACACGTTAGCCGGAGAAAGCTTCAACGTCGGCAGCCCGAAACAGCTGGGCGAGATCCTGTTCGACAAGATGGGCATCGAAGGCGGCAAGAAGGGCAAGACCGGCGCCTATGCCACCGGCGCCGACATCCTGGAAGAGCTGGCGACAGAGCACGAGCTGCCCGCCCGCGTGCTGGACTGGCGGCAATTGTCGAAACTGAAATCGACCTATACCGACGCGCTTCAGGATCACATCAACCCGGAAACCGGGCGGGTGCATACATCCTACGTGCAGACCGGCGCCAACACCGGACGCCTCGCGTCGGCCGATCCGAACCTGCAGAACATCCCCGTCCGCTCCGAGGAAGGCCGCCGCATCCGCGAGGCATTCGTGGCGGAGACCGGCAACAAGCTCCTATCCCTCGACTACAGCCAGATCGAGTTGCGCATTCTCGCCCATGTGGCCGATATCGGCACGCTGAAACAGGCCTTTGCCGATGGGCTGGACATTCACGCCATGACCGCCTCGGAGGTCTTTGACGTGCCGCTGGACGAGATGACACCGGACATCCGCCGCAAGGCCAAGGCGATCAACTTTGGCGTCATCTACGGCATCTCGGGATTTGGTCTGGCGCGCAACCTGCGCATCCCGCGGGCAGAGGCGCAGGGCTTCATCGACCGCTATTTCGAACGTTTCCCCGGTATCCGAAAATACATGGACAGCACCGTGGAGTTCGCCAAGGAGCACGGCCACGTGCAGACCCTGTTCGGGCGCAAGATCCACACGCCCGAGATCAACGCCAAGGGACCGCGCGCCGGTTTTGCCAAACGGGCTGCGATCAACGCGCCCATCCAGGGCACAGCCGCCGACGTGATCCGCCGCGCCATGGTCCGGATGCCGGATGCCATCGCCCACCTGCCCGCCAAGATGCTGTTGCAGGTGCACGACGAATTGATCTTCGAGGTGCCGGAGTCGGCAGTGGAGGAAACCACCGAGACCGCTCGCCGGGTAATGGAAAGCGCCGCAGATCCGGCGGTGCATCTGGATGTGAAACTGACCGTCGATGCCGGGACCGGCGACAACTGGGCCGAAGCCCACTAAGCGCGCCCGCCCTGATCCAACCTGTTCCAACCTGATCCCAGGCCTAGAGGTACCCCCCGGCAGCCAAGCAGCCGGGGGTATATCTTTCAGCTACTGGCTTTTTACCTGCAGGCTGGGTTGGCCGCGCGCCTACTCAACCCGGCCAAACAGAGCATCCATCTTGCGTGCCAGTTTGGCATCCTGCGCGCTGAGGCCGCCCACATCATGGGTGGTCAGCACCACCCAGACCCGATTGTAGATATTGCGCCACTCCGGGTGATGGTTCCATTTCTCGGCCCAGATCGCCGCGCGGGTCATCCAGCCAAAGGCCTCGTCAAAGCCTGCGAACAGGTAGACCTTGGTGATGGCATCGCGCCCTTCGACCATGCTCCAGCCCGCAGCGAACAGCGGATCCAGCAGCGGGCCACGGGTGGCCTCGGAGAGTTTCTCGGTCATTCCTGTTCCTCCACTTGTGCCTTTCGGAACGGACCATAATCGGTGAGGATCTCGATCTCTTCCTCGACCGCGGCCCGCTCGGCCTCCAGATAGCGTTGTACCGCATCTGCGAACCCGGGATCACCAATCCAATGCAGGCTGTGCGTCTGTGTCGGCAAATAACCGCGCGCCAGCTTGTGCTCACCCTGCGCGCCGGCCTCGACCCGCTTCAGCCCCATCGCGATGGCCTGTTCAATCGCCTGATAATAGCACAGTTCGAAATGCAGGAACGGGTGATGCTCGATGCAGCCCCAATAGCGGCCATAGAGCGTCTCGCGACCGATGAAGTTCAGCGCCCCGGCAACCGGGTGCCCGTCCCGTTCGGCCAGCACCAGCAGCATGTCATCCGCCATGACCTCATGCGCGATATCGAAAAAGGCGCGGCTGAGGTAGGGAGAGCCCCATTTACGGCTGCCGGTGTCCTGATAGAACTCCCAGAAGGCGTCCCAGTGTTCGGGGCGCAGATCAGCGCCAGTGTAACAGGCGATCTCACCGCCAAACGCCTGCGCCTGCCGCCGTTCCTTGCGCAGGGTCTTTCGCTTGCGCGACGACAGGGCGGCAAGGAAATCGTCGAAAGCGGCATAATCGTCGTTCAGCCAGTGATATTGCTGGGTGGCGCGGCTCATCAATCCGATTTCGGAACCGATCTGCGCTTCCTCCTCGGTGCAGAAGGTCACATGCAGCGAAGAGACGTGATTGTCCGCCGCCAGTTGCACCGCGCCCTGCACCAGCGCCGAATGGCCGATGCCCTCGGCCCCTGGGCGCACCAGCAGGCGGCGACCGGTTGCGGGGGTAAAGGGCACCGCGATCTGCAGCTTGGGATAATAACGCCCGCCCGCCTGCTCATAGGCATGGGCCCAGTTGTGATCGAAGATGTATTCGCCCTGGCTGTGCGATTTGGCATAAAGCGGCGCGCAGGCGATCAGCTGCCCGTCCTGATAGGCGGTCAGATACTGCGGCTGCCAGCCAGTGCCGCGCCCGACCGATCCGCTTTGCTCCAAGGCCAGCAGAAACCTATGGGTGGTAAAGGGATCGAGCGGGCGCCCACCATCCGCAGCCTCGGCGCAGGCGCAGGCGTCCCAGTCCCCGGCAGCGATCTGCGAAAGGGACTCCAGAACCTGAATTTCGATCCGTGCCTGATCCATGCGGCCTCCTTTGCTCATCAGTATCTGGCCCCTGTCCGGGGCGGATCAAGACGGCAGCGGGGAAAGATAATTCTCAAAGGTCACATTGTCAGCATAGCTGCGCGCCTCCGCCTCTTCGGCAGGCGAAGTTATGGTCCAGCACAGCACCGGAACCCCGGCATCGCGCAGCGCCTGCACCCGGGGCCGGGCCAGATCGCTGGCTTCGTGGCTGATGAAACAGGCCTCGGCCCGGTCAAAATCCGGGATATTGCGCAGATCGTTGCAGACCGCGCGGGGCAGTTCAGGCCATTCTTCGGGCACATAGGCGCTGGTGACGATGCCGCGCGCGATATGAGGCGCCAGACGCGCCAGTTCAGCCACCGAATGCGGGTTGAAAGACATCAGCGCCACCGGCCCGTCATAGCCCTGCAAGGCCGTCACGGCGGCCTGCTCCAGCGCCCCCACGTTCGCGCCCATATGACCGTCCTGATCCTTGATCTCGATCAGCAGCGGCGCCTGCCCCGCCACCAGCTGCAGCACTTCGGCGAAATCCGGTATGCATTCGCCATCGCCGCCGCTGAGTGGGATCTGGCGCAGCGCCTCTGCCGTGCGGGCCCGGACCGGGCCGGTCTCTTCGGTCAGGCGCTCAAGCGTGTCATCGTGAAACACCATCGGCTGGCCGTCGGCAGAGAGTTGCAGATCGATCTCGATCGCATAGCCCGCCGCGATGGCCGCGCGGATCGCCGCGCGGCTGTTTTCAGGTCGCCCCGCCGCCAGATTGTGCAGCGCGCGATGCGCCACCGGCAGCTTCAGGAACGGGGCGGGTAGTGCGGGCCTCATTTGATCTGGAACACCGCGTCGATTTCAACAGCAACGCCCAGCGGCAGAGAGGGGCTGCTGACGGCGGAGCGCGCGTGCCGACCGGCATCGCCAAGCGCCGCCACCAGGAAATCGGAGGCACCGTTCACCACCTGCGGCTGCTGGGTGAAATCGGCGGTGGAATTGACAAAAGCGCCCAGTTTTACGACCCGCACCAGACGCTCCAGATCACCGCCGCAAGCCGCCTTCAACTGTGCCAGAAGCGCGATGGCGCAGCGTTTTGCCGCCGCCTGACCGGCCTCGACCTCCATGTCATCGCCAAGGGTGCCGGTAATCAGCCCGCCTTCATCCGCCGAGATCTGACCAGAGACATAGACCATGTCCCCTGCCACGACGTAGGGCACGTAGTTTGCCGCCGGTGCCGGGGCTTCGGGCAGGGTAACGCCCAGTTCTGCAAGTTTGGCTTCGATGCTCATGACGGCTGTCCTCCAGATCACTGTTTGGAGGCGACGCTAGCGCCGAAGCAGGCCGCCGAAAAGAGCAAAACGCCCTGTCGGCGGCCCGCGTGATCAGGTTTCGCGGAAGGCCTTGACGAAATAATCGCTCAGCGGTTTTAGCAGATAGGCCATGGGCGAATGATCCTTGGTGCGGATATAGCTTTCCACCGGCATGCCTGGGATCAGGGCGGTATCCGCAGGCAGTCTTTCCAACTCGCCTTCGTTCAACTCGATCTCGGCGCGGTAGTAAGAGACCCGCGTACCTTCGTCCTCAAAAGCGTCAGCAGAGACCTGCGTCACCTTGCCGAAGAGTTCCGGGGTCTGGCGCTGATCCAGCGCCGAGAAGCGCAGCGTCACCGACTGACCGACAAAGATCTGATCGATATCCGTCGGTACCACCTGCACCGCGATCACCAGCGGACGGTCCTGCGGTACCAGATACAGCACCGGCTCTGCCGGGCGGATCACCGAGCGCGGCGTGTGGACCTGCATACCATAGACAACGCCCGAGACCGGCGCGGTGATATCGAGCCGTTTCAGCCGCTCCAGAACCGAGCGGCGGGTTTCGGCCAGCTCAAGTTCCTGATAGCGCAGATCACGTAGCCGGGTGATCGCCTCCTCGCGTTGGCGCGAGCCAAGCGTCAGGATCTGGATGTCGATTTCGGTGATACGGCCTTCGGCCTGGGCCTGATTGGCCAGGAGTTCCCCCAGAGAGCCGCTGAGGTTCGCCTCGGTGCGGCGCAGGTTCAGAACCGTGCCAGCCTGCGCCAGCCCACGCTCCAGCAGGGTCTGCTGGTTCTTCAGCTCCTCGCCGATCAGCTCCAGCTGAACCCGCATGGAATCCTGCTGCGCCTTGATGCCGACGATCTGATCGTTGATCTGGGCGCGACGTTTCTCCAGTTGCTCGATCTCGCGGGCAGTGGAATCCCGGCGGGCCAGAAACAGACGCTGCTGCCCCTCCATAAGGTCGCGCACCTCGGGCCGCTCGGGGGCCAAAGCCACCAGTTCGGCGTCAAACGTGATTTCCTCCGCCTCGTCGCGCTCGGCCTCAAGCCGCCCACGGCGGGCCATCATCTCGAACAGCTGGCCTTCCGTGATCACCAGCCGCGAGTGCAGTTCGGCCGCATCAAGACGCAGCAGCGTTTCACCGGCGGCAACGGTATCGCCTTCGTCAACCAGGATTTCCGAAACGATGCCTCCATCCAGATGCTGAACCACCTGACGGTTGCGATCCACCTCAATCCGGCCGGTCGCCACAACTGCGCCCGCAATCGAGGACATCACCGCCCAGGTTCCAAACCCACCGACCAGGATCAGCAGTCCCAGCAGGCCAAGGGCCAGCGGACGCCGGGCGGACCAGTCTTTTTCTACGCTCATTGTACACCTCCGGGGGCCCGTGCCTTGCGGATCGTCTGATGGTTCGCGACCATTTCCTGCAGTACCTTGTCCTTGGGACCAAAGGCGGTCTGTACACCCTGGTCGATCACCAGCAGCAGATCGCATTCCTGAATGGCCGCTGGACGGTGGGCCATAATCATCACCGATTTTCCTTCGGCCTTGAGCTGTTTGATCGCCTGATTGAGCGCCACCGATCCGTCATTGTCGAGGTTCGAATTGGGCTCGTCTAGAATGACGAAAACCGGATCATCATAAAGTGCACGAGCCAAAGCAACCCGCTGCATCTGCCCGCCGGACAGACGCCCCCCACCGGAAGAAACCGCTGTGTCATAGCCGTCAGGCAGCTTGACGATCATATCATGCGCGGCAGCCTTCTTGGCGGCGGCAACAACCTTTTCGGCATCAGGCTCCTGAGACAGCCGGGCAATGTTCTGGGCGATGGTGCCGTCAAACAGCTGCACCCGCTGCGGCAGATACCCGATGTGGCGGCCCAGAACGTCCGGCGCATATTGATCAATGGAGGCCCCGTCCAGCCGCACCGTGCCCGCCGCCGGGCGCCAGGCCCCGGTCAGCGCCTTGGCCAGGGTGGATTTACCCGATCCCGACGGGCCGATCACGCCGATGGCCTGTCCCGGTTGCACCCGGAACGACACGTTGCGTAGCTGCGCTTTGTTGTCACCGGGCGGTACCACCGCCAGCCCCTGCACCTCGAGCAGCGCCTTGGGTTGCGGCAGCGCTGTGCGCTCCTGTTCCGGCGGTACCTTGGCCAGAAGTTCGCCGAGGTTGCTCCAGCCTTTCATGGCGCGCTGCACCATGGGCCACTGGCCGAGGCCCAGTTCGATCGGGGCCAGCGCCCGGCCCATCAGGATCGACCCGGCGATCATCGCCCCGGGGGTCATCTCGCCCTGCAGCACCAGATAGGCGCCCAGCCCCAGCATGGCCGATTGCAGAAACAGCCGCAGCGTCTTGGTGAGGGTGGTGAAGCCGCCGCCGGTGTCATTGGCCGCGATATTGTCCTTCAGCGCCGACGTGCGCGCCTTCTGCCAGCGCTGGAAGGCGGCGCCGCGCATCCCCATCGACTGGATCATCTCCGCCTCGGTGCGGATTTCCTCGGACATCAGGTTGGCCTTGTGCCCCGACACGTTTGCTTTTTGCAGCGGTGTGCGGCTTAGCAGCTGGTTCAGAAGAGCAATTCCGATCAGCACCGCCCCGCCACCCAGCGCCAGCAGGCCGAGCCAGGGGTGAAACAGAGCGATCCCCGCCAGGAACACCGGTGTCCACGGCAGGTCGAAAGCAGCGCCCAGAACCGGCGAGGAAATCAGCCGCTGGATGGATTCCAGATCGCTGAGGCCGGTCTGGGCGACCGGGTCGCGCGCCAGCGCCGAGCGGCGGATCATGGCATCGAACACCCGCTGATCCAGCGCCGCCTGGAACCGGGCCCCGGCCCGGGCCAGGATCCGGCCACGGGCGTAATCCAGAAGACCCATCATGCCGTAAAGGAACACCACCAGGAGCGACAGGGCCACCAGGGTTGCTTCTGAGCGGCTGCCCAGGACCCGGTCATAGACCTGCATCATATAAAGCGGGCCGGTCAGCATCAGCATGTTCACGAAAAAGCTGAAGACTCCGGTAGACCAGAAAAGCCCACGGTTGCGGCGACGCACATACCGAAGCTCATCAAATCCCGGTTTTATATTTTTTTCCTTCATCTCTGGTTCCAATACCTGTTCAAGCGCGCCTGTTCATACTAAAGCAGGGCAGCGAGCTGCCCGCAGAAAACCTGTTCCAATTCTGCCACAGTTTCACAATCAAGGCCTTCAAAGGGTGGGAAGCAGAAGGATTCCCAATAAGTGCGCTCGGTGTGCTCCAAATTTGGACCAAGGGAAACCCAGACCCGATGACTTTTTTTACGCGATCATTTGCAACGCTCTCTGCCCTGCTTGTATCAGCTCTGCTTTTGGCTGGCTGCGCGACACAGGATCCGACGGCAAAAGCTGCGGGCGAGACCTTCGATCCCTATGAAAATACGAACCGGGCAGTGCATCGGTTCAACCTTGGCCTTGACCGCGTGGCCTTCCGTCCGGCCTCCAAAGGCTATGTCGCGATCGTCCCCGACCCCATGGTCACGAGCTTTTCACATTTTGCTGAGAACCTCTCGATGCCGGGCCAAGCGGTCAACGCACTGCTTCAGGGTAACCTCAAGGAATCCGGCATCGCACTGGCGCGGTTTGCCATCAACACCATCGTCGGCGTCGGCGGCCTCGGCGATCCGGCTAGTGCCTTTGACATTCCGCCGGTCGACACCAATTTCGGTGAAACGCTGCACGTCTGGGGCGTTGGCGAAGGCGCCTATGTGGAACTGCCGGTTTACGGTCCTTCAACAACCCGTGACGCGGTGGGCATCGCCGTTGATTTTTTCACCAATCCCATTTCCTTTGCTGAGCATAATCCAGCCGACAACATCGGTGTCTATGCAGAGATCGTGCGTCGGCTTGGAGACCGTGGAAGATATTCTGATACCGTGGATTCGATTCTCTACGAAAGCGCCGACAGCTATGCGCAGGCCCGTCTGATCTACCTTCAGAACCGCCGTTTTGAGCTGGGCGAAAGCAGTGAGATCACAGAGATCGATCCGTTTGAACTGGATACCGAAGGGTTTTGAAAGATGAACCGCCGTATGTTTCTTGCCGCAGCTGGTGCTGCAACCATCACCGCGCCCAGTGCGCTCTTGGCTTTGAACGAAAACTCGGCCAGCCGGTTGATCGACAATCTTGTCACTGACATCAATCGCGTCATTGCCTCGGGCAAGTCCGAAAATGCCATGTACCGCGATTTCGAGCGGATCTTTGGCCAGTACAGCGACACCTCTTATATTGCTGCCTATGCGATGGGCGTCGATGCGCGCCGCGCCTCGGCAGCGCAGAAACGGGCCTTCTCTGACGCCTTTCAGGGCTACATCTCGCGCAAGTATGGGCAGCGGTTCCGCGAATTCATCGGCGGTCGCCTCGAGGTGACCGGTGTGAAGCGCGTCAAGAAATGGTTCGAGGTCAGCACCACCGCCTATCTCAAGGGGCAGGCGCCGTTCGAAGTGACCTTCCTGGTCTCCAACCGCTCCGGCAAGGATCTGTTCTTCAACATGTATATTGAGGGCGTAAACCTTCTGCTGACCGAACGGACCGAGATCGGCGCCATTCTCGACCGCAACCGCGGCGACATCGACAAGATGATCTCAGAGCTGAAACGCCTCAGCTGATCCCTGCCCGCGCCGCGCAATGCGCGGCGCACGGCCCAACGGCTGCGGCGGCCCGGCAGGGCAGCAACAGCGGGCGGGAGCCGCTCCCTGCCCCTTTTCACTATGATCCACTGTTTTGCCTTGGCTGTGGTCGCGCATTGCGGCTACACGAGTCGCCGCGACCTCTTCCCGCCAGCCTGCCGGGGGCGCCAACTCAGTTGCCGAAGATATCCCTCAGGATGCCATCCACCGCGCGGCCTAACTCCTGACCGATCCGGGGACCGCGACGCTGATCCCTGTCTGAGGGTTGCGGCTTGGGCAATGGATCCGGCGCCTGCATCGGCAGCGGTTTCGGCTCCAGGCCCTCGTGCACCCGCACCATCGCCTCGTGCCAGATCTCGGCCGGTAGCCCGCCTCCGGTCACACCGGTCAGCGGCGTGTTATCGTCATAGCCCATCCAGACCCCGGCGACGTAATCCGCCGTGAAGCCGATGAACCAGGCGTCCCGCGCCGCCTGGGTGGTGCCGGACTTACCCGCCGCCTGCCAGCCAGGGATCTGCGACCGCCGTCCGGTGCCTTCGGCGATCACCTTTTCCATCATCCAGACCAGTTGCTGCGCCGCCTTGGTGCGGATTACCCGCTCTCCCATACCGCCGCTGGAGCCCATCAGCGGTTCGCTGTCTTCCACAAGGCTCAGCGAGGTCACCCCATAGGGCGTCACCGAAGAGCCGCCGTTGAGGATCCCGGCATAGGCGCCGGTCATGTCCAGAAGCGTGCTTTCCGAAGCGCCAAGCGCCAGCGCCGGACCTTCAGCCATCTCGTTGTCGATGCCAAAATCGCCAGCCACCCGGCGCACCAGATCGCGGCCCACCGCTTCGGAAATCTTCACCGCAGGAATATTCAGCGAATCCCGCAGCGCCTGAGTCAGGGTGATTTCGCCGTAGTATTTGCGGGTATAATTCTGCGGGCACCATTCGCCCGATCCCGGAATATCCATGCAATAAGGCGCATCCAGCACTCGGTCGAGCGGCGAGTATCCCAGCTCCAGCGCCGTGGCATAGACAAAGGGTTTGAAAGCGGAGCCGGTCTGCCGTTTCGCCTGGGTGGCGCGGTTGAAGACGCCGGACACCCGCGTCTTGCGCCCGCCCACCATGGCGCGCACGGCGCCATCGGCGCTCATCACCACGATGGCGGCCTGGGCCTTTGACCCTTCGCGCACCTTGTTCTCAAACACATGATCCACCGCGCCTTCCACGGCTTTCTGAAGGCGCTGGTCCAATGTGGTGCGGATCACCACGTCCTCGGTGGTCTGATCGCCGAAATAGCTGGGGATCGTATCCATCACCCAATCGGCGAAATATCCCCCGGCCCGCGCCTCGGCAGCTTCGCTCAGCTCGGCGGGGTGACTTTGCGCGTATTGGGTTTCCTTGGCTGTCAGATAGCCCTGTTCGTTCATCAGGCGCAGCACGGTGGCGGCGCGGTCCTGCGAGCGTTTGAGATTATTGGTCGGTGCCAGCGAGGACGGCGCGGTCAGAAGACCGGCGATCATCGCACCCTCGGCCGCGTTCAGCTGGTTCGCGGATTTTCCGAAATAGCGCTGCGCCGCCGCCTCGGCCCCATAGGCGCCGCCGCCCATATAGGCCCGGTTCATATAGATCGAAAGGATCTCGTCCTTGGTGTATTTGGCCTCCATCGCCATGGCGTAGACCGCCTCGGTCGCCTTGCGCCAAAGGGAGCCCTGACGGCAATCGGCCTCATAGGCGCGCTCGCTTTCCCAGACCTCGGGGTCATAGACCTCGCCAAGGCATAGCAGCTTCGCCGTCTGCTGGGTGATGGTCGAGCCGCCATGTCCGGACAGTGGACCGCGCCCTTCGCTCAGGTTGATGCGCACCGCGCTGGCAATCCCGCGCGGCGAGACGCCGAAATGACGGTAGAACCGCTTGTCCTCGGTGGCGACCACCGCGTTCTTCAGGTGTTTCGACACGGTCTGTGTGGTGACGACGCCGCCAAACTGATCCCCGCGCCAGGCAAAGACCTCTCCCTTGGCATCCAGCAGGGTGACCGAGCCACGCGCCCGCCCATCCAGCAGCTGCGTCACCTCGGGCAGCTTCATGTATTGATAGCCGACCGCCAGGGCGACGATGCCAGTGCAGATCAGCCCGACGCGCCAGGTAAAGCCCCAGACCAGACGCAACAGCCAGCGAAACGGCGCCAGAAGGGTCCCGATCAGCCCGCGTTTGCGTTTGGGGGCCGGTTTGCGCGTCGCTGCCGACTTTTTCCGCGGCGCAGCCTGCTTGGGTGCGGCCTTCTTGGGCGCTGCGGCGGCAGGTTTGCGGCGCCCGAAAAGAAACCCAAAGATCCCGCCACCGGAACTGCCTTTGCCCGCGCCCCGGCGCGTGGATTTGGACCCTTTGCCGGATCTGCTCTTGGGATAGCGTTTATCCGCCACCAGCGGCTTGCGCCCTGATCCTTGTGCCATGTCAGTATCCTGCCAGTGTCCTGCCCGGTTTGCCCGTTTTGGCGACAATAAACCGATCCCACTGCTTTGTAGAGGGGCAGTTTTGCCGGAAACTCCCTCCTCAAAACGCTCAAAATGCAGGCATTGACCACTTTTTAAGCAAAATAATTAGGCCAGAGGCCGCCATTCCGCCCTGCAAACAGGCTCTTCCGGTTCCCCCGACTCGGGGTGGCCGCTTTGCTGCAGGTGCGAATGGAGCGGCCTAAGTGGTCCAGAAATAGGGTGTCGAGATGAAAATGATCATAGCAGCCATCAAACCCTTCAAACTCGAGGAGGTCCGCGAAGCGCTGACCGGAATCGGCGTTTCAGGTCTGATGGTGACGGAAATCAAAGGCTTTGGAGCCCAGGCGGGCCACACGGAAATCTACCGTGGCGCGGAATACGAAGTAAACTTCGTCCCCAAGGTCAAACTGGAAATCGTGGTGCCAGGGGAGCTGGCGGATCAGGTGGTCGACACCATCTCGTCCACCGCCCGCACCGGCAAGATCGGCGATGGGAAGATCTTTGTCCTGGATGTGGCACAGGCCGTGCGGGTGCGCACCGGCGAAACCAACCTCGAGGCGCTTTAAGCGTCCATTTCGGAGGAAAATACAGATGCGTAAACTGAAACTCTCTCTTGCCGCCACGGCCTTTGCCGCCCTTCCGGGCCTGGCACTGGCGCAGGACGCGGCAGCAGAACCCCCCGACATCAACCCCTATATCTTTACCACCCTGCTGTTCCTGATCGGCGGCTTCCTGGTGTTCTGGATGGCTGCAGGCTTTGCCATGCTCGAAGCAGGCCTGGTGCGTTCCAAGAACGTGACCATGCAGCTGACCAAGAACATCGCGCTGTTCTCGATCGCGGCCATCATGTACTGGCTGATCGGTTTCAACCTGATGTACCCCGGCGACTGGGTGATCTCGGGCGTGATGGGCCCCTGGTTCTCCATCACCT
Source organism: Pseudophaeobacter sp. C1-32P7 (assembly GCF_041008775.1). Classification (NCBI taxonomy): domain Bacteria; kingdom Pseudomonadati; phylum Pseudomonadota; class Alphaproteobacteria; order Rhodobacterales; family Roseobacteraceae; genus Pseudophaeobacter; species Pseudophaeobacter sp. C1-32P7. The sequence continues at coordinate 82,411 of NZ_JAXGFR010000004.1, read as the reverse complement.
CGCTTGAACCGGTTGGTCTGGCGGCAGCGGATGCCTCGCTCGACTATGCTTCGGTTGGCTCCGACTTCTTCTTCCAGCTGATGTTCTGCGCCACCACTGCCTCGATCGTCTCCGGCACCCTGGCCGAGCGTATCAAGCTGTGGCCCTTCCTGATCTTCGTCGCGATCCTGACCGGCGTCATCTACCCGATCGAAGCCTCCTGGCAGTGGGGCGGCGGCTTCCTGTCCGAAATGGGCTTCTCCGACTTCGCCGGCTCCACCCTGGTACACGCTGCAGGCGGTTTCGCAGCCCTGGCAGGCGCGCTGATCCTCGGCCCGCGTATCGGCAAGTACAAAGACGGCAAAACCATCCCGATGCCCGGCTCCAACCTGGCTCTGGCGACCCTGGGTACCTTCATCCTGTGGCTCGGCTGGTTCGGCTTCAACGGTGGCTCGCAGCTGGCGATGGGCACCGTGGGCGATGTGACCGACGTGTCGCGCATCTTCGCCAACACCAACATGGCTGCCGCTGCCGGTGCTGTCGCTGCTCTGCTGCTGACCCAGGTCATGTTCAAGAAGCCCGACCTCACCATGACCCTGAACGGCGCCCTGGCCGGTCTGGTGTCGATCACCGCGGGTCCGCTTGATCCCTCGCTGTTCGGCGCGCTCTGGATCGGTGCCGTCGGTGGTGTGATCGTGGTCTTCGTTGTGCCGATGCTGGACAAGCTGAAGATCGACGACGTCGTCGGCGCCATCCCGGTGCACCTGGTCGCAGGCTTCTGGGGCACCTTCGCGGTTCCCTTCTACACCGAAGGTACCTCCTTCGTGACCCAGATCACCGGCTTCGTTGCCATCGGCGCCTTCACCTTCATCGTCTCCGGCATTGTCTGGCTGATCCTGAAGGCCACCATGGGCATCCGCGTCACCGAAGAAGACGAGATCAACGGTCTCGACATGGCGGAACTGGGCATGGAAGCCTATCCGGAGTTCAAGGCAGGCTAAACCCAGCCTCCTGACACAGATCTAGGAACGCGGCCTCTCGGGGCCGCGTTTTTCTTTGCCTAGTCCCCTTTCCCCCAGCATCGAGTGAACCCTCCCGCCCGCTCCGGCACAGTCATAGACTGTCCCTTTGCGGTTGGGCCCGGCGCCGCTGACGCGGCGCCTGCTGCTCTCATCTGTAGCCAAAGCCCCGCCCATCAAAGCGCACCGCGGGTCAAGGGCCGCACCAGCGGCCTCGCGCAAAGCGCGAGGTTCCCTTGAGGCGCGGTGCGCTGCTGTTCACAATGGTCAGGGCGCGTTTGAGGGCAGACCTGCCCTTAAACCGCTTCTCAGCGAAATCCCTTGCGCCGCGTCAGCGGCGCAGGGCCCAAACCCGCCAAGGGGTCTTGCCAGAGGCAAGGCACCTGCGGGCGCGGGAGCCCCTGCCCCATGACAGTAACACAAAAAACGCGCCCCACTCGGGAGCGCGTTTGGCTCTTCCCATCATTGTTTGTCGCGGCGCTCAGACGCCCGCGTCGATGATCGCCTTGGCCAGCAGCGGCACCGTGGTCTTGTTGAGACCCGCGATATTCATGCGGCTGTCGCCGACCATGTAAATGCCATTGTCGACCCGCATCTTATCGACCAGCTCGGGCGTGGTCCCGAGCAGCGAGAACATGCCCCGGTGCTGCGCGATAAAGCCGAAGCGGTCCGAGCCGCTCAGGCGCTGCAGCTCATCCGCCAGCTGTTGACGCAGACCCAGCATGCCCAGGCGCACCTCTTCCAGCTCGGATGCCCAATCGGCGCGCAGGGCGTCGTCGTTCAGGATCATCGTCACCAGGCGCGCGCCGTGATCCGGCGGGAAAGAGAAGTTCTGCCGGTTGAGGAAGGCCAGCGTGCCTTGGTTCAGCGCCTGGGCGCTGCCGTCCTGGCTAACCGCCATCAGAAGGCCGGTGCGTTCGCGGTAGATGCCGAAATTCTTGGAGCAGCTTGCCGCGATCAGGCATTCGGGCGTCTGGGCAGCCACCATGCGCACACCCGCCGCGTCTTCTTCCAGACCGTCGCCAAAGCCCTGGTAGGCAATGTCGATCATCGGGATCAGACCGCGCGCGTTCAGAAGGTCGATCACCTCCTGCCACTGGGTGGTGTTCAGGTTGGCCCCGGTGGGGTTGTGGCAGCAGCCGTGCAGCAGCACCACGTCGCCCTTCTCGGCGTCCTTCAGATCCTCGATCATCCCGTCAAAGTTCACGCCACGGGTTTCGCGGTCAAAATAGCGGTACGTGACGGTCTCGATGCCGACGTATTTCAGGATCGAGATGTGGTTCGGCCAGGTCGGGTCCGACACAAAAACGCGTGCCTTGGGGTTGGCCATCTTGATCAGCTCGAACGCCTGACGCACCGCGCCGGTACCGCCGGGGGTCGCGGCGGCAGCGATATTGCCGCGATCAACGCTACCCGCAAGGATCAGCTTGATCATGACATCACTATAGCCGGGATCGCCCGCCAGACCTGTGTAGGCCTTGGTGGTTTCTTCTTCCCACAGCTTGTGCTCGGCGGCCTTGATCGCGCGCATCACCGGGGTGACGCCCTCGGCGTTCTTGTAGACACCGACGCCAAGGTCGATTTTCTGCTCCCGCGGATCTTCGCGGTACATCTGCATCAGCGCCAGGATCTTATCCGCTGGCTGCGGTTTCAGGGTCTCGAACATCAGTTCTCTCCGGTTGCAACGGGTAGGGTCGGGAAGGCGCCCCATTCTGCCCAGGATCCATCATAAAGCGCGTGATCGGTCTTGCCGATGCGCTCCAGTGCCAGGCTGAGAACGGCGGCGGTCACACCCGAGCCGCAGGTGGTGATGGCAGGTTTCGCAAGGTCGACACCCGCGCCTTCAAAGGTGGCGCGAATGCCGTTTGCGTCTTTCAGGGTGCCATCGGGGTTCAATAGGGTCACATAGGGCACGTTCTTCGAGCCGGGGATATGGCCCGAGCGCAGCCCTTCGCGCGGTTCCGGGACCTCGCCGCGGAACCGTTCGGCAGCGCGGGCGTCGATGATTTCATGATCGCCCAGCTTGGCGGCCGCAGAGACCTGCGTCACATCGCGAACCAGCTGGTTCTGCACCCGCACGGTCATGTGGCGGTCGCGGATCATCGGCGGCAGGTCTTCGACCGGATGCCCCTCAGCCTGCCATTTCGGCAGACCGCCATCCAGCACCGCGACATTCATCTGCCCCATCAACCGGAACAGCCACCAGACACGGGCCGCCGATTTCAGGCCGGCGCCGTCATAGACCACCACCTGATGACCGTCGCCCACGCCCATCGCGCGCAGGCGCGACATGAACTTCTCGACCGGAGGCACCATATGGGGCAGTTCCGACCGGTGGTCCGAAATATCATCGATGTCAAAGAAGCGCGCGCCGGGGATATGGGCCGCGTCATATTCCGCCTTGGGATCGCGGTTCTCATTGGGCAGATACCATGACCCGTCCAGAATCCTGAGATCGGGATCCTTCAGATGGGCTGCCAGCCAGTCGGTTGACACAAGAGTTTTCGGATCATCCATCAAAAACGCCTCCCCTCAGGTTCGCTGGCGCATGGGTACAGCCCACCGCGCGGAGTCGCAAGAGAAGCGGCTGTTCCGGTACAATATTTCCCTGATACATGCACCAAACGTGGTGCCGTGGCGACAAACGGCCCGCCGGGCCTGCCTCGTCCCTGTCCCGAAGGATGGTTCCGGCAGCTCAGGCTATTGGCGTCAGCGCGCGTCCTTCAGCAGCCGCTGTTTCTGGCGCGACCAGTCGCGTTTGGCCTGGGACTCGCGCTTATCGTGGTTCTTCTTACCCTTGGCGATGCCGATCTTCATCTTGGCCATACCTCGGTGGTTGAAGTAGAGCACCAGCGGAACCAGGGTCATGCCCTTGCGCTGCGTCGCATTCCACAGGCGTGCCAGCTCCTTGCGCGAGACCAGCAGCTTACGGCGGCGGCGCTCCTCGTGCTTGAACACCTTGGCCTGCGCATAGGGCGCGATATAGGAGTTCACCAGCCACAGCTCCCCGTCGTCGACGGTCGCATAGGATTCAGCGATATTGGCGCCCCCGGCGCGCAGGGATTTCACCTCCGACCCCTCAAGAACGATCCCGCATTCGAGATCTTCCTCGATCGCGTAATCGAACCGCGCCCGGCGGTTCTCGGCAATTACTTTGTAGTTCGGGTCTGATTTCTGCTTGGCCATGGCAGGCAGATGTAAGCGCGCCCGGGACCGGACGCAAGATGACTCAGGCTTTGCGGCTGCGGATCAGGGTAAAGACACCACTGGCCACGATCACCGCGCTGCCAATCAGCGTCAGCGTATCGGGCCGCTCGCCAAAAACCAGGATGCCCAGCACCATGGCAAAGACCAGCCGTGTATAGCGGAACGGCGCCACGACCGAGATTTCGCCCAGCCGCATGGCGCCGGTCAGCGCCCCATAGGCGATCACCCCGATCACCGTGGCGCAGGCCACATCCAGCCAAACACCCGGATCGGCCAGCGCCCCTTCCCCCAGCCCATCAAGCCCGGTCCAACCCAGCGCGATGACCCCGGCCACTGCCAGCATGGCAAAACCCAGCATACCGAGCTGGCTGTTGTGCATCGACACATGCGCCGCCCGCGTTGCCAGATCGCGCCCGGCAAAGCCCAGCGTTCCGGCCACCGCGAACAGTGAGGCCGGTTCAAAGCCGCTGACCCCGGGGCGCAGGATGATCAGCACCCCGGCGAAACCGACCAGAATCGCCAGCCAACGCCGCCAGCCCACCGTTTCGCCAAAGAACACCACCGCGCCCGCCGCAACCACCAGCGGCGTCGCCTGCAGGATGGCCGAGGCCGAGGACAGCGGTGTCAGCGCAAGGGCCAGGGTAAAACACAGACGACCAACGACCTCTGACAGAGAGCGCAACAGCATCACGCGCGTGCAATAGGCCGAGTGCCACAAAGCCTGCCCCTGCGCACGCGCCACCAGTGCAAACAGCACCATACCGCCAAGACCGAAGAAAACCAGAATCAACCCGACCGGCAGCGCCTGCGCCGCTGATTTGATGAACATATCCTCCAGCGCAAAGGCCCCCATGGCCAGCACCATCAACAGACTGCCGCGCAGCGTTTCCATCGGTGCCTCCCCCAATCGGCTTTTACGTCCCTGCCAAAGCCCTAGTCACAAGGTGAGACTTCGGCAAGCACTGCCGTGTGGTGCCATACGGAATTGTGACCTTTGCGGGCGCAGGATCTGATCAGCCAGTCGGATCCGGTTTGCGATAATGGTGCATGTTGAGAAAGGCCGCCCCGTCCGGCCCTGCACGGTACCCATGGGGCTGATCGGCCGCAAAGCGCAGCCCCTCCCCGACGTCGAGCCGCACCCACGCCCCATCGCTCAGCACCTCCACAGGCCCTTCGAGCACAAAGACCTCTTCGGTCACGCCCGCGTCATGCGCCTGGGACTGGTGGCACTGATCCGGTCGCAGGCGCACGTGAAAGGTCTCGGCCCCGAGATTGGGATCAAAGGGAAAGACGATCTTGACCGCGATACTGCCGGGAAACTGCACCGTGCGGAACACGCTCTCGCCCAGAACCTTGGGCTGACTGCTATCCTCGATCAAGGCGGTCAGCGGCAGGTGAAACCCCTTGGCGATCTTCCAGAGCGTGGCGATGGTCGGGCTGGATTCGCCTCGTTCGATCTGCCCCAGCATCGCCTTGGAGACTCCCGTCACCTCGGCCGCCCGCGACAGGCTGAAACCGGCCTCGGCCCGGATCTGCTTCAGATTCTGCGAAATCTTGTCTTCGCCTACAGGCGGGGACGCGGGCTGCGTTGGCATCGGTCTGTCGATCTCTTCAAAAAAGCCTTGTGCGTTATAGCGCACAGAAGATAATGTGCGCTATAACGCACAAACTGACCCTACAAGAGCCCGACGCCCGGGAAAACCCCATTCAGGATCCCCATGATGCCGCAGCTGAAACTCTCTCATATCACGGCAGGCGCCGTCGCCGTTCTGGTCGGGTACACCAGTTCGGTGGCGATCATCTTTCAGGCCATCGCGGCGTTGGAGGCAAACCAGGCGCAAGCCAACAGCTGGCTTCTGGCCCTCGGGCTGGGCATGGGGATCACGAGCCTGATCCTGTCGCTGTGGTTCCGCCTGCCGGTTCTGACCGCTTGGTCCACGCCCGGTGCCGCTCTTCTGGCGGTGGGCGGTGGCGCGACCACCCTACCCGAGGCCACGGGCGCCTTTCTGTTCTGCGCCGCCTTGCTAACGCTCACCGGCCTCACCGGCTGGTTCGAGCGGCTGGCGCGGCTGATCCCGGATACGCTGGCGAATGCGCTTTTGGCCGGGATCCTGTTCCGCTTTGGGCTGGAGGCGTTCACTTCGCTTGAAGAAGACGTCTGGCTGGTCGCGGTGATGGGCGCGGTCTTTCTGATCGGCAAGGTCTATGCACCGCGCTACACGATCCCGCTGGTTCTGCTGGCGGGTGTCATCTGGGCCGCCGCAACCGGCAGCTTCGGAGACCTGCAGCAGCTGAACCTGACTCTCGCCACCCCCGAGGCGGTGATGCCCGAATTTACCCTTTCGGCGCTGATCGGCCTTGGACTGCCGCTCTATATCGTCACCATGTGCTCCCAGAACATGCCCGGCGTGGTGACCCTGCGCAGCGCAGGTTACGTTCCGCCGGTTTCGGCCGCGCTGACGGTGACCGGGATCGCCTCGCTGATCCTGGCGCCCTTTGGCGGCTATGCCTTCAACCTTGCCGCCATCACCGCTGCCATCTGCGCCGGACCCGAAGCGGATGAGGATCCGGACACCCGCTACCTCGCCGTGGTGGCCGCTGGGGTGTTCTATTGCGCCGTGGGGCTGGGCGGCGCTGCCGTGATTTCCCTGTTCCTGATCGCACCGCACGCGCTGGTCGCCACCATTGCAGGCCTTGCGCTCTTGTCGACCATCGGCAACGGGCTGTCCCATGCGCTGGCCCCGACCGAAGGGCGCGAGGCGGCACTCCTGTGTTTCATGGGCACGGTTTCGGGCATCAGCTTTCTCGGGATCGGAGCCCCCTTCTGGGCCCTGCTGATCAGCCTGGTCTGTCACCTCATGCTGAGCCGCCCGTCGGTGACATTCAGAAAACCCGCATAACCCATTCCGCAACCGCCCCGGAAATCGGAGCAAAATAACCAAAATCGCCCCTCAGTTATTGCGTTTGTTTCGCGAATCATGTCCCTGAGGGTAAAAAGGGGAAATAGCCACATGCCAATGTACCGATCCAGAACCTCCACCCATGGACGCAACATGGCCGGCGCGCGTGGCCTTTGGCGCGCAACCGGTATGAAAGACGATGATTTCGGCAAGCCGATCATCGCCATCGTCAACTCCTTCACCCAGTTCGTGCCAGGTCACGTCCACCTCAAGGATCTCGGCCAGATGGTCGCCCGCGAGGTCGAGGCCGCAGGCGGCGTTGCCAAGGAATTCAACACCATCGCGGTGGATGACGGCATCGCAATGGGCCATGATGGCATGCTCTACTCCCTGCCCTCGCGCGAAGTGATCGCAGATAGCGTGGAATATATGGTCAACGCCCATTGCGCTGATGCCATGGTCTGCATCTCCAACTGCGACAAGATCACGCCGGGCATGCTGATGGCTGCCATGCGTCTCAATATCCCGGTGATCTTCGTCTCCGGCGGCCCGATGGAAGCGGGCAAGATCGACATCGCCGATCTGGATGCCAAGAAGATCGACCTCGTCGATGCCATGGTTGCCGCCGCCAGCGAGACCTTCACCGACGAGCAGGTCCAGCATATCGAGGAAAACGCCTGCCCCACCTGCGGCTCCTGCTCGGGCATGTTCACGGCCAACTCGATGAACTGCCTGGCCGAAGCGCTGGGTCTCGCCCTGCCCGGCAACGGCTCGACCCTGGCCACCCACGCCGACCGCAAGAACCTGTTCCTGGAAGCCGGTCGCAAGATCGTCGACATCACCAAACGCCACTACGTGGGCGAGGAAAAGGGCCTGCTGCCGCGCGAAATCGCGACCTTCGAGGCCTTTGAAAACGCCATGAGCCTCGACATCGCCATGGGCGGTTCCACCAACACCGTGCTGCACCTCCTGGCCATTGCCAATGAAGGCAAGGTGGATTTCGACATGTCCGACATGGACCGGCTCAGCCGCAAGGTGCCGTGTCTCTGCAAGGTGGCCCCGAACATCGAAAACGTCCATATGGAAGACGTGCACCGCGCTGGCGGCATCTTCTCGATCCTCGGCGAACTCAGCCGCGCCGGTCTGTTGCACGATGACTGTTCCACCGTACACTCCAGCACCATGGGCGAAGCCATCGCCAAATGGGACGTCAAGGTCGCCAACAACCCCGAGGCCGAAGAGCTGTTCAAGGCGGCGCCGGGCGGCGTGCGCACGACCGAGGCCTTTTCGCAATCCAACCGCTACAAAGAGCTCGACACCGACCGGAAGGGCGGCGTCATCCGCTCGGTCGAAAACGCGTTTTCCAAGGATGGCGGCCTTGCTGTTCTGTTCGGCAATATCGCGCTCGATGGCTGCATCGTGAAAACCGCGGGCGTCGATGAAAGCATCCTGAAATTCACCGGCTCGGCCTATGTCTGCGAAAGCCAGGATCAGGCCGTCAGCGACATCCTGACCGGCAAGGTCAAGGAAGGCGATGTGGTGGTGATCCGCTATGAGGGCCCGCGCGGCGGTCCGGGCATGCAGGAAATGCTCTACCCGACCTCCTACCTCAAATCCAAGGGTCTCGGCAAAGCCTGCGCCCTCCTGACCGACGGGCGTTTTTCCGGCGGCACCTCGGGTCTCTCCATCGGTCACGTCTCCCCCGAGGCGGCCGAAGGCGGCGCCATCGGCCTGGTGCAGATGGGCGACACCATCGAGATCGACATCCCCAACCGCTCGATCCACCTGGCCGTCTCGGACGAGGAACTCGCCAGCCGCCGCGCCGCGCAAGAGGCCGCTGGCTGGAAACCGGCAAAACCGCGCAAGCGCAAGGTCTCGACCGCGCTCAAGGCCTACGCGATGCTGACCACCAGCGCCGCCAAGGGCGCCGTGCGCGCGCTGCCAGACGACGAGTGACCGCCTCTGAATGAATGACGAAGGCCCCTCGCCAACCCGGCTGAGGGGCCTTTTTCTTATCCGGCCTTCGACCGCAGCATCTGCGGCCCGGGTCAAGGGCGGCCCGGCCGCCGCGCGGCACGCGCGGTTCACCCTTGACGCGCCCATCCCAAAGAAAATCGATAGGGCGCGTTGAGGGCAGACCTGCCCCTCAACCGCTCCTCAGCCCCCTGCGCGCCGCGCCAGCGGCGCCACGCCCAACCAGCGGATGGGCATTTTCAATGCCCGACGATGGGCGGGAGTACCCCTATTTCTGCCAAAGACACGATCAGTCGCCCAGCTTGGCGTGCACCTCGTCCAGATCGATCTCTCCGATGGGCATCTTGTTGGCCGGGTTTTCAAAATCGTATTTGAACAGATCGAAGTCGCGCTTGTAGATCTCATAGATCAGATGCATCGACAGATCGTCGAAGTAATCCTCGACCGGATGCGCGCGTTTGGGACCGTGGCCTTCGCTTTCGTTGAAGCGCGGGATCGCCGCCAGATCCACGGGATGCGGCGTCTCGATGGCGTCCAGAACCTGGCTCATGCCGTCGTTGAAGGCCTCGGTCCAGATGATCTTGTTGTAGCGTCCGCCATTCACGATAAAGGTCGACACATGCCCCGAGGCCGCCGACCAGTGTATATCCGGCTCCATCGGCCGCCGGAACCGGATGGTATCGCGCACGAACAAAAGGAACCGCCGGAAGCTCTTGATCTGGTCGAACTCCTGCTGGCCATCTTCGCCGCCGACCTCGATCCCGTAATCATAGACCAGCCGGGGCACCAGATTGCCACGATAGCGTTTGCCGTTGCGCTGGATGCCGCAGATCTTGTCAAAGAACGAGCTCAGCACCCGGGTATAGGGGTTGCGCACGCAGGTGAAGGCATAGGTGCGCTGGCCCAGCACATTGCGGTTGATCGGCTCCTGGCTTCCCTCCTGCGCCCATTTGTGCAGGCCTTCCTTTGAATCGTGGATATCGCCGTCAAAGAACCTGCCGTGATCGGAATAGTAGAGTATCTGACCGATGGTCGAACAGGCGCATTTCGGCACCACCCGGTAAATCACGCTTTCACTCTCGGTCATCCAGGTTCCTGGGAATCCCATCCGCAACCAACTCCGTTCCTGTCCACTCGACGCAACAATGACCACATCGCGGCCAAAAGACAAATAATCTTGTTTCTTCAAACAGCTCCGAGCTTTATCAAGAAGACAATCCAGCAAAACAGGGGCGTACCGTCGTCAGAATGGCAAAAATTGCATACATACTGCTCTGCCATAAGGACCCCGAGGCGATCATCCAGCAGGCCGAACGGCTGACGGCGGTCGGCGATTACATGGTGATCCATTTCGACGGCCGCGCCAGCGATCAAGACTATGCCGAGATCCGCGCTGCCCTCGACGACAATCCCAATGTCTGCTTTCCGCGGCGGCGCATCAAATGCGGCTGGGGGGAATGGTCGCTGGTCCGTGCCACCCTTGCGGCAATGCGCACCGCCGCCGACAACTTCCCCCGGGCCACCCATTTCTACATGCTCTCGGGCGATTGCATGGCGATCAAGACCGCCCAATACGCGCATGACTATCTGGACCAGAACGATTTCGACTTCATCGAAAGCTTTGATTTCTTCGAAAGCGACTGGATCAAGACCGGCATGAAGGAAGACCGGTTGATCTACCGGCATGTCTTCAACGAACGCAAGAACAAGGCTCTGTTCGAATGGAGTCATAACCTTCAGAAGAAACTCCGCCTGCACCGCGCGGTGCCTTCGGACATTCAGGTTCAGATTGGCAGCCAGTGGTGGTGCCTGCGCCGCCGCACTGTTGAGGCGATCCTGCAATTCGTGCGGGAGCGGCGCGATGTGGTCCGCTTCTTCCGCACCACATGGATCCCGGATGAGACCTTTTTCCAGACGCTGGTCCGCCACCTGATCCCGGGCGATGAGATCCAGTGCCGCACGCTCACCTTTCTGATGTTCACCGACTACGGAATGCCGGTGAATTTCTACAACGATCACTACGATCTGCTGCTGAGCCAGGATTTCCTCTTTGCCCGCAAGATCAGCCCGGATGCCAAGGATCTGAAACGCCGTCTCGGGCGGCTCTACGCGGCCGAGGGCGTGGAGTTCCAGATCTCGAACGAGGGGCGCAGCCTGTTCCAGTTTCTTACCCAGCGCGGTCGCAACGGACGCCGCTTTGCACCGCGGTTCTGGGAAACCGAAAGCAGCCTGGGGCGAGAACGCGAATTGACCATGGTCGTGTGCAAGAAATGGCACGTGGCCAAGAGGCTGATCCGGCAAGTCAACGAGCGCACCGAGGTTCCGGCCATCGCCTATCTCTTCCACGAGGAAAACACGCCCTTACCCGATCTTGGCGGGATCGAAGCCTCGCTGTGGAAACGCACTCGCCACCGCCGCGCCCTGATGCGCATGCTGTTTGAATATTACAACAGCAACCGGCTGATCGTCTGCATAGATCCCTCGGGGCTGGAGCTGATGAATGACTTCGCCTCTGACCGCTCAGTGACGCAGGTGCTTCACCTCGATTGTGATTTCACCGATGAATATCTGATCGCCCATGCCCAGCGATCTGGCCTTGTCGGAGTGCAGACACCGAAACAGACACTAGACCGGATCCTGCCGACCATCCGCAATGATATCCTGCATGAAACCGACCGGATCCGGGATGCCGGGTTTGATCCCTTCGTTACCCTGCACGAGGCGGACACTGCAGAAGACAAGGTCGCCAAACTGGCGAGGGTGTTTGGCATTACGGCGGAGCAGGCCAAAGACATCAGCCAGAACCCAGATCTGTTCAGCGATTAATCGACCTCAACCGGAAGGGCCACCCCGCACCCCGGCGCGGCGGACAGGGTCACTTGTTGTCGCCGCCAAGCCAACGGCGCAGCCTGCTGCGGCGCTCTGATATGGCGTCGCCAGCGGCATAAAGGCTGTCTTCCACATCATCGATCATCGGGTCGAGCCGGTTGCGGCGGAAGCGGCGCCAGCGCACGTAGATGGCCCAGAATAGCGCCGCAATCAGCACTAGGATCAGGGTGCTGACCCAGTTCAGAGGTTTGTCATTCGGCCCGGCAACGGGTTTGATCCCAACCGCATTGGGAAAGGCCGACAGGAATTCGTTGCGCCAGCCATAATGCAGCACCGCCACCCATTCCGGCGCGGCCTTGTTCGAGATCGCGTCATTGGCCTCGGTATAAAGATTGGCGGTGTCGAATTTGAAATAGGGCGGCCAGTTCCAGCCGGTGTCTTCGTTCCGGTAGACGATCGCGCTGCCATCGGGGCGCACTGCCTGAATGAACTGCACATCCCGGTTGCTCTGCTCGGTCGATTGGGTGTCCGGCGTCGACCAGAACATCCGCGTCCAGTCATTCAGTTCCTGACGTTCCTCGTAGGTGTTGACGATCCGCACCACGTCATACTGCGGCAACGTATAGTGCAGGAAGGCCCCGAACAGCAGCCAGACGGTGATCAAAAATCCCCATTTGATGTAGCCCATAAAGGCCTCCTATCTGAAATTGACCATATAGATCAGTGTCGCAATCAACCCCAGCGGCACCACATAGACAAGCAGGATCAGCCGACGCCGGAACGAATGGTCATACCGCCGCAACCCCCGCTGGATGAAGGCCGCGCGGTCTCCGGTCAAGCCCTTCTCGGCCCAGCGGCGTTTCAACTTGGCCCGGCGCATTTCCCGCGAATAAAGCGACACGGCGCCGTAGACCACCGTGAGCCCGATCATCAGAAAGAAAAACAGCCGAAAAAAGCCCAGCATCACCGCCCCCAGCACCAGCGCGCCCCCGACCCCGCAGCGCTGCGCTACGGCAGAACCCGGCCAACCCGCTGGCTTACCCCTTCGAACATAAGCGTTTTTGCCGCGATGCCAATCCCGCCAGCCAGAGGCAAGATCAGTTGTGGCGGGCTTTCTTCAGCACCAGAAAGGTCATCATCCCAAAGGGCGGCAGGCTTTCCTGCTCCTTGATGCTGAGCGTTTCCTCGCCAAGGATGGTCCCGATCTCGAAATCGGAATGCCAGCCCAGCACATTGGCAAAGGGGGCCGATATCTTCTCAAGCGAGGCCAGAACGCCCTGGGTGCTTTTGAAATGGTTGCTGATCACCACCTCGCCGCCGGGCTTCAGCACCCGGGCGATTTCAGCCATCACCTTTTGCGGCTCGGGCACCACCGACAGCACATGCATCGCCGCCACCGTGTCAAAGGAGGCATCGGGAAAATCCAGATCACGCGCATCCATCTGCCGCAGCCCCGCGACATTGGTCAGATCCATCTCGGCCACGCGGGTTTCCGCCTTGGCCAGCATTTCGGTGCTGAAATCGATGCCGGTGACGCGCAGATCCGCACCGTAATGCGGCAGCGACAGCCCTGTGCCGACGCCAACCTCCAGCACGCTGCCGCCGCGCCGGTTGATATAGTTCACGACCCGGCGCCGCCCGGCATTGGTCACCGCCCCGAATGTCCTGTCGTAAATTGGCGCCCAGCGCGCGTAGGATGATTGAACCGCCTTCAGTTCCAATCCCGTGCCTCCCCATTTTCTTGTTACCCGCTCAATCCGGTACCTTTCGGATCAGCCCCCAGACCACCAAAACCACGTAAACAAGGCACAACACAACCAGCGTCGTCCAAGCATAGGTCAGAACCGCCGCCCCGGCAAAGGCACAGCCCACCAGGAAATATTTCACATTCTCCCGGCTGATCTTCACCGCCTTGGGCGACCAGGTCGGGATGCGACTGATCATAAGGAAACCTATGACAACCATGTGAAAGCAGATCAGCAGATCCGGAACGACCAGCCCGCCGGAGAAGGAGAAGGAGACGAACATCGGCAGCATCGCCAGTAGTGCCCCGGCAGGCGAAGGGATGCCGGTGAAGTAGCCAAGGCGTTCGCCCACGACCGGCTCATCCGATTTCGCTGCCACGTTGAACCGCGCCAGCCGCACCACGCAACAGACCGAGAACACCAGCACCGAAATCCACCCGGCGCTGCGCATGTCCTGCAAGGCCCAGAAATAGATCACCAGCGGCGCCGCGACGCCGAAGTTCAGGAAATCCGCGAGCGAATCCAGCTCGGCCCCCATCTTGCTGTCGCTGCCCAAGGCCCGCGCCAACCGCCCGTCAAGACCATCCAGCAGCGCCGCCAGCAGGATCAGCTGCACCGCCAGCACGTAATTGCCCTGCACCCCGAACCGGATCGCCGACAACCCCGCACAGATCGCCCCCACCGTCATGATGTTGGGGAGCAGCTGGATCAGAGCGAATTCATTCTTGGTCTTCTTGGGCAGATCGTCCATGGGGCGGAGGTCAGTCTATAAGGCTCGGTTAGGGATCCTTGGGGCGGCACAGGACTGCATAGCCCCCTGCCCGCCCCAGCCTGCACAATACAGGAGGGTTCCCCCTCCTATGCCCGATTGCGAGGGAGCGTGCAATGGGAGGGGTCGGAGAGCCGTTTCCACCATAGCCCGCCAAGGCAGGATGGCGGATGATCACTTTTTAAATATTACAATGATACTCATGTTATCTCTGGGGCGAGCTGAATCACGGTTGTTTTGTTAACCGTTCAACGGGACAAGAGACTGAATCTCATATACGACCCGAGGACTTGGTTCATGTATCGTCTGTTGGACTGTATCACCCAGGAGCATATTTATGGCCTGGTTGCCGTGGCTGCTTTTATTTGCGTCATCGGTTCGGTGCTCTCCACACATATGTCCACCCGTTTGACCCAGTGGACGGGCATGCGCCGCCTGGTTCAGCTACCCCTTGCCGGTTTGATCACCGGGGCCACGATCTGGTCGACCCATTTTATCGCGATGCTATCCTATGACCCGGGCTATGCGCATGGGTATGAGCCGGTGTTGACTGGTGTATCGCTTCTGGTCGGCGTCATCGGTTCACTGGCTGCAAACACCGGGCTGGCCTATGCGCGCGGCCGGGTTGCGGCCTGTGCAGCGGGGGCGGTGTTCGGGCTGACCGTGACGGCGATGCATTACACTGGCATGAACGCCTATTTGCTCCCCGGAACGATTGTCTGGAGCCTTCCGCATCTGGTGGCCTCTGTCCTTCTGGGCGCGGGTTTTGGCGCACTCAGCTATGGTTTGATTGTCCAACGCCTGGGCGGGGTGGCCGGGCGGCTATGGCCAGCGGGGGCCATGGTCCTGGCGATCTGTCTTATGCATTTCACCGGGATGAGCGCCATCGAGATCCGGCTGGATTCCTCAATTGAGGTGCCGACCGAGACAATTTCGGATACCGCCATGGCCATGCTGATCTTCGGAGTGACAGGGATCATTCTGCTGATCGCCATCGCTTCTGCGAGTATTGAGGTCAATCTCGAAGGGGAATCCCGTTCCCAACTCACTCATGCGGCCCTGCATGATCCGCTGACCGGCATGCCCAACCGGATGTGGCTGACCCGCAAATTGGATGCCCTGCAGACGCAGCTGACTGAAAATGAGACCGCAAAGGCGGCGGTGCTAACGATCGACCTCAATCTGTTCAAGGAGGTAAATGATCTGCATGGCCATGCGATAGGCGATGCAGTATTGCGCCGGGTTTCGCAGAGCTTGAATGAGCAAAAAGGCGAAGGCGAATACATCGCGCGGGTTGGCGGCGACGAATTTGTCGCCATCAAACTGGGGTTCCGCCGCATCGAAGAGGTGCAGAGCTTTGCAGAGCGTCTGCACGCCGCCATAATGGAGCCCATCGACCTAGAGGAAGTCTCGTTGCGGGTCGGGGCGTCGATCGGGATTGCAACGACGCTGGAAGAAGGGCGTGATCCGAACCAGTTGCTGCATAAATCGGATGTTGCGATGTATCGGGCCAAGTCAGAAGCAGACACGCCGATCTGCCAATTCGACGAGGAAATGGACCGCCGTAGCCGAGACAAGACACAGCTGGTGCATGACCTGCGTCTGGCGCTGCAGAACAATGAATTCGAACTGGTGTATCAACTCCAGAACACATTGGAAACGCTGGCGCCGGTGGGGTTCGAAGTGCTCTTGCGCTGGAATCATCCGACGCGTGGTCGGGTGTCCCCGGATGACTTCATCCCGGTGGCCGAAGAAACCGGTCTGGTGCGCGATATCGGCGCCTGGGTGCTGCGGGAGGCCTGCCGCGAGGCGGCGCAATGGGATCACCCCTACAGCATTGCCGTCAACGTGGCGCCGCAACAGCTGGTGCAGCCCTCGTTTGTCGAAGACGTGATGGACAACCTGTTCGAGACCGGCCTCGACCCGCAGCGCCTTGAACTGGAAATCACCGAGGCCAGCATCATCGACGATCAGGCGCACACGCTGAAGGTGATGCACAAGCTGAAAGAGCTGAGCATCCGGATCGCCATGGATGATTTTGGCACCGGGTATTCGTCGCTTTCGATGCTGCAGACCTTCCCCTTCGATAAGATCAAGATCGACCGCAGTTTCGTTCAGGACGTGCATAAGGACGCGCAGCGTGCTGTCATCGTGCGCTCCACTCTGCTGCTTGGGGCCGCGCTGGACATTCCGGTTCTCGCCGAAGGGGTCGAGGTCGAAGACGAACTCAGCTTCCTGCGCGCAGAAAGCTGCACCTCGGTTCAGGGCTTTTACTTCGGTCAGCCGATGACCCGGGACGACATGCGCCGGATTGCCTGCAATGCGGCAGTGGACGGCGAGAAAAACGCCGCATAACCCCTGGACTGCGGCCTACCTGCCGAACAGAGGCTGCACAGCCTGTGTAAGGGGGGTGCGCGGATGTCACCCCCCGACTCTTGAGCCTTTCGGCCCCCGTTACCCGACCACGTTGAACTCCGGCCCGTAGGGGTAGCCGGTGATGTTCTCGTTGCCATCTTCGGTGATCACCAGGATGTCATGTTCGCGGTAGCCGCCCGCTCCGGGGTTGTCTTCCGCGATGGTCAGCATGGGCTCCATCGAAATGACCATTCCCGGCTCCAGCACCGTTTCGATATCCTCGCGCAGCTCCAGTCCCGCCTCGCGCCCGTAGTAATGGGACAGGACGCCAAAGGAGTGCCCGTAGCCAAAAGTGCGGTATTGCAGGAGATCGCGCTCTTCGAAGAAGGCGTTGATCTTATGGGTGATCTCGGCGCAGCTGGCGCCGGGCTTTAGCAGCGAGATGCCGTATTCATGGGCGGCGACGTTGGCCTCCCAGACTTTCAGGCTGTCGGGATCGACCTCTCCGACGAACAGGGTCCGCTCCAGCGCGGTGTAATAGCCCGAGATCATCGGAAAGGTGTTCAGCGACAGGATATCGCCGCGCTGCAGCTTGCGCGCAGTCACCGGGTTATGGGCGCCATCGGTATTGATGCCCGACTGGAACCAGACCCAGGTGTCGCGGTATTCGGCATCAGGAAAGCGTTTGGCGATCTCCAGCTCCATCGCATCACGCCCCGCCATCGCCACGTCGATCTCCCGCACCCCTTCGCGGATCGCATCGCGGATGGCATAGCCGCCCACATCGGCCACTGCGGCACCGGCGCGGATCATCTCGATCTCGGCAGCGGATTTATGCATGCGCTGGCGCATGGTCGGCTCGTAAAGATCAATCATCTCAGCCGGTTGCAGGAAGGATTCGAGCTTGCCCTTTTGCAGCAGCGTCAGATGATCGCTCTCGTAGCCTACCGTCGCGCCGGGGCCAGAAACCGACAGGATCGCACGCCAGAAATTGTCGCGCTGCCAGTCGGTATAGGTGATGTTATCGCAGAAGGAGCGGCGCCAGGGCTGGCCCGCGTCGATGCCTGCGCTGATCGTGACGGCGGCATCGGCGGTCACCACAAGACCGTAGGGACGGCCAAAGGCGCAGTAGGTAAACCCCGAATAATACGAGATATTATGCATCGAGGTGAAGACGGCGGCGGTGACGCCAGCCTGCTCCATGATCTTGCGCAGGCCCGCAATTCGCGCCTCATACTCGGCCACGGGGAATTGCAACGGCGCCTTTTCGCCATTGTGAAAACGGTACATGTCAGGACGTGCAGTCATGCTGGATCCTTCCTTTTCTTACAAGAAAGGTCCCGGCGTACAGGACAGATTGTGTGTCTAAGTCAGGGTCCCGTGAGAACTCCCTCACGCGGCGACGCCATCGCCCGGCCCTGATCCCAGACATGCTGCGGAATCGCAGCGCTGGCAAGTGTTTTCTGCGCCGCCCTGCCCGGGTCGTGCCTTGGTGCGGCGCAGATCAGCGGGGCTGCCTAATTGACGATCAGCGCCACCAAGTCGCTGTCGGGATCCGCCAACGGGTCGATGACATTGAAATGATGCTTGCCAAAGGCGATGACGTGATCCGTCGCCCAGGCATCGGTCAGCCATTGCGCCTGATCCAGAAAGGCCGGGCGTTCCTCGGCGCCGACCCAGACGGTGACCGGTACGTCATAGCGGTCCTGCATCTCCACCGGGCTTTCGGCCTTGGCGGCCTCGGCATCCATCTTGAATTGCTTGTTCATTGAGGTTCGCAACAGCGGCAGCAGATCCGACAGCGGCGAAATTGGGATCACTGTTTTCAGGCGTGCGCCTACATCCTCGGGCAGCAGCGCCCGGTCCAGCATGCGGGCGACCAGATGCCCCCCGGCAGAATGCCCGGCCAGGGCGATGGGGCCGTCCACTTCTTCGGCGATATGTACCACCGCCGAGGCCACCTGCCGGGTGATATCGGCAATGGAGACATCGGGGCACAGGTCGTAGGACGGCATTGCCACGGCCCAGCCATGCGCCAGCGGACCTACCGCCAGATGCGACCATGTGCTTTTGTCAAACCTCAGCCAGTAGCCGCCGTGCACGAAGATGAAGACACCCTTGGGCGTACCTTCGGGCAGGAAGAGGTCGAACTTGTTTCGATCGCCTGGACCGTATGGAATGTCGAGCTGGGCGCGCTCGTGCAGGCTGTTGCGGAAATCCTCGGCCGAGGCATCCCAGCGCGGCGGGTAATCATCGGCCCCCGCGATATAGGCTCCGTTGGCATAGGCGTCGTCCAGTTCCATGGCAATCTCCCCGGTTTGTTGTTTTTGCCAAAGTGACGGGCTGCGCGGGACAATGTCAAACAGCTAACTGAAGCGGCGGCATCCGGCCCTTCTGCTTAGCCTATGCCCAGCGTCCGGCAGATTTATGATCAAATTCTGGACTCATCGAAGGTTCTGGACATATGAATGACCAGCTGATTTGCATGCCTGCAAATAATCCGGGGAGACACCAATGCTGACCAAGAACACCGAGCTGAAGTCCCTTTTGAAGGACCCGACCCTGCTGGAAACCCGCGCCTATGTGGGCGGCCAGTTTGTTGACGGAGACAAGGGCACCTTTGATGTCACCAACCCCGCGCGTGGCGATGTGGTTGCTGAAGTTGCCGATCTCAGCCGCGCGCAGGTTGCAGGTGCCATCGCCCAGGCCGAAGCCGCACAGAAAGACTGGGCCAAATGGACCGGCAAGGAACGCGCGAATGTCTTGCGCAAGTGGTTTGACCTGATGATGGAAAACCAGGACGACTTGGGCATCATCCTCACCGCGGAAATGGGCAAACCCCTGGCCGAAGCCAAGGGCGAGATTGCCTATGGCGCCTCTTTCATCGAGTTCTTTGCTGAGGAGGCCAAGCGGATCTATGGAGAGACCATTCCCGGCCACCAGCGCGACAAGCGGATCACCGTTCTGAAACAGCCCATCGGGGTTGCCGCCTCGATCACGCCGTGGAACTTTCCCAACGCGATGATCACCCGCAAGGCCGGTCCGGCGCTGGCCGCAGGCTGTGCCTTTGTCGCCCGCCCGGCCGAGCTGACGCCCCTGTCGGCCACCGCGCTGGCGGTTCTAGCGGAACGCGCAGGCATTCCGGCGGGTGTGTTCAACGTGGTCACCACCTCGGACGCGCCAGAAACCGGGCTGGAGTTCTGTGAGAACCCGGCAGTCCGCAAGCTGACCTTCACCGGCTCGACCCCGGTTGGCCGTCTGCTGCTGCGCCAAGCGGCGGATCAGGTGATGAAATGCTCGATGGAGCTGGGTGGCAATGCGCCCTTCATCGTCTTTGACGATGCCGATCTCGACGCTGCTGTCGAAGGCGCGATCATGTGCAAGTTCCGCAACAACGGCCAGACCTGCGTCTGCGCCAACCGGATCTACGTGCAGGCCGGTGTCTATGATGCCTTCGCCGCCAAACTGAAAGAGGCCGTCGCCAAGATGAAGGTCGGGGACGGTCTTGAGGACGGCGTGCAGTTCGGTCCGCTGATCAACGACAAGGCCGTCGAAAAGGTCGAGGCCCATCTGGCAGACGCCACGGCCAAGGGCGCCGAGATCATTCTGGGCGGCAACCCGTCCGAGCTCGGCGGCTCCTTTTTCCAGCCGACCATCGTGACCGGCGCCACCACGGATATGCAATTCTCGACCGAGGAAACATTCGGCCCGCTGGCGCCGCTGTTCAAATTCGAGGACGAGGACGAGGTCATCGCCATGGCCAATGACACCATCTTTGGCCTTGCGTCCTATTTCTATGCCAAGGATCTGAGCCGGGTCTACAAGGTGGCCGAGGCGCTGGAATACGGCATCGTCGGCGTCAACACCGGGATCATCTCGACCGAGGTCGCCCCCTTTGGCGGCGTCAAACAGTCGGGCCTCGGCCGCGAAGGCAGCCATCACGGCATCGAGGACTATCTGGAAATGAAATACATCTGCATGTCGGTCTGATCCGGCACGCAAAGGATCAGAGCATCAGGATTGGGGTCCGTGACTGGCAAGGTCGCGGACCCTTTTTCGTATCTGCGAACGGAAGGCCTCAACCGCCCCCGCCTGCCCCGGAAGGCGCGGCAGAACAGGCTGCGACATGGCGAAATAACCGATCGCCCCCAGCAGATCGCAAACCGCCGCCAAAGCCGCCGCGGGCGGTGCTGCACGCCAGGCCGGTGCGTCCTGCACCATGGCCACCAGTTCCTGCAGAAAGGGCCGCAGGAACCAGCGTTCAGCGGGCCGGTCCTCCTGGCGATCGTCCAGCAGCTCGCGCAGGATCAGGCGGCTGTCGGCAGGATTGAGCAGCCCCTCGCCCAGATAGGTTTCGAAAAACGTCTCAAGCCGCTGCTCCGGCGCGGCATCGGAGTCCTGCGCCTCCATCAGCATCATGCGGTCGGCCACCCCTCCCAGCACCCGCTCATACAGCGCATCCTTGCTGCCGAAGTGGTGCAACAGTGCCTGTTTCGTCAGTCCCAGTTCATCGGCGATATTGGCAATCGAGGCGCCATGATAGCCCCGCGTGGCAAAAAGCTGCGTTGCGGCCAGAACGAATTCGTCCGGACGATTTGCGGATCGTGAGGCAGGGCGATCAGCGGGGCGAGAGGCAGGGGGCATGGCGGCTCCTTTCCAGCTTCTGATAACAGAAAAGGATGCTCCCTACCATCCGGTCAGCCCCAGCTATAAGACGCGCCAAACGCAAAAGCCCCCGCGCCCGGCATCCGGACACGGGGGAAGGAAGGCCGCCACGGGTAGGACGGCGACCTCGGGGAGTTTCAAAGCAGGGAGAACCCTGTGCGGGGAAGGATCAGTTGACCTTCTGCGCTTCCAGTTCGGCGCGCTGCGGTGTGGCAGAGCTGATCTCGATCCGGCGCGGTTTCAGGGCCTCGGGCACTTCGCGCTGCAGGTCGATATGCAGCATGCCATCCGCATGGCTGGCGCCGGTGACGCGCACATGGTCGGCCAGGGTGAAGCGGCGCTCGAACGCGCGGGTGGCGATGCCACGGTGCAGGAAGGTCCGGTCCTCATCCGCATCGGCCTTGCGGGCGGAAACGACCAGGGCGTGTTCCTTCACCTCGACACTGAGATCGGATTCGGAGAAACCGGCGACGGCAATCGAGATGCGATAGCTGTCGGCATCGGTCTTTTCAATATTGTAAGGGGGGTAGCTGGGCTGGCTTACATCGTTGCTGAGAACCCGGTCCATCAGGTCGGCGATCTGGTCAAAACCCACGGTCGCACGGTGCAGCGGTGCAAAATCAAAGGTACGCATATGTGTCATCCTCATCATTGAGCGATATGTACATTGCCCTCCCACGTCTGGGGCAGGGCGTTCATTTCCATCGGGCCCCGCTTGGCGGCGACCCGACACAATCGAGATAAGGACTGCATCGCGGGTTTCAAGAGGTTGGCAGGGCGCGGAAATATGCCCCCGTCTGAGGCCTACTGACGGATGAATTTGGCGCCGCTGGTGCGGCGGCCATCGCCGACCTGAACCCGGCCTACACCGGGCGGCATACGGCTGCCGATATGGGTGCCGGTCAGCTGTGCCTGCAACAGATCCAGCCCCTCGCCCAGCGCCGCACCCAGCGACACCCGCTGGCCGTTCACCTCGGCCTTGGCCGAGACCACGGAAACGATACGCGGCACCTGCCCGTCAAAGGAAAACACCGGCGCGCCGGAAGAGCCGAAATCCACATCGCAGGACATCACCAATACCCCCTTCTGCTGCGCGGTGACGGTGCAGACCTCTTGCAGCGAGGGCGCCTCAGAGCGGTCATGGGCATAGGAGACAACACCAATTCGGCTGCCCTTGCGCGGACGCCGGTCGGTCTCGAACGGGATGACGGTTGTGTTGCGGATGGGGCGTTGCAGTTGCAACAGCGCGATATCCTTGCGCACCCGCCCGGTCGAAACCTCGCCGTCAAAGACATAGTCGGGGTGGATCACCGCTCGGCGCACCGAGCGATAGGCCGAGGCGCGGCCATTGCGCCAGCCGGCCAGAAATTCGATGGTCTCGGGGGCGATCCGCTGACCGGTGCGCCCGTCAAACAGACAATGCGCCGCTGTCAGAACCAGATCTGGCGCGATCAGAGACCCTGTGCAGAAGCCTTCGCCATTGACGTCAAGACGGCCAACCGCCTCCCAGGCGCGGCCCGCATCCGTGGTGTCGAGCCGCTGAAGACGACTGTCCCCAGCCGCAACCACCGCAGGCAGCAGTGCCGCCAAAATCCCGAAAACCCAAATCCGCACGCATGTCTCCCCGCTCATCCCGCTTTTCAGGATAGGTATCTGTTAGGGCGAAAATACGGCAAGGGCCGCGCTGATACAGCCCGGCCCTGCCAAAAATTTACCACTGTGGGATCAGCGCAAGATCGGTACCTGATCCTCTGCCGTCGCGGCATGTCCATTCCCATCGGTCATCGCGGGCGGTTTCGGACCACCGGTGGCCCAGTCCAATAGCTCAACCGTATGCACGATGGGCAGCTTGGTACCCGATCCGATCTGCATCATGCAGCCGATGTTGCCTGCGGCGATCAGGTCGGGATTTTTGGCTTCCAGCGTTTTGACCTTGCGCGCCTTCAGCTGACCCGAGATTTCCGGCTGCATCAGGTTGTAGGTCCCGGCAGAACCGCAGCAGAGGTGACTGTCGGCAGGCTCCACCACCTTGAACCCGGCGCGTTTCAGCAGGGTCTTGGGGTGCGTCTTGATCTGCTGGCCGTGCTGCAAAGAGCAGGCCGCGTGATAGGCAACGGTCAGCCCCTTGTCATCGCCTTCGGGCAGGTCGAGTTTCATCAGCAGTTCGGAAATATCCATCGCCCGTTCCGATACCCGCGCCGCATCCGCCGCCAGCGCATCATTGCGGAACATATGGCCGTAGTCCTTCACCGTGGTGCCACATCCCGAGGTGTTAATGACGATGGCATCCAGCCCCTGCCCGTCGATCTCGGCACACCAGGCGCGGATGTTCTTGGCCGCGGTGGCGTGGCTTTCGTCCTCACGGCCCATGTGATGGGTCAGCGCCCCGCAGCAGCCCGCGCCCTTGGCCACGACCACTTCGCAGCCCAGCCGGGTCAGCAGGCGGATGGTGGCATCGTTGATATCGGTGTTGAGCGCCTTTTGCGCGCAGCCCGTCATCAGCGCCACGCGCTTCTTGCGCGGCTCTGCGGGGGTGAAGCTTTGCGGATCATCGTTGCGGCTGACCGGCGGGATATCCTTGGGCGCCATGTCCAGCATCGCCCGAAGCCGCGCATCGGGCACCAGCCCTTTGAAGGGACGCGCCAGTTTCGCACCGAACAGCGCGAGGCGGAATCGGCCCGGATAGGGCAGAATCTGCGCCAGAACCCAGCGCAGCGCCCGGTCGGTAAAGGGGCGTTTGTAATTCTTGTCGATATAAGCGCGCGCGTGGTCAATCAGGTGCATGTAATGCACGCCCGACGGGCAGGTGGTCATGCAAGCCAGGCAGGACAGGCAGCGGTCGATATGCTTGACCGTCTTTTCATCCGGCACGCGGTTGTTTTCCAGCATGTCCTTGATCAGGTAGATCCGCCCGCGCGGGCTGTCGAGCTCATCCCCCAGAACCTGATAGGTCGGACAGGTCGCGGTGCAAAATCCGCAATGCACGCAGGAACGCAGGATCTCGTTCGAGCGCTGGATGCCGGGATCCTTCAGCTGGTCTTCGGTAAATTCAGTCTGCATGTCTTATCCCATCAGGCCAGGGTTCAGGATCCCGCGCGGATCGAACTGGTCGCGCAGCCCTTTGGACAGGGCGGCAAGAGGCGCCGGTTGTGGTTCGAACCGGCCAAGGCGCGCAGCCGTTTCGGCACTGGCGCGGACCAAGGTGGCATGGCCTGGAACCGGTTCCATCCCGGTGCCTTCGCCCGACATCTTTTTGCGCAGATCGCTGCCTTCGGGCATCAGCGCCCAGATCAAGCCGCCGCCCCAGTCGAACTGCAGCGCCGTCGCGCCAAGGCGCGGCGCCAACTCCACTGCATCGGATGGTTTCACGCTGATCCGCCAGACATCACCGTCATGGCCGTGGAACGCTGCCACATCGCGGATGCTACGCCACAGATCCTCGTCCGCCTCGGCGCGGTGCGCAATGCCGTGCTCAGCCAGCCGTTTCACCAACGCATCACAGCGGTAGCCCA
Source organism: Pseudophaeobacter sp. C1-32P7 (assembly GCF_041008775.1). NCBI lineage: Bacteria > Pseudomonadati > Pseudomonadota > Alphaproteobacteria > Rhodobacterales > Roseobacteraceae > Pseudophaeobacter > Pseudophaeobacter sp. C1-32P7. Next base: position 57,457 of record NZ_JAXGFR010000004.1, on the reverse strand, counting down.
CCGATTCTTCGAAGCCTTCGACGCGGATATGGGCGGTCATCGTGTCGGGATCATATGCGGCCCCGGTCACATCAAAGGGCGAGCCAAGCGCCGCGGACATCGCCCGCACCGCGCCCGGCAGATCCAGACCGCCAACCGAAACCGTGGCCATCTGCGCCGCACGCGGCAGCACCTTGAAGGACACCTCGCTCAGCACTCCCAGCGTCCCTTGCGCGCCGGACATCAGTTTCACCAGATCGTAGCCGGTGACGTTCTTCATCACCCGGCCGCCGTTCTTGACGATCTGGCCGGTGCCATCGACAAAACGCACGCCCAGCAAGAAATCCCGTGCCGCGCCCGACTGAATGCGGCGCGGGCCAGAGATATTGGCGGCAAAGAGCGAACCGATGGTCGGCGTGCCTTCGTTGCCCAGAAGACCACGATAATCTGCCGGTTCAAAGGCAAGGCGCTGGTTTTCTGCGGCCAGCAATCCCTCGATCTCTGCCACCGGGGTTCCGGCCTTGGCCACAAGTGTCAGCGCGCCGGGTTCATAAAGCTCAACCCCGCTGAGGGCAGAAAGGCTCAGGGTCTCCCCTTCCACGGCCATGCCACGGGTGCCGCCGCCCTGGATGTTGAGGGGGCCCTTGGCCGCAGCGATCATTCTGGCCAGTTCGGCCTCGCTTTCGGGTCGCATCATGGTCTTTTCCAAACGTTCTGGAGAATCATTGAAGGCAGGGTTCATTCCGCCGCCAGCGCCGGAGTGCGGCGGCTTTCGGTTACCGACAGCGGGAAGACCTTGGCTGGGTTCAGCAGCCACTGCGGATCGAAGACATCCTTGACCTTCAGCTGGGCCTCCAGATCATCGCCCGAGTACTGGTGCAGCATCAGATCGCGTTTTTCGATCCCGACGCCATGTTCGCCGGTCAGGCAGCCGCCGACTTCGACGCAGAGTTTGAGTACCTCGGCGCCGAATTCCTCGCAGAGTTCAAGGTCTCCGGGTTTATTGGCGTCGAACAGGATCAGCGGGTGCATGTTGCCATCGCCGGCGTGAAACACATTGGCCACCGCCAGCCCAAATTCCTTGCTCATCTCGCCGATGCGACGCAGCACGTAGGGCAAAGAGGACACCGGAATAGTCCCATCAAGGCACATGTAGTCGTTGATCTGCCCCATGGCGCCAAAGGCGGATTTGCGGCCCAGCCAGATCCGCGCGGCCTCATCCGCATCAGTGGCTTCGCGCAGCTCGACCGGGTTGTGGGATTGGGCGATGTCTTTGATCACCTTCAGCTGCGCGTCGATCTCGGCATCGCTGCCTTCGACCTCGATGATCAGCAGCGCCTCGCACATGGGGTAGCCCGCCTTGGCAAAGGCCTCGCAGGCCTCAATGCAGGGACGGTCCATGAACTCGATAGCGACGGGCAGCACGCCCGCCTTGATAATATCGCTGACGCAGGCGCCGGCCACTTCGTTACTGTCATAGCCGATCAGCACGGGACGGGCGCCTTCGGGCTTGTGCAGAATCCGCAGGGTCGCCTCGGTCACGACGCCAAGCTGCCCCTCGCTGCCGCAGATGACACCAAGCAGATCCAAGCCGCCCGCATCCAAATGGGCGCCGCCGATTTCGACCACGGTGCCATCCATCATCACCATGGTAACGCCCATCAGGTTGTTGGTTGTCACGCCATACTTCAGACAGTGCGCCCCGCCCGAGTTCATCGCGATATTGCCGGCAATTGCGCAGGCCAGCTGGCTCGACGGGTCGGGCGCGTAGAAGAAATCCTCCTCCTCCACCGCGCCGGATACGGAGAGGTTGGTACGCCCGGTCTGCACCCGGATGATGCGGTTCTCGTAATCGGTCTCCAGCACGTCATTCATCCGTGCAACGCCCAGGATCACGCAATCCGCGGTTGGCAGGGCGCCCCCGGCCAGCGAGGTGCCCGACCCGCGCGGCACCACAGGCACGCCCTCTTCGTGGCAGATACGCAGGACCTCGGACACTTCAGCCGTGCTGCGCGGCAGCACCGCCAGCAGCGGCGGACATTTGTAAGCCGTCAGCGCATCACATTCATAGGCACGGGTTTCCGCCTCCTCCGTGATCAGGGCGTCTGCGGGCAAAACCTTTGCCAGCCGCGCGGCCAGGTGGGCTTTGCGCGACAGGACTTTGGGATCCGGGGCTGGCATTTCCATGGCGGGCACTCCTCTTTGGTAAACTTATATTACCAATTCATGCCATCTGGCAAGGGACCAGTTGCTGGGCTAGGGTGGCGGCATGATCTGGATTGACCGTATCGCCCTGTTTTCGACCCTGGATTTTGCCGCGCTGACGCTGATTGTCGCGGGCTGGATCTGGATCGGCTGGCGGATCGAGAACCCTGCGGCTGGCAAGCCTTCGGTGTCCTACCTGATGGCGGATTTCCGGCGCGACTGGATGGTGCAGATGGTGACCCGCCAACCGCGCATGTTTGACGCGCAGCTGATCAGCGGCCTGCGGCAAGGCACGACGTTCTTTGCCTCGGCCTCGATGATCGCAATGGGCGGAGGACTGGCGCTGATCGGCAATACCGAACAGCTGGCCGGCGTTGCCGAGGATCTGATTCAGGACAGCGCGCCCGCCTTTGTCTGGGAGGTCAAGATCCTGACGGTTCTGCTGTTTCTGGCCAATGCCTTTTTGAAATATGTCTGGGCGCACCGGTTGTTCGGCTATTGTTCGGTACTGATGGCAGCGGTACCCAATGATCCCGCTGAGCCACTGGCCCTGCCCCGCGCGGCGCAGGCGGCGGATCTGTCGATCACCGCCGCGCGCAGTTTCAACCGGGGTATGCGCTGCACCTATTTCGCGCTGGCCTCGGCTGCGTGGCTGGCGGGGGCGATCCCGCTGATCCTGGCCACGCTGATCACTTTGGCGGTGCTTTACCGGCGCGAATTCGCATCGCAGTCCCGCAGCGTGCTGTTGCGCATTCCGCCCGAGACGCGGAGACAGGATGCGGACGACACATCTTCATGATTCCGCACCCAGCCGCGACCCGACTATGATGCACTTCATGAAACCTGCTATGATCATCCTGCTTTGCGCGCTGAGCGCGGCTTCTCCCGCCCTCGCCGAGGCGCCCCGAATCGAAGGTGCAACCGCCCACCAGAACGGCAGCAGCTGGACGATCAGCGTGACGCTGTCCCATGCCGATACGGGATGGGAGCACTATGCCGATGGCTGGCGCGTGCTGGATGAGAATGGCCGCGAACTGGGCCTGCGGGTGTTGGCGCATCCGCATGTGAACGAACAGCCCTTCACCCGCAGCCTGAGCGGCATCGCAATCCCGGAGGGAACCCGGCATGTCAGCCTTCAGGCGCGCTGCATCGTGGATGGCTGGAGCGACGAAAGCTTTCGCCTGACCCTGCCCTGACCAGCCCCATCAGGTTCTGTGATAGGGGCTACCGGACAGGATGGTTGCGGCGCGGTAGATCTGCTCGGCCAGCATCACCCGGACCAGCATATGCGGCCAGACCATCTTGCCAAATGAGATCGAAAAATCCGCCTCGGCGCGCAGGCCCGGGTCGATGCCATCGGCGCCGCCAATGATCAGCGCCAGATCCTGTCGCCCACTGTCGCGCCAGTCTGCCATCTTGCCCGCAAAATCGGGCGAGGACAGCAGCTTGCCCCGTTCATCCAGGGTGCAGATCAGCGCGCCCTTGGGCAAAGCCTTGCGCAGCAGATCCGCCTCGGCGGACATGCCAAGGTTCTTCTTGTCCTCGACCTCAACCACCCGCGCAGGGCCAAGGCCAAGGGCGCGGCCGGTGCGGTCGAACCGTGTCAGATAGTCGTCGATCAGGGATTTTTCCGGGCCGGAGCGGAGCCGCCCGACCGCACAGATATGTACACGCATAAGAGGGATCCCGCCCGCCTGCCGATCTCAGCCAAGGAAATCACAGGTAGGTCTTTCGGGGCGCCGCCGAACCTGGTGGTCGTGGGCAGCCGCCCCCGTTTCCAAAATCAGCTGCTGGTCGCGCCCGCGCCGGGCACCCACATCTTTTCCAGCTGATAGAACTCGCGCACTTCGGGGCGGAAGATATGGACGATCACGTCGCCGGTATCGATCAGCACCCAGTCGCCGGCGTCCTTGCCCTCGACCTTGCTGATGATGCCGTAGTCCTGCTTCAGCCGGTCGGTCAGCTTTTCGGCCATGGCCGCAACCTGACGGGTTGAGCGACCGGAAGCGATGACCATGAAGTCGCCAATGGCCGTTTTGCCGCGCAGATCGATCTGCACAACATCTTCGGCCTTGTCATCATCCAGAGAGGTCAGGATCCGCTCCAGCAGCACCTCGCTGGTGGGTCGAGTCTTGGCAGGCATAGGGGCTGCCTCATTAACAGCGGCAACTGCCGCTTGGGGTTCGGGTGACAGGACAGTGTCCTCCTTGCTGCGCGCCGAAACACCCCCGGCGCCGGGGTTGCGTTAAATGTAGCAAGACAGGGGCCTTTTTTCAATGAAGCTTCGCTGCATTGCCGCGATGGCATATGCGCACTCTTTTTCAACCCTTTGGCGCCCCTGGCGCGGGCTCTTCTACCGGCTCTGAGATTTCCAGCGGAGTATTTAAAACCCGAACTTCGCGCTGCGGGAAGGGAATCGATATGCCTTCGGCCTGAAAGGCGTCCCAGAGGGCAAGAAACACATTGCCCCGGATATTGGTCAGCCCCGCCGTGGGATCGCTGATCCAGAACCGCAGCACATAATCGACGCTGCTGTCGCCAAAGCCGGTGATGTGACAGACCGGCGCCTTGCCGGGAGTGGACAGCACCCGATTCACGGAGCGCGCAGCGGCAATGGCCACCCGGCGCACCTGATGCGGATCATCGCCATAGCCGGTACCGAAATTGATATCGAGCCGCACGTAGCGGTCAGAATGGGACCAGTTCACCACCTGCGAGGTGATCAGATCCTCGTTCGGGATCAGGTATTCGCGCCCGTCCCGCGTCACCACCGAGACATAGCGCGCACCCAGCGCGTTGATCCAACCGAAGGTCTCCCCGAGCGAGATCACATCCCCCGGCTTGATCGAGCGATCCATCAGGATGATGATACCCGACACCAAGTTAGACACCACTTTCTGCAGACCAAAGCCGATCCCAACGCCAACTGCACCGGACAGGACGGCCAGTCCGGTCAGGTCGAAGCCGATGGCGCGGATGCTGATAATGATTGCCAGCCCATAGAGGGCCAGCTGGATGGCCTTGCCGATCAGCACCTGCATCGAAGGAGAGATATCGCTGTTGCCCTTCAGCCCCTTGCCCGCCGCGTTAGAGCCGAACCGCGCCAGCGTCAGCAGAACCGCCGCCAGCATCAGCGCCTTCAGAACCGCGAGCATCGACAGGTGCATGGCGCCAAATGTGATCGCAACGCTGTCCAGAAACTCTGCTACGTCATCGACAAGGTTCAGCGCCACCAGCGTCGCGTAGATCCACAGGGACCATGTGAACAGCCGCCGCAGCGTGTGATTGCGCACCAGCCGGGCGATGATCCCGATCACCAGCCAGGCCGTGGCCAGGGTCGCCGCGATCCCGATCAGGTAGCTGCGCGACGGCCAGGTCACATTCTGCATCAGCAGGTAAGCCGCCCAGGACAAGACGATGAAGTAAATCAGCGTCAGCCGCCGGATCATGTGAATCAGCGCCCGCAGCCGCCACTTTGGCCAGCCGGTGCGGCGATGCCCCCAATGGTCCCACTGTGTTTTGGTCAAAAGACGCAGCAGATAAGCTAGAATCACCAGTCCGCCAACGATCAGCATCTGGTACTGTCGCCAGCCCGGGGTCAGGAACTGCTCCGACAGCATCCAGACTTTGCTCCACAGCGACACCAGAAATTCGATCAATGTCTCAGGCAACTGCTCTTGATTCATGGGGACCTCCACCGCCCAGCATGGCGTCGGCCGCAATGAGGTTGCAAGGAAAACCGCGCAGCCGGGATTGGGCGACGCCCTTTCGAACCGCACTGCTCGAACCTTGATTGTCAGGCGGGGCGGATGTATCTGACAGGCATGACCTTCGTATTGGCCCAGAAAATCGAACTGCAAGACCGCGCACGCCTGCGCGAACGGTTCTATGGCGCCGCCCGCACGGTCCTGGCGCGCCTATAAGGCTGCAGCCCAGCCCAAAGCCAGCTATTCCAATACAGAACGGGAGAGGACCCATGTCCCCCAAAACACTCTATGACAAAATCTGGGATGCGCATCTTGCGCATGAAGCAGAGGACGGCACCTGCCTGCTTTATATCGACCGCCACCTGGTTCACGAAGTAACCAGCCCGCAGGCCTTTGAGGGGCTGCGCATGGCGGGCCGCACCGTGCATTCCCCGGATAAAACCATCGCCGTGCCGGATCACAACGTGCCCACCACGATGGGCCGCGAAGACCCGGCGCAGATGACCGAGGAAAGCCGCATCCAGGTCGCGGCGCTCGATAAGAACGCCAAGGAATTTGGCGTGCACTATTACCCGGTCAGCGACATTCGTCAGGGCATCGTGCACATCGTCGGCCCCGAGCAAGGCTGGACTCTGCCCGGCATGACCGTGGTCTGTGGTGACAGCCACACGGCAACCCACGGCGCATTCGGCGCGCTGGCGCATGGTATCGGCACCTCCGAGGTCGAACACGTTCTGGCCACCCAGACGCTGATCCAGAAGAAATCCAAGAACATGAAGGTGGAGATCACCGGCAAGCTGAAGCCGGGCGTCACCGCCAAGGACATCACCCTTGCAGTGATCGGCGAGACCGGCACCGCCGGCGGCACCGGTTATGTCATCGAATATTGCGGCGAAGCGATCCGCGATCTGTCGATGGAAGGCCGCATGACCGTCTGCAACATGGCCATCGAAGGCGGCGCCCGCGCTGGCCTGATCGCGCCGGATGAAACCACCTTTGAATACGTCAAAGGCCGCCCGCACGCCCCGAAAGGCGCCCAGTGGGAAGCCGCGATGGACTGGTGGAAGACGCTCTACACCGACGAAGGCGCGCATTTCGACAAGGTCGTGACGCTCAAAGGCGAAGACATCCAGCCCGTCGTGACCTGGGGCACCTCGCCCGAGGACGTGCTGCCGATCACCGGCGTCGTGCCCGCCCCCGAAGAGTTCGAAGGCGGCAAGGTCGAAGCGGCGCGCCGCTCGATCGAGTATATGGGGCTCACCCCCGGTCAGAAACTGACCGACATCGAGATCGACACCGTCTTCATCGGCTCCTGCACCAATGGCCGGATCGAGGATCTGCGGGCCGTGGCCGAAGTGGTCAAAGGCAAGAAGATCAAGGACGGCATGCGCGCCATGATCGTGCCCGGCTCGGGTCTGGTCCGCGCTCAGGCCGAAGAAGAAGGCCTTGCCGAGATCTTCAAGGAGGCCGGTTTCGAGTGGCGCCTTGCGGGCTGCTCCATGTGCCTGGCGATGAACCCCGACCAGCTGTCCGAGGGTGAGCGCTGCGCCGCCACCTCGAACCGCAACTTCGAGGGGCGTCAGGGCTACAAGGGCCGCACCCATCTGGTCAGCCCGGCCATGGCCGCCGCCGCTGCCATCACCGGTCATCTGACCGATGTCCGTGATTTGATGTAAGGAGCCAGCACGATGGAAAAGTTTGAAAAGCTCACCGGTATCGCCGCGCCCATGCCGCTGGTCAACATCGACACCGACATGATCATCCCCAAGGTGTTCCTGAAATCGATCCAGCGGACCGGGTTCGGCAAGAACCTGTTCGACGAGATGCGCTATAATCGCGACGGCAGCGAAATCCCCGATTTCGTGTTGAACAAGCCGCAGTATCGCAACGCCGAGATCCTGGTTGCGGGCGATAACTTCGGCTGCGGCTCCTCCCGCGAACACGCGCCCTGGGCGATTGCAGATTTCGGCATCAAATGCGTGATCTCCACCTCCTTTGCCGACATCTTCTTCAACAACTGCTTCAAGAACGGCATCCTGCCGATCGTTCTGCCGCAGGAACAGGTCGATATCCTGATGAAGGACGCGGAAAAGGGAGCCAATGCCCGCATGACCGTGGATCTGGAGGCGCAGGAAATCACCACTTCGGACGGCGAAGTGATCAAGTTCGACGTCGATGCCTTCAAGAAGCACTGCCTTCTGAACGGTCTCGACGATATCGGGCTGACCATGGAGAAAGCCGGAGCGATCGAGGCCTTCGAAAACAAGATGGCCCAGGAACGCCCCTGGGTCTGATCCCTTCCGGCATTGCCATTCTGACACATTTGAAAGCCGCCCGTTCCGGGCGGCTTTCTTTGTTCCAGCACAGCCCCATTTGCGGCACCGCGCCACAATTGAGACATATTCCCTAAGATTCTCGCGGCCCGCGCAATCGCAGGCTGACCCCGTCATGACGGCTTGCGGTTGAACCAGTCGCTTCCCCTAAATCTGGTATATCGGCCTACAAGGTGCTGAAACAGAAGGCATCTATTGATGTATTCCGGCACCAGTTCCGGCCCGAACACCCGCCCGGGTGGTGGATTCTCTTTCAGAACCCTTGAGTGGTTTCCTGCCAGCGTGCAGAAATAGGGCAGAATTGAGGCAGACTCCCGGACGCAGATCCGGGGCACAAGTTGGAACAAAGGCACGGCAAAGCACCGGCCAGTCCAGGTTGAAGGGAACAGATCGTAGTGTTTGCACGCATCATAGGCGCGGCAACCCGCGGCGTATTGGTGGCATTGCTGATCGCGATGCCGTCCTTGCTGCTGCCGGTATCGGCCACCGAATCCCCCGAGATTATCGTCTTCATGGCGCTTCTGGGTGGCACCCTTACCTTTGCCGAGTATTTCTCCAGCTTTCCCAGCTTTGTCGAATTCCGTCAGGCACCGCCGCTGAACCGGATGCGGTTCCTGTCTCTTTTTGCCATGGTCGGGCTGCTCAGCCTGCTCGCCCGCCATCCGCTGGACCCGACCGGTCTGACCGCTTTGGTGCATGAAGTGGCCGCGCGGCTGGGCGCCGGGATGGATTTTGCCTACTCCCCGGTGCAGTTGACCACCCTGATGATGCCCGCCGATGTGCCCGACGCAACGGTTCTGGCGGTTCGCTCGGCAGCCGGGATCAGCTATCTGGTGGCGGCGCTCAGCATCGTAACCTTTGCACTGGCGGTCCGCATCGGGAACTGGCCGCTGGGCAACGGCGCCTTCAACGTCTGGGTTAACCTACCACTGTTCGATCCCACCACGGGCGGCGATGTGGTGATCCGTCTGCAACGGGACGGACGCGTCAACATGGTGATCGGCGCGCTGCTGCCCTTTGCCATTCCGGCGGCCATCAAACTGGCCTCGGGAATCATCGACCCCGCAGTGTTTGCCGCACCGCAGACTCTGGTCTGGACGGTCAGCGCCTGGGCCTTTGTCCCAGCCTCGATGATCATGCGCGGGCTGGCGCTGATGCGGGTGGCCGAGTTGATCGCCCAGCGCCGCCGCGCCGCCTATGCCGATCCCGAGACTCTGCAAACCGCATGAGACACCGCGCCGGTCTTGTTCTGTCCGGTGCCTTCCTTTTGCTGTCTCTGTTCCTGCCCGCGCAGGCTGATACGGTGCGGATCGCGACCTTCAATACCGAACTGTTCCGCAAGGGTCCCGGCCTGCTGCTACGCGATATCGAGCGCGGAGAGGACCCGCAGATCGCCGCCGTGATCGACGTCATCCTGGCGGCAAAGCCTGATGTTCTGACCTTGCAGGGTATTGACTGGGATTATTACAACCGGACCCTTCGGGCGCTCGAGCGCCATCTGGCTCTCGCCGGGCATCCTTTCCCCTATCTGTTTGCCGCCGCGCCGAATGCTGGCCTTCCCACGGGTCTGGATCTGGATGGTGATGGACGTCTGGGTGGCCCGGGGGATTCCCAGGGCTATGGCGATTTCACCGGCCGCGGCGGAATCGCCGTCCTGTCCCGTATCCCCATCGACACGGCTGAGGTTCTCGACCTTTCGCCGATGCTGTGGCGCGACCTGCCCGGTGCGTTGCTGCCACAAAACGCGGACGGCAGCCCCTTCCCGTCGGCCACGGCACAGGCGGTGCAGCGGCTATCCTCCACCGCCCATTGGGTGGTTCCACTACGCCTGCCCGGTGGAGCGCGGCTGGATTTGCTGACTTTTCAGGCGGGACCACCGGTGTTTGATGGACCGGAAGACCGCAATGGCCGCCGCAACCATGACGAAATCCGCCTGTGGCAACTGTTGCTGGATGGCCGCCTGCCCGAACCGTTTCAGCCCCCAGACCTGCACCGCTTCGTGCTCGCAGGGGGCGCCAATCTGGACCCTGACAAGGGCGCGGGCCTCAAAGGTGCGATCCGCCAGCTTCTGGAGGACCCCAGACTTCAGGATCCCCGCCCCGCCAGCCCCGAGGCGGGCCTCAACACGGTGGAGTGGGACAGCCCCGGGCGGATGCGGGTCGACTATATCTTGCCCTCGGCCAATCTGCAGATGGCGGACGCCGGGGTGCTCTGGTCCCTGCCGGGCACCGACAGCGCGAGCCGCGCCAGCCGTCACCGGCTGGTCTGGGTAGATATCGCGATGCCGTTACCGCCCCCCACGACCTCAGACTAGGCAGGTGAAGCCAAGCCCCTCTCCGCAGTGGTGTTCGCATAGGCTGCTGGCAGGGCTTGCGATATTGCCTCGGCCAGTGGCGTTTCCTGAAAATCGGGAAGGATCTTGCGGAACACGCTGCCGTCCAGCCGGTGCGCCGTATTCCAGAGGTAGCGCATTTCCAGCAGGCAGCGCCCCAACGGCCAGACCGGAGCCGCCAGCCTAAGCAGCCACCACGACATGCCCTTCAAGGCAACCGGCTGGCGCAGGCTCGCATTCACCGCGGCAAACAACTCCCGCCCCGTCAGCGTATAGCCCGGGAACGGCACATCCAGATAGACCGGCAGTTCGTCCGCGCGCGCAGCGAGGGCAACAGCAGCCCGCGCCAGATCCGGCAGAAAGGCCCAGGCATGCTGCAGATCCGGGTTGCCGGGATAGACAAACCGGCCCTTTGCCAGTTTCGCGGTCATAACCGTGTCAAACCAGTTGCCCGACTGCTCGGTATCCAGAAAATCACCAGCCCTGAGGACGATGGTGCGCACGCCAGAAGTCCGATAGGCATTCTCCATCGCAATGCGAATGCGGCCCAATGGGTTTTCGGCCCGATGGGGCGAGCGTTCGGACCAGGGCGACGGTGTGCCGGGACCAAAGACATAGACATTGCCCGGCACGATCACCGTGGCGCCGCTGGCCTTGGCCGCCGCGATGATCTTTGTGTGCAGATCCGGCACCTGCGCCGCCCAGTCGGGATAGGCTGGGTTCCAGGCCGCAACGATCACATCCTTGCCCTGCGCCGACTGCATCAGATTGTCCCGTTTGCGGTCAAAGCGGGTGACCTCGGCGCCCGCCTGTTCAAAGGCATGCGCACACGCGCGGCCAAAGCGGCCAGAGGCGCCGAGAATGAGAACCTTCCGTGTCATGATCTGTTCCTTCCATCGTGGTCAGGTTCAATCTATCCATTCACCATAATATACCAATTGCATAAAAATTCAGATCTGCCATTCAATATTGAATGGACAAAACGACACTCACCGACTGGTCCCTGATCCAGAGCTTTCTTGCCGTGGCCGAGACCGGCTCGCTATCGGCGGCGGCCGCGCAGCTGGGGCGCAGCCAGCCCACCATGGGCCGCCATATTCAGACCCTCGAAGAGCAGCTTGGGCAGCGGCTGTTCAACCGCCATCCGCGCGGCCTACACCTAAGCCCGGAAGGCGAAGCATTGCTGCCGATGGCGCAGGACATTCACGCCCGCATGCACGCGATCGGCCTGACCGCGGCGGGCCAATCGCAGGATCTGAAGGGCACCGTGCGCATCACCGCCAGCATCTTTGCCTCACATTACATCTTGCCGCACATCCTTGCCGATATCCGCGCTGCGCTGCCGCAGATAGAACTGGAACTGGTGCCCAGCGATGCCTCGGAAAACCTGGTATTTCGCGCCGCCGATATCGCCGTGCGAATGTACCGCCCGACCCAGCTTGATATTGTGACCCGCCACATCACGGACCTGCCGCTCGGGGCCTTTGCGGCCAAACGGTATCTGGACCGCCGCGGACGGCCAACAGATCTGGAGAGCCTCTGGAGCCATGATCTCATCGGCTATGACGATGACGATCTGATCCTGCGCACCATGCGGGCAATGGGCATCCACGCGGACAGGCATCACTTTGCTGTCCGCTGTGACAACCAATCCGCCTACTGGCAGCTCTTGCGGGCGGGCTGCGGGATCGGGTTTTCGCAATGCGGTGTCGCCCATCTGGACCCCGAGGTGGAAGAGCTGGATCTGGACATTCACATACCTCCCCTGCCGGTCTGGCTGGCGGCCCATTCCAGCATGCGGCAGACCCCACGGATCAGGCGGGTCTGGGATATGCTGGCCACCGGGCTGGAAAAGGCTGCAAAGCGGCCTCCGGCCCCTTAAATTCAAGGCCGCGTTATTGACCCTGCCCGCGGTGCAGAGTACCCCAATTCCAGCTATTTCAAGGAGGAAGCGCATGTCCAACCCATCGATTCTGATTCTGCCCGGAGACGGCATCGGCCCCGAGGTCATGGGCGAGGTCCGCAAGGTCATCGGCTGGTACGGTGACAAGCGCGACATTCAGTTCGATGTGAGCGAGGATCTGGTCGGCGGTGCCGCCTATGACAAGCACGGCACCCCGCTGCATGACGACACCATGGCCAAGGCACAGGAAGTCGACGCCGTCCTCTTGGGCGCCGTGGGTGGCCCGGAATACGACGTGCTGGACTTCTCGGTGAAACCGGAACGCGGCCTGTTGCGCCTGCGCAAGGAGATGGACCTTTACGCCAACCTGCGCCCTGCGCAGTGCTTTGACGCGCTGGCGGATTTCTCGTCCCTGAAAAAGGACGTCGTCGCGGGCCTCGACATCATGATCGTGCGCGAACTGACCTCTGGCATCTACTTTGGTGAGCCGCGCGGCATCATCGAGGAAGGCAACGAGCGCGTCGGCATCAACACCCAGCGCTACACCGAGAGCGAGATCGACCGCGTCGCACGCTCCGCCTTCGAACTGGCGATGAAGCGCGACAAGAAGCTCTGCTCGATGGAAAAGGCCAACGTTATGGAATCCGGCATTCTGTGGCGCGAAGTGGTGACCGAGGTTGGCAAGGAATACCCCGAGGTCGAGCTCAGCCACATGTACGCCGACGCCGGCGCCATGCAGCTGTGCCGCTGGCCCAAGCAGTTCGACGTGATCGTCACCGACAACCTGTTTGGCGACCTGCTGTCCGACGCCGCGGCGATGCTGACCGGCTCTTTGGGCATGCTGCCATCGGCCAGTCTTGGCAAACCGATGGCCAACGGTCGCCCCAAGGCGCTCTATGAGCCGGTGCATGGCTCTGCCCCCGACATCGCCGGTCAGGGCAAGGCGAACCCGATCGCCTGTATCCTCAGCTTTGCCATGGCGCTGCGCTATTCTTTCGACATGGGCGAAGAGGCCGACCGGCTCGAAGCCGCTGTCGAAAAGGTTCTGGCCGATGGCGTGCGCACCGCAGACCTTCTGGGCGAAGAAGGCGTCACGCCGGTCTCGACCAGCGAAATGGGCGACGCCATCGTCGCAGCTCTCGACGCCAGCCTCTAAGGCGCGTCGCTGTTTTCGGCTGCGGCGGGATCTTTCGCCGCAGCCAGCGCCCCGCGCGCAACACCGCCATAATATGCGATCCGTTCGGCATGATGCAGGCAGCGCTGCATCCAGCGCAGCGCATCGGTATGGGAAAACACATCCGACAGACTGTAGATACCAGCGTGCTCGCCCAGCAGAAGCGCGCGACGATGGCGTTTTGTGCGCCGCTCGATCAGGTCATATAGCCGCCCCAGCCGGGCCACCGTCTTCTCTTCCTCTGCGCGCCCTTCAGCAAGCTGCGCCAAGGCAAGCCCCATGGCCTGCGCCGGACGTCGCAGCATCGGGTCCTCTGACAGGGTCGCTGCCCGCCCTTTCTGCCCGCTCCGCGCCATAAGGCGCATTAGGTGGTCGGTCTGATGGAGCAGCGCCGCATAGGCACGCTCCTGATCTTCGCGCCCTTCGGACAGACGGATATCCGCCAGAAATTCCGACAATTCCTGCAAGGCCTCCTGCGCGGATTGCAGCCCCGACAGGGGCCGGTAATCCGGCGGATCGCGCAGCGCTGCGGCCAGGGCAGCATTCAGACGCTGGGATATGGTGGCCGTGGCGGCCTCCCCTGCGACAAGGGAAAGCCCTGGATCCTGCAACAGGGCCCGATCCAGATCGATCAGCGGCGCAGCGGGATGGTCCGGCACCAGCCGCGCGACCATGGCGGCAAATTGCTGAGTTATCGGCAGGAACATCGCGGTCCCGACGATGTTGAACCCCATGTGAAAGATCAGGACTGTCGTCACCGCCTCGGTTGCCTGTTCCAGCACCGGCAGCCACGCTGCGCCGGACAGAAGCGCGGCAAAGGCCACGACCGAGGTCGCCACGTTGAAGAACAGATTGGCCAGCGCCGTCTGCCGCATCGGGCGCGAACCGCCGACCGAGGCGAGAATTGCGGTGAACGTGGTGCCGACATTCATCCCGATCACGATGGCCAGCGCCTGCTCCAGCGGCAGGGCACCGCCCTGCACCATCACCAGTGCCAGCGCCATTGCCGCCGAGGATGACTGCATCACGATGGTCAACCCGGCGCCCAGCCCCACCAGCAATACCAGCCCCAAGAACGTATTCCCCGGCAGCATTTGTGGCGTCACCAGGTCGGAGGCACCGGCCATGCCCACCTGCATCAGATCAAGCCCGATCAACAGCAGGCACAGGCCCGACACCATCCGCCCGGCCCGCGCCACCGCGCCGCGCCCCAGCAAATCCGCCAGACCTGCAAACAGAAGACCGGCCATCGCCACACTGCCCAGCTTCAGCTTGAACCCCAGCAGGGAGACCAGCCAACCGGTGGCCGTGGTGCCGATATTGGCGCCATAGATCACCCCCAGCGCCTGCGGCATGGTCAACAACCCCGCCCCGACAAACCCAACCGTCATGACAGTGGTCGCGCTGGAGGATTGAATCACCGCTGTCGACAGGGTTCCGGTCATCACTCCGCGCAGCGGCGTTGTGGTGAACCGGGTCAGGATGTCCCGCAAATTTGAACCGGCCGCGTCCCGCAGCGCCGCCGTCATGATCTTCATTCCCACAAGGAACATACCGATGCCGCCAAGCACCGTGAGATAGTCTGCTGACATGTCAGCCTCGTTTTTCCCAAGGATGGCGCCCTGCCGCGCGGGACGCAAGTTTTCACAATCCGCGTTCATTGCAAAAAAGCATGACAAATCGGCTTGCAAAACCCGCGCGCCGGGTATAATGCCGCGCCACGGTCGGAGTGTAGCTCAGCCTGGTAGAGCACTGTCTTCGGGAGGCAGGGGCCGGAGGTTCGAATCCTCTCACTCCGACCAATAAAGCAAGGCGCCCCATGGGCGCCTTTGTTGTTTCTCGTCATATGTGCTTGGGTCAGCCAAGCATCAGAGATGGCAGCCAGAGCGTGATCTCCGGAAAGCACAGCAGTACCACCAGCACCACGAGTTCCATCAGAAGGAACGGCACGATGCCCCGGAAAATAGTGCCCAGCGCAACCCCAGTTTGGGCCGAGGCAACATAGGCGTTCAGGCCAAGCGGTGGCGTCAGTAGCCCGATCTCGACCGTCTTTGTCACCACGATCCCGAACCAGACGGGATCATAGCCCAGCGCCATCGCGGTCGGAAACGCCAGTGGCATCGCAAGGGACAGGATCGCCAGCTGGTCCATAAACATGCCCATAACCAGCAGAATCAGTACCATGAAGGCCAGAATCGCTGCACGCGGCAGATCCGTGGTCGATGCGAATTCCAAAAGCGCATGGGTGATCCGCGTGAAGGCCAGATAATTCGCGAAGATCGCCGAACAGGTGACGATGGCAACGATCATGACGGTCGCCCGGATGGCCGCGGACACAGATGTGCTCAGGCCGACAAAGGTTATGCTGCGCTGCACAAGAACAATGATGAGCGATCCCATCACGCCAAGCGCCGCAGCCTCGGACGGAGAGGCGACACCGCCGTAAATGGCACCGATGACGCCGACCATGAGCAACCCCATTGGGATCACGTGACGGCTGGCCTTGACCGCCTTGCCTAGCTGGAACGGATCCCCTTTAGGCGCCTGATCCGTACGTGTCGCGATGATCTTGATCACCAGGGCCAGACCGGATGCCGTCAGCAATCCCGGCACAATGCCAGCAATGAACAGCTGCCCGATCGAGGTTTCCGTGAGGACGCCATAGACAACCAGCACGATGGACGGCGGCACCACCACGGCAAGCGTGCCCCCCACACTGACCACGGCCGCCGCCAGACGGTCAGCGTAGTTATGGTTACGCATCTCTGGAAAGGCCGATGCGGCCATTGCCGCAGTTGATGCGGTCGAACTGCCCACCAGCGCCGCCAGCAGCACAGAGGAGGCCACGGTCGCCATCGCAAGGCCGCCTTTGACATGGCCGATCCAGCACTGGCAGGCATGGATCGCGCGGCGCGTCACATCGCCCGAGGTCAAAAGCTCTGCCATGAGGATGAACAGCGGGATCGCCACCAGAATGAACGAGGACGAGCTGTCAAAGAAGATGCGTTCCAGCACAGCGAATGCAGGGCGCCATCCCAATTGCAAGGCAAGTCCGATGAAGCCAACCAACCCCATGGCGAATGCGATCGGCATCCGGAACACCATGAATAGGGCCAGCAGGCAAAGAAGGGCGAGGAAAGTAATCATGTTCGCGGCTCTGTCTTCAGGATCCGGGCAGCCGAATGGGCGCCCGGATCGTTTCAGTCTTTGTCGGGCTTACTTCGAAGTCAGGGCACGATAGTTTTCGAGAACCGCCTCTGCGCCATCCGCATTGATCCGCGCCAGCCAGTCCTGGCCAACCAGTTTCATGCTGTCGGTGAGGCTTGCCAGTTCCGCGTCAGAGAAGGTGTAGGTGTCGATTCCTTCGTCCTTCCACTGAGTGACAAGACCTTCGACCGAGTCGTCCTGCGCCTTTGCCACATGCATGGCCGTCTCTGCGCCCAGCTCCAGCATCTTGGCCTGCACATCCTCGGGAAGGTCTTTGAACAGGTCACTGCGTACGACCATTACAAAGCTATAGCCGCCGAAGGATCCGTTGGTGGAAATATGACTCACCACCTCGTTGAGCTTGTAGCCCGGCACCGATGCCAGAGGGAACAGAACCGCGTCGAGCCGTCCGCGTTCTAGCGCCGTGTAGACCTCTGGCCCCGGGATCGAGATACCCACTGCACCCATGGAGCGGGCCGTCATCGCCTGTGTCGAGCCAGACGTCCGGATATCCAGCGCCTTCCAGTCTTCCGCCAGACCAAGCCGTTTCTTGGCAAGCACCTGATAGGGGGGCAGCACGAAACCGAAGATCGGCGTGACACCTGCCGCCAGCAGTTCCTCGCGCAGCGGTCCCTCCTTCAGCATCGCCTGAAGCGCCTTTGTACCCTGCTGGGCCGAGCTGTAGAACCCCGGCAAGCCGACCACCGAATTCAGCGGCAGGGATTCCGCGTGATAAAGCGTGCCCAGAAGCGCCGCGTCGAGAATACCGTTGTTCACGGCATCCAGCTGTGCCTTGGATTTTGCCGCCTGCTGCGACGGGAAATGCTGGAACGAGACCGCACCTCCGGTGGCCTCTTCCACCGCTGCCATCCAGCGCGTGGTGCCCTCGATCGACACGATATGGCTGGTCGACTGGAAATCCCCAAGGCGCAGCGTCTCGGCAATACCGGCTGTTGCGGTCATGCCCAGAGCGATGATCGCGGAAACCGCAGTGATCTTCTTCAAGGTCTTCATTTCGTTTCCTCCCATTGTTGGTTTATCGGGTGAGATCTGGCTCCGCAGGACGGAACACATCATGGATCAGCCGCAGGACCAGCACACCGCACCCAAGAGGTGCGACGGCATAGGCCCACCCGAGCGGCCAGTCGATCACGCCATACTCGACCTCGTGATGCGCAAAGGCACCCCAGGCAAATTTCGCAGACATGAAGGTGATCGCGGCAAAGAAGGTGGCAGGCAGAAGCAAACGCGCCTTTGCCAGCAGCGTTCCCCAAAGACCGGGGAGGGTCTCTGGGCCAAAATCCAGGGCGAGATGACCACCGTCCCGGAACACCCGCGACAGCGACAGGGTCGCCAGCGCGGGCATCAGGTAGAGTTCGGTCAGTTCGAACTGGATCTGGACCGGGCGGTTCGCGATCAAACGCAACAAGATATCTGCGTTGATCAAGACCGCTACGGCGACCAGGGAGAGGCACCCGGCAAGATGCAGGGTGTCCTCGATTTTTCTCAGCGTGCGTTCGATCATGGTCAAACCAGCCTCCCTTCTGGTTGACGCGAGAGCCCAGGCTTAACGCTTGGGCAGCTCGACGATTGCAGAGCCCATGGCGGACATTTCGCCATCCTGCTGTTCTGCACGTTGCTGGATTTCAAGCAGATAGCGACCATCTTCCTCATACTTGCGAATGACGGTGCCGTGGATCAGGATGATGTCGCCTTCGGGGTTGTGCCGACGCACCTGGCATTTCGCCTGCCGCAGGAACCCATCATCGCCCATCCAGTTGGTGATCTGATGTGTCAGCCAGGACGTCCGCTCGGGACCATAGTCATAGGCGCCGGGCGCACCAACTTCGAGCGCGAATTCCTCTTCCCAGTGAACCCGTTCGGGACAATCTGGAATGCCGTAGCGGTTCTTCGGACCTGCGCTCGGGTGTTTCTGCTGCAACTGCCAGGCAAGCTTGTTGGCCCGGATATAAAGACCGCCCCAACCCTGCGCATAGGCGATGAAGCCGGTGGCCGTCATCGGCCCCTTGACCATGGTCGGCAGCTCGGTGCCTTCGGAAACGTCATCCCAATAACGGGTCTCGGCGCCGCGGATTTCTTCCTGCTCGTAATACTTGTAGTATTCTTGCAGTTCGGCCTCGGTCCAGACACGGCGGCCCTTCTCCTTGGCTTCTGTATATTTGGTGCCATTCTCGCGCGCCTGATCACGGTCGGTGCGGAAGCACCAGCTGTCAGCATCCGCCACAAGATCGCCCGTCGCAGTGTCATAGAAATCGACGTGATAGATCTGCTGGACGGCTTTCCCTGCGAAACGGGTGTCGTGTTCGACCAGATCCTTGAGGTAGGCCTCGGTGCGGAATTCCATGTTGCGAGTGATGGTCTTGTGCCAGTTCCAGTTGGCCCCCGACCACATCGCGTGCACGCCCGGCAGGCCACCCACATAGCCCGAGATGATCCGGTTCGTCGCGAACAGGAACGAGGGCAGCGCGATCACATCGCCATACTTGGTGGTCTTGGCATAGTCCGGATCACACCACAGCGGGTTGTCGTCACCAATGCCATGGGCGTAGTGGCGAATGTTGTCTCGGGTCGCTTCATAGCACCAGGGCTCGACCGTTTTTTCGATCTTTACGCCAACGCGTTCGCGCAGATCGTCAAGGCCTTCCTCGGTGATCTTCGGAAATTTCCGGGTCATTTCATTCATTCGTTTTCCTCCTAGAATTACGTCTGGTGCGCGCGGATCAGCCCGCGGTTTCCAGTTGTCTGGCTTGTTGATCTCTCAGGATTTTTCGGTTCACCTTGCCTGCCGGGGTTTTTGGCAGTTCGGTGACAAATTCGATCTGGCGGGGGTATTCGTGCCGCGCGAGCTTGGAGCGCACATGCTCCTGGATGTCTTCCTTGAGCCCGGCAGTCTCCGCTGTTTTCAGGATAATGTAGGCCTTGACGACCTGACCGCGCAGCTCATCCGGGGCGCCGATCACACCACACTCGGCAACGGCGGGATGGCTCAGCAGCGCATCTTCGACCTCAACTGCGCCGATGGTCCAGCCTGCGGAAATGATGACATCGTCCGCCCGGCCGCCGTGGTAGAAATAACCATCCTCATCGACCCGCCCCAGATCTTTTGTCGGGAACCACTTGCCCGCCTTTTTGACCATGAGCTCACCGGTCTCTCCGGGGTCACAGGGCGAACCATCGTCGTGCTGGACCTGCACTTCGACGCCGGGAACGGCCTTGCCCATGGCACCGTCCCGCACCTCCAGATCATTCGCACCCGGATAATTGGCAATGATGACACCGATCTCGGTGGTGCCATACATCGAGCGGACCTTGGTGCCGAAGACACGTTCCACATAGGCGGCGGTTTCGCTGTCGATCGGCTCACCCGTGAAGGAGAGCTTGTCGAAATGATAGGTGAAATCCTCTGCCCGGCCGGAGTTGCGCATCATCCGGTAATGGGTCGCCGCAGCCGTGAGGTTGCTGATCTCGAAATCGTGCAGGGCCTGCAACAGGCGTACCGCGTCAAACTTGCCCGAGAACGTGCCGGTCGACACGCCAAGGGCCAGCGGTGCCAGCGTGCCGTGCCAGAACCCATGCCCCCAGGCTGGTGAGGACGGACAGAAGAACCGATCGCCCGGGCGGATGCCCGTTGCATAAAGCGCCGCGACCATCAGCGTCACTATGGAACGGTGGTTGTGCTTCACCGCCGCAGGCAGCAGGCGGGTGGTCCCGGATGTGTATTGCAGAACGGCAAGGTCGTTACCCGCGGTCGAGCATTCGAATTCGCCGGGAAAACCATCCAGTCCATCAAGGAACTCTGCATCTGCGACAACAACCCGTTCGGCGCCACCTTCGACGGCTTCCGGCGCCTTCTCTGCGTTGGTGAACAGGATCTTCGGCGCGCAATCCTCGACCCGCAGGCGGATCCCGTCAGGACCAAAAAGGGTGAACATCGGAACCGCCACGGCACCTGCCTTCATCGCGCCGAACATGACGCAGTAGAAGGGCAGCGACGGCTCGATCATGACCGCGATACGGTCACCTTTCTGGACGCCCTGCGACACCAGATAATGCGCAACCTGGGAGGACCGGCTGGCCAGTTCCGCAAAGGAAATGATCTCATCCTGCCCCGAGGCGTGCGCAATTCGCAGCGCCGTGCGATCCCCCGCTGCGTGGCGGTCCACGCATTCATGCGCAATGTTGAAGTTGTCGCGATCCCCATCGAAGAGCGCCCAGAGCGCATCCTTCGAATAGTGCGTCAGCGCGTCAGCGTAGGATGTGAAATCCGTCAGGCGTTGCATCGCCAATCCTCTCCCTTTCGTCGTCCGGCAAGCACGTCATCGCGGCCTGCCCGTGTTCGTTGACAACGGTAGGGATCAGGATATGTTATTGTCAATACGCTATAATTATTGTATATACGCAATGAAATCAAGCGTTACAGAGGTATAAAATGGCCGCAAAATCAGCAGAGACCACGACCAAGAGACAGGTGCCCGCCGTCACGCGAGCCATTGCTATTCTTAGGTTTTTGGCGCGTTCGGACGAACCGGTGGGCGTCAATCCGATCGCCCGCGAGCTCGAACTGGTGCCCAGCACCTGCCTGCACATTCTGCGGGTGCTTCAGGATGAGGGACTCGTCGATTTTGATTCGAACACCAAACGCTATTCGATCGGAATCGGCATCCTGCCCCTGGCCCGTTCGGCCCTTCAGAAGAACACCTTCTCGGTTCTGGTGCAGCCGCTGCTTTCTGGCCTGTCCGAGAAATTCGGGGTGACCTCCATCGCGACACAGGTGGCCGAACCGTCCCAGATGGTGGTCATCGCACTGTCGCAATCGACCCTGCCCTTCCGACTTCAGGTCGACCTTGGCAGCCGCTTTCCCATCCTGATCAGCGCCACAGGCCGCCTGTTTGCCGCCTTCAACGTCACCGACCCCGAAGAGCTGCGCAGCGGTTTTGACAAACTGGTCTGGGATCACCCGCCCAGCTTTGACGACTGGCTAACCGAAGTCGAAGCGACCCGCGCGCGCGGTTATGCGGTGGACAGGGGAACCTACATCTCGGGCGTGACGGTTGTCGCGGCGCCGGTGTTCAACGCCGCCGGGCAGATGATCCGCTCTCTGGTCGCCATCGGTATTTCAGAACGGATGGATGACAAACAGGTCGCTGCGCTCGCGAAATCCCTGCTGAAGCTGCGCGACAAAATCGAAGCCATGCAAATCGAAACGAGGAGCTAGACAGTGACCCAACTCACCGAACAAACAGGCTGGAAAGAGCTGAAGGCCGGTCCCTTCATGGATGGGATCGGCCCCATCCTGAAGACCAGGGCGCTGGATGGCAGCAATATCTATGGGCTGCGCACCGATGCTTCCCATTGCAACGCCATCGGTTCGGTGCATGGCGGCGTGGTCACCGGGGTGCTGGATCAAGCCATCGCCATCGAGGCCTGGAATGCGGCCAATCGGCAACCGACTGTCACGCTTCAGATGGATACGCGCTTTGTCACCGCTGCGCGCGCCGGTGACCTGCTGGAAGCCAGCGCAACCCTGCGCCACGCGACCCGCTCAATGCTGTTCGTGGACGCGGATCTGCACGCAGGGGAACGCCTGGTCGCCACGGCAACAGCCGTCATGAAAATAATCGCAAAGAAGGACACACCATGAGCACGCAACAGGAAGAGCAGCAGCGACGCGGACCGCTGGCAGGTATCAAAGTGCTGGATTTCTCGCGCATCCTGTCCGGCCCCTATGCCAGCATGGTGCTGGCCGATCTTGGCGCAGAAGTGGTCAAGGTCGAACCGATCGGCAGCGGCGATGAAACTCGCAACTTCCCGCCCTTCAAAGGTCCGCTGAGCCATTA
Source organism: Pseudophaeobacter sp. C1-32P7 (assembly GCF_041008775.1). Lineage (NCBI taxonomy): Bacteria > Pseudomonadati > Pseudomonadota > Alphaproteobacteria > Rhodobacterales > Roseobacteraceae > Pseudophaeobacter > Pseudophaeobacter sp. C1-32P7. The sequence goes on along the minus strand of NZ_JAXGFR010000004.1, from coordinate 34,759 downwards.
TTTCATTGCCCTCAACCGCAGCAAGAAAAGCATCACGCTGGATCTCAAATCCCCCGAGGGGGCAAAGATCGCCCGTGACCTTGCGCGCAAATGCGACGTTGTACTCGAAAACTTCCGCCCCGGCGTGATGGATCGGCTGGGTCTTGGCTATGAGACGTTGAAAGCGGATAATCCCGGGCTGGTCTATTGCTCCATCACCGGTTTCGGGCGCAACAGCCCCCATGGCGACAAACCCGCCTTTGATATCGTGGCGCAGGCGCTGTCCGGGGTGATGGATGTGAACCGCGAACCGGGACAGCCCCCCAACAAGCTGGGCATTCCGCTCGGCGATATGGCGGGCAGTATCTTTTCGCTGTTCGGTCTGCTCGCTGCACTGGTGGAACGCAATACGACAGGACAGGGCCGCCACGTGGAAATCGCAATGCTGGACAGCCTGATTGCCATGCAGGGTTATCTCTCCCAGATCTATTTTGTCAGTGGCAACAGCCCGCAGCCGGTTGGTACCCGTCACCCCTCAATCGTGCCTTACGGCGCCTTCCCGACCAGGGACGGCCATGTGATCGTCGCCTGCCTGACGGAACGGTTCTGGCACAACTTCGCGCGCTGCCTTGGGCGTGAAGACCTGATCACCGACCCACGCTTCGCCGAGTATGAGAAACGGCTGGAAAACCGCGACGCGCTGGAGCCGGAAATCTGCGAAATCATGGAAAAAGACACCACGGAATACTGGCTGGGCCGACTGACCGAATTCGACGTACCTAATGCGCCGATACTCAGCATAGCGGAGTCTCTGGAACAGGAGCATGTCGCAGCACGCGGGCTGATTGAAACCGTGACGCACCCGGACGTGGGGGACATGCAACTGGTGCGCGGACCGATCCGGTTCGACGGCGAGGGCCCTGCCCCCGCGCGCGCGCCTGCACTCCTCGGCGAACACACGCGTTCGGTGCTGTCGGACTGGCTGGGATATGATGAGGAAGAGGCCCGTGCCCTAGAAACACGCGCCGCGGCACCCGGCGCAGGCTAGGCCTCAGGTCTTTGTGCCGTCTGGGTAATCAGACTGCGGATGTCCGCATCCGTGACCGGTTTGGCCAATGAGGCCAGGCCGGGACTGCCGCGCAGGCTTTCCGGGATCCGGCCAATTCGGCGTGTCGACATCAGGATCAGTTGGCAGTCCGGATGCAGCCCGGCGCCTAGCTGCAGAAGATCCCAGCCTGATGCACCATTGTCGAGATTGAGATCACTTAGCAGCAGGTCAAGCTTTGGCAACTCCCGGATCTGCGCTGCGCCTTCGGCAAAACTGCTGGCCCGGTGCAGGGTATAGCCGATCCGCTCTAGCGCCTTGCCGGCCGAGTCGAGATAGGCCGGGTCATCATCGACCACCAGTGCCGTACCGGGCGCCTGCAGCGCGACCTCCTGTGGGGCCTCCTCAGCCTTCAGCGGCGGGAAATTCAACGTCACGGTGGTGCCCCGCTCCGGCGGCTCGGTGCGGGAGGCGATATCCAGACGCCCGCCGGATTGGTGCACGAAGCCATCGACCATCGACAGGCCCAGCCCGGTGCCGCTGCCGTCGCTGCGATTGGTGAAAAACGGCTCGGTTGCGCGATGTAGCACCTCGGGTGTCATACCACAGCCATCGTCACGGATGCTGAGCTGGGCGCCGCCATCCTGCCCCGTCGCCACCGAGACGCAAATGCGGCCAGCTCCCTCAATCGCCTGACCTGCGTTGACGCAGAGGTTCAGGATGGCGCTTTCCAGCTGGCCCGGATCGACCAGCGCATTGACAGGCTCTGTCGGCAAATCAAAGTCCAGCGAAATGTTTTCCGGCAGAGCAATTTCCAGAAGGTCGGCCATACCTTCAACCAGCATCGACAGATCGGTCACCTGCGGTTCCAGATGCTGCTTGCGGGCAAAGGCCAGCAAACGCTCGGTCAGGGACACGCCAAGATCCACCGCCGAGCCGATGCGGGTCCGCAGGTACCGGGCCTGTTCGTCATCCGCCCGTTTCAGAAGGTGCAGGTTGCCAGAAATACTAGACAGGATATTGCCGAAATCATGGGCGACCTCACCGGCGACCTTGCCCAAAGTTTCCACACGGCGGATTTCCTCCAGCCGTTCATCAATGCGCTTGCGTTCAGTGGTTTCCGACAGCAACCAGACCGCACCGCCATCGGGCAGCGGCGAATGGCGCAGCTCCAGAACATGGCCAGAGGCATCGGTGTATTCCTCAAATCCACCGCGCTCCCCTGCGCTCACTTGCCGAGTAAAGGCAGAGCGGTCGATCAGCGCCTGCATATTCGCCGGTTCTTCCGCCTCCTCCGGCGGCAGGCGCAACAGGCTGCGCAGCTTGTCGTTCTCGGCCTCGATCCGGCCATCGGCGGCACTGATCGCCACGCCATCCTTGATGTTGCGGAACACGCGGGAAAACAGCGCGTTCTGACGGCGGATCTGGCCGGTGCGACGGTCCAGCTTGCGCGCGTTTTCGCGAAATACCTGAAAGGCGGCGAAGAGCTGACCGATCTCATCCTCGGACACCCGGGCCCGGGGCAAATCGCTGCGGTGATCCCCGGCGGCCAGTTTGCGCATGGCATCAGCCACACGGCGCAGGTTGCGGGCCACATAGCGCGACACGTAGAGCGACGAGGTGATTGCCACCAGAAGGCTCATCAGGGTCAGCGCCAGAAAGGAATTCTTGGCAACGCCAAGGTTGTCGGAGGTCTCTGCGCGCGCCTGCGACAGGCGGGCCTCTGCCTGCGCGACCTTTTCTTCGGCATAGGTCGAAATGCGGCCCGCCTCCTGCCGGATACGGAACAGGGCGTTCTCCGCATCAAGCTGCGCGGCAAGCTCGCGGTGCTTCAGCACGAACAGGCTGTCACTGCGGCTGAGAGCTGTTTCGATCTCGTCAAAGGTGGCTTGGTGGACAGGCGTCAGGCGCGGAGTGATCTGATCACGGGCACGCTTGTAGCGTCGGCTGAATTCACCGAGTTCGATCAGCGCATCCGCCCGCCCCGCGCCAATGGCGCTGGCGGTCAGTCGTTGCAGACCGGCCCAGACTTCGCGCTCTGCCAGCGACAGCGTGGTATCGCCCGACAGCCGCCGCACCCGCCCGTTCAGACGCAGCATGTCCCGGTCGATCGCGGTGAGCTCCGCCTTGCGCGCAGTCTGCGGCACCAGCGCGGTGGTCAGATCATCAATCGCCAACCTGAGCCGGGCCAGCGGAAGGTCCAGCGCCGGGTCGCGGGCGGCATGGTCTTCGATGCTGCGCAGGTTCTTCAAGACGCTTTGCGCCTCCTGCTCCAGCTGGAAGGGGGGAAACAGCGCATAAAGAAATGGGGCAGAGGTTGCCAGATCCGCCGCCCGGCGGGACAGGTCCAGCGCATCGGACACTTCGGTCAGCGTGTCCTGATGCAGAACATTCATCCACATCTCGGTCCGGTTCAGCACCCGCATGCCGATCAGGCTGACCAGCAGGATCAGCCCGAACAGAACGGCAATGGCAGCGGAGAGGCGAAACCGAACGCTGAGACGGGAAAGCGCGAGCATGCGACGTCAGCCCGGCGACAGGTGAAAGATATAGCCCTGCGCGCGGCGGGTCTGCAGATGCACCGGTTTTGACGGCACCGCCTCGATCTTGCGCCGCAGACGCAGGATCAGCACGTCGATGGTCCTGTCCACATAGCGCTGCATGTCCGAGCCGAGCTCCTCCAGCAGTTCCGGACGCGGGATCACCCGGTCGGGGTTGCGGGCGAAATAATCAAGCAGCCGGTACTCGGCATTGGTCAGCGGGATCTCCTCGCCTTCCGCGTCCAGCAGACGGCGGGTTTGCACATCCAGCCGCAGGGTACCAAAGGCGATTTGCTGTCCCGGCGCGGCGCTGGGTTTGGCTGGACCATGTCCATAACGGCGCAACACGGCGCGGATACGGGCCACCAACTCGCGCGGGTTGAAGGGTTTGATCATGTAATCATCCGCGCCGGTCTCCAGCCCGATGATCTTGTCGATCTCATCCCCGACACCAGTCAGCATCACGATGGGGATCTCGTAACGCTCGCGGATATGGATCGCCAGCGTCAGCCCGGATTCGCCGCGCAGCCGCAGATCGATCAGCGCCAGATCCACCGGCGGCGGGTCGCCAAGCGCATGAAAAGCGGGAATATCGGCGCAGCAGACCGCATCGAACCCGCTCTCGCGCATCAGCGCTGACAGCGTCTCGCGCACGTCCGGATCATCGTCCACAATGGCAATGAGCGGCTCTGTCCTGCCGTCCTGCATCACATCCTCCCTCACCGCACCTCCTGCGGCCTTCGCGGGCGGCATACTGCCAAGACCCGCCATGATACGCCAGCGGGTCGACAGAGCTGTGATGCAGTTTGAAACATTGTTAACATGAAAGCTGGCTTCTCGCTGTTTGATTAACAATACGCGCCTAGCATGCGCCGGATGCGGGTCTTTATCTTCGCCCCACCAGCGCCGCGATGGCGGGAGTGTCTCCCGGCACCGGCGTTCCAAGGGAGGAAAACATGGTAAAATTCTGGACCGGCGCCGCCACGGCACTGGGCGCTCTGACGCTGAGCGCAATCACCGCAACCGCAGCCGAAGACTGCGCCGAGCGCGGCGCGCTCGACATGCTGTACTGCGATGCCAACGGCGATCTGGTGGCTGACACCCCCACCGATCCGGCCAAGCTGAGCAACCCCGACACCCTGGTCTTTGCCTATACGCCGGTCGAAGACCCGGCAGTCTATGCCGACATCTGGGAACCCTTCATCGCACATCTGGAAGAAACCACCGGCAAGGACGTGCAGTTTTTCGCAGTGCAGTCCAACTCGGCCGAAGTCGAAGCGATGCGTTCGGGCCGTCTGCACGTTGCGGGCTTCTCGACCGGACCGACACCCTTTGCGGTGAACCTGGCCGGCGCCGTGCCTTTCGCCATCATGGGCGCTGCGGATGGTCAGTTCGGTTACAAGCTGCAGGTCTTTACCCAGGCCGACAGCGACATCAAGGAAGTGAAGGATCTGGCAGGCCGCCGCGTGGCGCATACCTCGCCGACCTCGAACTCCGGCAACCAGGCACCGCGCGCGCTGTTCCCGGGTCTGGGCGTCGAGCCCGACAAGGACTATGAAGTGGTCTATTCCGGCTCGCACGATCAATCGATGCTGGGCGTGGTCGCAGGCGATTATGACGCCGCACCGGTGGCCTCCGAAGTGGTGGAACGCATGGCCGAGCGTGGTCTCTATGACACCGCCGACGTGCGCAAGATCTGGGAAAGCGATCCCTTCCCGACGACCTCGTTCAACGTGGCGCACAACCTCGACCCCGAACTGACCGCGAAGATCAAGGAAGCTTTCTTTACCTTCGATTTCGAGGGCACCAAACTGGGTGACGAATTCGAAGGCGTCAGCAAATTCATCCCGATCACCTACAAGGATCAATGGGCGGTGATCCGTCAGATCCAGGCCTCCAACGGTGTGGAATACACGCCGCAGGGCCTCGCCGGGAACTAAACCCACCAGACCCGAAGATCCGGCCGACCACAGGCGTCGGCCGGACACTCCTGCGGCCCCCCGCGGCTTGCCCCCTACGGGCAACGCGGCTGGGGCATGGCCGCGCTATGTCCGAGAGGCCGTCATGCTAGAAATCACCAAACTCACCAAACGCTACGGATCGGGCGATCCGGTGCTGAAGGAGCTGGACCTGACCGTAGAGGGCGATCAGCTGACCTCGGTCATCGGATCCTCCGGCGCGGGCAAAAGCACCTTGCTGCGCTGTATCAACCGTCTGGTCGAGCCGACTTCGGGGTCGATCAATCTGAACGGCACCGAGTTCACCACCCTTGGCCGCCGCGATCTGCGCGCGGCGCGGCGCCGTATCGGTATGGTGTTTCAGGGTTTCAACCTGATCGATCGCCTGACGGTAATGGAAAACGTCCAGTCCGGGCGCCTTGGCTATATCTCGACCTGGGCGGCGCTGACCCGGCGCTATCCGCGCGAAGACATCCGCCACGCCTATGAGCTGATGGAGCGGGTGGGCATCGCCCATTACGCGGACAAACGCGCGGATGAGCTGTCCGGCGGTGAACGTCAGCGTGTCGGTGTGGTACGCGCCCTGATGCAACGCCCTGAAATCCTCCTGGCGGACGAACCCACCGCCTCGCTGGACCCCAAGACATCGGAACAGATCATGTCGCTGCTGCGGGACCTCGCGAACGAGCTGAACCTGCCGGTGATCATCAACATCCACAATGTGACCGAGGCCAAGGAATACAGCGACCGCATCGTCGGCATGCGCTATGGCCGGATCATCTTTGACGACCTGCCCGATCAGCTGGGTAAGGACGAAATGGACGAAATCTATGCAGGCGTTCCGGCAGAGGACCGCGCCGAGGTCGGGGCGGCGGCATGAGCACGGTCAAGGACACCTGGAAAAAGCCACCCTTCATCGCCAACCCGGTGATGCGCTACGGGCTTTATGCGGCCGTGGCGATCTATTTCGTCATGACCCTGGCCACCCTGCCCATCGATTGGGACCGTGTGGCGGACGGGATGAGCCGCGCCCAGCGCATCTTCAGCGGGGCATTTCCGCCCAGCTTTGACCGCGCCGGTCTGCTGTTCGATGGTTTCATGGAAAGCCTGAAGATCGCCATTCTGGCCACCGTCGGCGGCATCGCGGTTTCGGTGCCGCTGGCCTTCATGGCGGCGGGCAATATCGCGGTGAAACCGGTCTATCTGCTGGGCCGCGGCATCATCATCGTCGCGCGCAGCTTTCACCCGGTGATCGTTGCAATCATCTTCGTCAAGGCGGTGGGCTTTGGTCCCTTTGCCGGGGCGCTGACGCTGGTGGTCTATTCCATCGGTTTTGTGGCGAAACTGCTGGCCGAACGGATCGAGGAAATCGACTTTGGCCAGGTCGAGGCCATGCGCTCTGCCGGGGCCGGGTTCATCGCAACGCTGGCCTATGCGGTGATGCCGCAGATCATGCCGCGACTGGTGGGTCTTGGCATCTACCAGCTGGACAGCAACCTGCGCGCCTCTGCCGTGGTCGGTATCGTCGGCGCGGGTGGCATCGGCGCCACGCTGGCCAATGCATTCGGGCGCTATGACTACGACTTTGCCCTCGCCATCACCATGGTCATCGTCGGGGTGATCCTGATCTCCGAGGCGGTGAGCGGATTTATCAGGAAGCGGATCGCATAATGACCAATCAGTCTTTGAACCAAACGCTCGACCATTGGTCCCGCTTTACCCTGCGCCAGCGCCTGATGCGTTATGGCGGGCTGGCCCTGACCCTGCTGATCGTTGGCTGGGCACTCAGCAGCATCGACGTGATCTGGGCCTGGGTCTGGGACGCCCCGTCGCAGATGGCGGATCTGTTTGGGCGGATGATGCCGCCGGACCCGAGCAACCTGCCCTCGATCCTTGAAGCAATCTGGCAGACAGTGAATATCGCCACCCTGGCGACGATGATCGCCGTCGTGGTCTCGCTGCCCGTTGCCTATATCGCCGCGCAGAACACCACGCCGAACAAGTTCGCCCTGTGGGTCGGGCGGTTCATTCTCGTCTCCTCGCGGTCGGTGAACACCATCATCTGGGCGCTCCTGTTCGTGGCCATTTTCGGCCCCGGCATCGTGGCGGGGATCGTGGCGATCATGTTCCGCTCCATCGGGTTCCTCGGCAAACTGCTGGGCGAAGCGATCGAGGAAATCGACCGCAAACCGGTGGAGGCGCTGGAGGCCTGCGGAGCCTCGCGGTTCAAGATCGTGCTTTACGCCATCGTGCCGCAGGTGATGCCTGCCTTTTTCGCCGTAGCGATCCTGCGCTGGGACATCAACCTGCGCGAATCCACCGTGCTGGGCCTTGTTGGCGCAGGCGGCATCGGGATGATCCTGCAAGGCGCGATCGACACCTTCAACTGGCCCGAGGTCGCCATGGTCCTGCTGACCATCCTCGCGCTGGTGGTGGTGGGAGAGGTGGTCTCCTCCTTCCTTCGCAAAAAGGTCCTGTAACTCGGATCCTGTGACTTGTGGCGGCCCGCGCGACGTGGGCCGCCATTCTTCAAGCTCTCCCCCCCGTTCCATCGACAAGCCGGGACCGGAGCGCCACGGTTTTTCACATTTGCAAGCCCTTGTCTTGCGCCGCAGATAGCTTGGCCTTAGGCGTAAAAGGGTCCCCTGCCTGAGTTTAAAACCCTGCCATGCAACTTTACCTGCCCATCGCCGAAGTGTCGGTCAACGGTCCCCTGCTGTTGTCCATTGGGCTGGTTGTCGGCATTCTCTCGGGGATATTCGGGGTGGGCGGCGGCTTTCTGATCACACCGCTTCTGTTCTTCATCGGCATTCCACCAGCCGTGGCTGTCGCGACATCCGCAAACCAGATCGTCGCCTCCTCCTTTTCGGCCCTGCTTTCCCATATCCGCCGCCGAACGGTGGATTTTCACATGGGGCTAGCCTTGATGGCCGGGGGGCTGGCGGGCTCGACCCTTGGCATCTACATCTTCGACGCCCTGCGGCAGCTGGGGCAGGTCGACCTTCTGGTCAACCTGTTCTACGTGTTCTTCCTGGGGCTGGTCGGCTCTCTGATGTTCATCGAAAGCCTGAACGCCATCCGCAAGGCACGCGCACAATCGGGAACACCAAAGCGCAAAGGTACCAGGCGTGACTGGGTGCATGCCATGCCGCTGCGGGTGCGGTTCCGCACCTCCGGACTTTATATCTCGGTCTTTCCGCCGCTGATCGTCGGCTTTGTCGTCGGGGTATTGTCGGCGATCATGGGGGTGGGCGGCGGTTTTGTCGTGGTTCCGGCGATGATCTATATCCTGGGCATGCCGACGAAGGTCGTGGTCGGCACCTCCCTGTTCCAGATCATATTCGTCTCTGCCTACACGGTGATGATGCACGCCTATACCAACCACACGGTCGATACCGTTCTGGCGGTGCTGCTGATCGTCGGCGGCGTGATCGGCGCCCAGATCGGCACCCGTATCGGGTTGCTCCTGAAGGCCGAACAGTTGCGCATCCTGCTGGCGCTGCTGGTGCTTGCCGTCTGCTTGAAACTGGGGCTTGATCTGGCCTTGCAACCGACCGAGTTGTTCTCGCTGACCCACGTCATCGGGTGAGGCTGGCCTCAGCCACCTGAACGCCTCGCTCTCTCGCAACCAGAGCCTTTGGCGCCCTCGTTCTTCCGCATCGCTTCAGCGAAGAAAAATTGACCATACCTGCTGTTTGGTCGTCCACTGGGCGCAAATTTTACCACGGCTGGGGACTGACGTAAGATCGTCTATTGAAACTTCCTAAAGGAACTATCGAATATACCCACAAGGGGTTGATGGCCTTCCGGGCCGGATATGGATAGCAATGATTGAACCTCAGTTTCTCGACGATGATCTACGGTTGCAGTTTATTGCAGACCTGCGCATCGACTTCCGGAAACCCACTCCGGAAATCCAGGGCCTGTGCGATCTGGCCGCGCAGCTGGCTGGCACTGACATTGCTCTTGTCTCGATCGTAGGGGAACGCGAGCAGGTCTTTCTTGCGAGCACCGGCATGGGAGAGACGCGAAGCACCGCGCGTCAGGTTTCCTTCTGCGGGCATGCGATTTGCGACAAGACCACTCTGCTTGTGCCCGACACCCACAGGGATGAACGCTTCACCGATAATCCGCTTGTATTGGGCCCGCCGTATATCCGGTCCTATGCCGGGGCCCTTCTTGAGCCTGAACCGGGGCGCCCGATCGGCACCGTCTGCGTCATGGGGCGGGAACCCAGCAGCTTTTCGCCGGACGTTCTGGCCGGTCTGGAGAAGATCAGCGCTGCAGTGAGTGCGCTGCTGCTTGCACATCGCGACAAACAGAGGCTTGCAGAGGCCGCCTCCCAGAGCGCCCGGATCGCGTTTTGGTCGGACATCATGGAGGAGAGCCTCGAGGAGATCTACGTACTCGATCCCGGCACGTGGAAATTCGTCCTGGCCAACAAGGCTGCAAGGGATAACATCGGCTATTCGATGAACCGGCTGACCGAGTTGACGCCGCTGGACCTTGATCCGAGACTGGATCCGGAACGTTTTGGCATGACGGTGCGAAACCTGATGCAAGGCCAAAACACCTACCGCAGGATCAGTACAGATATGCTGCGGGCGGACGGGTCGACCTATCCGGCAGAGATCACACTGCAACGGGTGTTTAACACCAGCCCGATGATCGTCTGCTACGTGCAGGATACAACCGAACGCTCTGCCGCCGAAACCGCAGCCCGAGACGCACATGCCAGATTGCAGGCCGCCATCGAGGCGCTGACCGATGGTTTTGTTTATTTCGATGCTGATGAACGGCTGGTGCTGGCCAACAGCCGCTATGTCAACATGTTCTCGGCTGAAACAGCCCCCCTGGTCAAACCGGGTCAATTGTTCGAAGTGATACTGCGCAAGGCGGCCTATGAGGGCTATTACGCCGGTACGGAAGGCGGACGCGAGGAAGAGTTCCTGGCGAAACGCCTTGCGGCCTTCCGCAACCCGTCAGGCTCCAGTCTGGTAACTCTGGAGGACGGGCGCGTTTTCCGGGTCTTCGAACAGCGCACCCCCGATGGCGGCTGTGTCGGACTGCGAGTGGATGTCACTGAACTCCATCAGGCACGGGCGCAGGCAGAGGCGGCGAATGCGGCCAAGTCGGCGTTTTTGGCCAATATGAGCCATGAAATTCGCACGCCGATGAATGGCATCCTCGGGCTGGTGCAAGTGTTGACGCAGACCGAACTCGATCCGGCCCAACGCGAAATGGTCGAGGCAGTTCAGGGCTCTGCCGAGGGGCTGCTGAGCATTCTGAACGATATTCTGGATCTGGCACGCATCGAGGCGGGCAAGGAAACCTTTGACACGGCCCCGTTCAGCCCGGCGCAGGTGTTGCGGGATGTGGCGCGCATTCATCAGGCTGTCGCCCAGCAAAAGGGGTTGGACCTGCGGCTGGAGCTGGCTCCTGAGCTGGAAGGCACCTGGGTCGGCGATGCGCGCCGGATCGGGCAGGTGATCCATAATCTTTGCGGTAACGCACTGAAATTCACGGATCAGGGCCACGTCACCCTGACAGGCAAGGTGTCCACGGAAGGCAATCTGCACCTTTGCGTTTGCGACACCGGGATTGGCATGACGCCAGAACAACTGCGCCGGGTGCGCAACAAGTTCGAACAGGCCGACAACTCGATCACCCGAACATTTGGCGGCACCGGTCTGGGGCTGGCAATCGTCACCGAGCTGACCGAGATGATGGGCGGCGATTTTCAGATAGAGTCGCAGCAGGGACGCGGGACCGAAGCGCGTGTCATCCTCCCCTTGCAACGCGGTACTGCCCCCACTGAGGCAAAAGAGACACCAACGGCTGTCACCGCGACCACCTCCCACCCTGCCGCTCCGATGCGCATTCTCGTTGCCGAGGACAACGCCACCAACCGTCTGATCCTGAAAAAGATGCTGTCCAAATTGGACCATGACCCGATCATGTGTTCGGACGGGCAAGAGGCGCTTGATACCTGGCAGGCGCAGGAGGTCGATTGCCTGCTGTTCGATATATCAATGCCGCGGCTCAGCGGTCTTGAGGCGCTTGCCAAGATCCGCCGACACGTCGCGGACACGGGCGGAGAGATGCCGCCTTCCGTCGCCTTCACGGCCAACGCGATGCCGCATCAGATCGAAGAGCTCAAGGCCGCCGGTTTCGATGATGTTCTGACCAAGCCGATCCGGTTTCAGGACCTGTCAGACTGTTTGACCAACCTCGCAGCCCGGGCCGCAAGCCCCAGCAAGGTCTAGCGATATTGTTGGGAGCAGCTGGTTCTACCTTTGATGCCAAACCGGCCCCTTATTTGCATGAGAGCCAGCAGAACGCTGGCCCCCTTCACTTTGCAAACAATGCGCCAATTCAGGGCCTTAATCCATCATCAGCCCCGGCAGCCATGTACCCACTGCAGGCTGCCAAACAAGCAGCCCAAGGATCGCGAGCTTGATCACCAGAAACGGCGTCACGGCTGCATAGATCTGCTTCATGCCGATCCCGTCAGGGGCGACCCCGCGCATCACGAACAGCAACAGGCCGAATGGCGGCGTCAGCAGGCCGATCTCCATAGTCAGCAGGTAGACAACCCCAAGCACCAGATCATTGATCCCCAGTTGCGCGGCCAGTGGCACGAAGACCGGCACCGTCACCATCAGCATCGAGACCTGATCGATAAAACAGCCAAGCAGCAACAGGATCACGATCATGCCGATCAGCACGCCAACCGGGGTCGGATCCACCGCGTTGATCGCCTTGATCAATCCGTTGGTGGCACCGCTGAAGGACAGGATCTGCGAAAAGGTCTGACTGGCGGCCATGATGAACAGGATCATCACCGACAGCTTTACCGTCTCGATCAGGGCCTTGCCGATCTTCTCGAACGTCAGCGCCCGGTAGGCGGCCCCTGCGCCCAGCGCCGCAAGGCACCCCAGGGCGGCGGATTCCGTCGGGGTCGCAATCCCAAGAAGCAGGCTGCCGATCACCACCGCGAACAAGGCGCTGAGCGGTGCCACGTAGATCAGGAACGGCCGCCACCGCTCGGATAGGGACATCGTCGGCAGGTCATCCGGCGGCGCGACCCGCGGGTCCATCAGGCTGCGCAGGATGATGTAAGCCACGAAAGAGCCCGCAAGCAGCAAGGCCGGGATAACGCCTGCGACTAGGAGACCAGAAATGGAAATGCCCGCAAGGCTGCCGACCAGAACCGCAAGGGCCGAGGGTGGGATCAGCATGGCGATGGCGCCCGATGCCATGATCGGCCCCATGGCCATGGTCGGGTGATAGCCGCGTTTCAGCATGCCCGGCATCATGGTCGAGCCGAGCATCGCGGTATTGGCAATCGTCGAACCAGACAGCGCCGCAAAGATCGTACCACCAAACACCGTCACCACCGACAGGCGCCCGGGCACCCGAGTCACCACCCGCTCGATCGCGTCGATGGCGCGATGGGCGATGCCGGTCTGGAATAGGATCTCCCCCATCAGGATGAACAGGGGAATCGGCGCCATCTGAAAATTCGCAACCGATTGCGTGGCATTGCGCGCCAGTTGCAAAAGGCCCCGATCTCCGCCGAGGATTTCAAAGGCTCCGATCATGGTCACGGTGATAAAGGCAAAGGCCACCGGCAGCCCCAGAAGGAGCAGAGCGGCCAGACCGCCCAGCATCCAAGAAAGCGTAACAATCCAATCCATCAGCAGGTCTTTCAGAGGCCAGTCAGCGGCGCATCATCCTGCACCGGACGCGCAATCTTGCGCAGGAATTCAAGGGTACAGAGCAGCATCGACGCGGGCAGCGGGATGAAGGTCCACCATTCGGGGAAGGTGAAGGCCGTGCGCACCATGGAGCCGCGGCCCTGCGATTGCATAAGCGCCTCGAACGCGTACCAGCCCATCACCGCGCAGGTCGCCGCGCCGATCAGGCAGGTCATCACCAATGCGCCGCGCCGCGCGGCAGGCGGCAGGGCGCGAGTGATCAGATCGACCTGCACATGGGCATTGATGTGCAGCACCCAGGGCGCCGCCAGAAAGGTTGCTACCATCAAGGCGTATTCAATCGCATCAAGCGCGCCGTAGATCACCGGCAGGCCAAGATTGCGCAGAACAACGTTGAGCGGGATCACCAGCGTGATTGCCGCGATCAGGCCCGCGCTCAGCACAGCCAGAGCGCGCAACAGCGCTGAGAAGGGTTTGTCGAAGAGTGTCATGGCGGCTCCGATTGGGGGCGGCTCTGAAGAGGGGCAGCCCCGACCAGAGCCGCCCCTCTCGTGTTACTTCAGCAGGCAGGCCTGCAGCTTTGCGCCAAGGTCGGCGTCGATCTTCATGACCTCGCCCCAGCCCTCTTCCTGAGCGGTGGTGTTCCAGGTCGCGGCGGCCTCGCCTTCAAAGGTCAGCGTCTCGATACCGGCATCAGCCTGTGCCTTTGCCTCGGCCGCGTTGCGTTCGACGTTCATGGCGTTCTGCTCTTCGATCCAGGCCGCGCCCTTTTCCAGCAGCGCGCGCTGTTCGTCATCCAGACCGTTCCAAGCGTCGAGATTGACGAGGAAGTTGACATCGACCTGATAGAACCCCGGATCGACGCGATAAGCTGTCTGTTCGTGCCAGCCAAGATCCAGAACCCCCTGGCTGGGCCAGCCGTATCCGTCGATCGCACCGCGCTCCAGTGCGGTATAGACCTCGCCCGGGGCGGTGCGGACCAGTGTGGCGCCCAGTTTCTCGAACATGGCGCGGTAAACCGGCGTGGTGCGCAGCGTCAGACCGGTCAGGTCGGGGCCTTCCAGCGGTTTGGTCAGATAGAGGTGATAGTTCATGTGATCGCCGACGCGGGCGAGATATTTCACGTTCATCTGGTCCTGGTGGATGCTGTCGACCAGTTCATAACAGCCGTTTTCGCGCTGCTCCTGAATGGTGTTCTGGGCCAGATGCAGCGCATCGCCAGTGGGCACGAGGTTCGGGTAGTAGGCGGTGGTGTTGTTGGCAATATCGACGATGCCAGCCTGCACCGCGTTGCCCAGTTCGAACGGCGGCACGGCTTCGGGGCCACCCAGAAGCTCGATCTGGACCACGCCCTTGCCGTTCTCGTTCACCCAGTCGACGAAGGCTTCAAAATCGCGCGAGAAGGTGGTGCCGGTAGCAAATGCGGTGACAGCCCGCAGCGACACCTCCTCCGCCTGCGCGGCAGATGTTCCCAGAGCGGTGGCCGCGACAAGCGCAATGGTGGCGGCAGATGAACGGAAAGTCATGTGTGTCTCCCTGACTGAAATCAGGCGCGCCCGTGGACTTTTTGAACGTCCGGTTGTTGTTTGGGCGGCCTGGCGATGGCGGACCATCTGGCGTTTACTTTATGCTTGAAATTTCAAGCCTCAAGTAATCTGTGTGCAAAATCAAGTATTTTTTATACATGTATTGCAGGGTCTTACTAAAAATCCCCCGACTCTTTCCAAAGCCGGGGGATCACATCTTGCAACCGGAATATTCGGCAGCCCAGCGCGACCGGATCAGGCGCCCAGACGGCAGTACAGCCCTGCGGCCAGTCGGGCACGTTCGACGAGGCTGTCGATCTCGATGTGCTCGTTCAGGGTATGCAAACCTTTGCCGCGCACCCCAATGGAATCGAGGGTCGGAAGCCCCATGAAGCCGGTGAAATTGCCGTCCGATCCGCCCCCGGCAGAGCCTGCGGGCAGCTCGAACCCGACGTCACCCGCGATGTCGCGCGCCACTTCCAGCATCGCCATTGTGCCGGGCTGATCCGGCTCCCAGACCGGGCGGGTGACGCCGCGACGCACCTCCATGATGACATCGCCCTCGGTCGAATTCAGCGCCATCATCTCTGCGACGCCATCATCCAGCAGTTCCTGCGTTTTGGCCATGGTCAGCACCTCGGCATCACAGACAGAGGACACGCAGTTGACCCATTTCCCGGCGTTGAACACCCCGACAGAGAAGGTGCAGTCCTCGTTGGTCATGCCTTCGATCACCGCCACGTTGCGGGCCATCTCGGCAATGGCAGAGCGTCCTTCGGACAAAGCCCAGCCTGCGTGGCTTGGCCGCCCTCTGGTCTGCAGGTTGAAACGCGCAATCGCGTAGCGGCCGATCACCGCGCCACCATCGGGCCGGGCTGGTTCCGGTACCAGAATATACTGGTGGCGCGCGGCTTCCATCTCGATCAGGCGGCGGGCCATTGGGGTGCCGATTTCCTCATCCGGGGTGAAAAGGAAAGTCACTGGCAGCGGTGTTTCGATCCCGGCTGCCAGGATCTGGCGCATGGCCTCAAGGTAGACGTAGTTGCCGCCCTTCATGTCCATGATCCCGGGACCATAGCAAAGGTTGCCCTCGCGCCGGAACGGCAGCTTTTCCAGCGTACCGACCGGGTGCACAGTATCAAGGTGACCTAGCACCAGAATGCCACCTTCGCCCGCGCGGGGATGCGGCATGGTCGCGCGCACACTATCGCCCAGCCCCATACGGCCCGGAATACGCTCGACCCGTGCGCCCAGCGCCGCCAGATCGTGCTGCGCAACATCCATCATGCGGTTCACAGCCGCGGCGTCAAAGGTGGGGCTTTCTGTTTCCACCCAGAGCCGCAGCCCTTCGAGCATCTCATCCGCGTCAAAGGGCAGATCCAAGGGATCTTTCGTCATGCTCAGTTCCTTTTCAGACGGGTTTCGATGATCCGCGCATAGACCGAAGCGCCGACAGGCAGGATCGCATCATCCAGCACAAAGGCGGGGTTGTGCAGCGGCACGGTGCCCGCGTGACCCACGCGGCAGTAGGCGCCCGGCACCACCTGCAGCATATCGGCGAAGTCTTCCGATCCAGTCGCCTGATCTTCGGTGATCACCGCCATATCAGGGCCGACGATGTCTGCGGCAGCTTCGATATAGGCCTGAGACAGCTCCGGGTCGTTCTGCAGCACGTCAAAGACATTGCGCAGGGACACCTCGATCTCCACCCCATAGGCCGCGGCTATACCGGCGCAGAGTTCCTTCATGCGGGCCTCGGCCATTTCGATCACATCGGCGTGGAAATAGCGGATGGTGCCGGCGATGCTGGCGCTGTCCGGAACTACGTTATAGGCAGAGCCGGAATTGAACTTGGTCACCGACAGAACCAGCGGTTTGGTGGGCGGCGTGTTGCGGCTGACGACGCTTTGCAGCTGCTGCACCAGCGCGGTGGCAATCACGATCGGGTCCCTCGACTGGTGTGGCATGGCGGCATGGCTGCCGGTGCCGGACACGGTGATGTCAAAGAAACTGGCCCCGGCCATCGCTGGTCCGGGGGTGATCTCCACACGCCCCGGCTCGCCATTGGGACTGTTGTGCATGCCGTAGATCTCATCGACCGGGAATTGTTCGAACAGGCCTTCCTCAATCATCCGGCGGGCGCCGCCAAGACCTTCTTCGGCGGGCTGGAAGATCAGAACGGCGGTACCGTCGAAATCGCGGGTTTCAGCCAGGTAGCGCGCAGCCCCCAGCAGCATGGTGGTATGGCCATCGTGGCCACAGGCATGCATCTTGCCCGGGTTGGTCGAGGCAAAAGAAACGCCGGATGCCTCGACGATGGGCAGCGCATCCATATCGGCGCGCAGGCCGATGCGACGGTTGCCGCCCCCCTGCCCCTTGATGATCGCGACAACGCCGGTACCGCCCAGACCTTCGTGAACCTCGTCAACGCCATAGGCGCGCAGCTGCTCTGCCACGATGCCAGAGGTGCGCGTTTCTTCAAATCCCAGCTCGGGATGGGCGTGCAGATCCTGACGGATCGCGGTCAGCTCGGCGGCGAAATCCTCAATCTTGGGAAGAACGCTCATGCATAGTCTCCTGCTATCTGTGACGCGCCGGGAAGGGCGCGAAAGTTGGCAAAGTCCCAATGGCGGCCAGGGGCGGCCTCGATCAGGCTCTGGGTATATTCATGGGCCGGGTTCGCCAGCACATCGGCGGCGCGGCCCTGTTCCACCACGCGGCCACGCTGCATGACGATGACATCGTCGCAGATCTGGGCAGCCACGCGCAAATCGTGGGTGATAAACAACATGCCTATACCAAAACGCGCCTGCACGTCGTCCAAAAGCTCCAGCACCTGCGCCTGTACGCTGACGTCCAATGCGGAAACCGCTTCGTCGGCGACCAGAAGGTTCGGTCGCATGGCCACGGCGCGGGCGATGGCAATCCGCTGACGCTGCCCGCCAGAGAACTGATGCGGATAGCGGTCAAGCGCGTTGCGCGGCAGGTCCACCAGCTCCATCAGATCACCGGCATGATCCATGGCTTCGTCTTTCGAGGTGCCAAAGTTGATCGGCCCCTCACACAGCGAGCGCGCCACGGTCCAGCGCGGATTCAGCGAGCGATAGGGATCCTGAAACACGATCTGGAAATGCTTGCGATGGGGTTGCAACTGGCGGCGGCTTAGGCGCGCGACCTCGGTACCCGCAACCGCGACCGAACCGTCTGTCGGGTCGATCAGCCGCATGATGCAGCGCGCAACGGTGGATTTGCCAGAACCGCTTTCGCCAACGATGCCAAGGGTCTGTCCCGGCGCAATGTCGAAATTCACATCCTGCGCGGCATGTACCTCGTCATTCTTGCGGAAGACACCGCCGCCGCCATAGACCTTTTCCAGCCCGCCGACTTTCAGCACCGGCTCGGCGCCCGTGGGCGCACGCGGGGCGCGGGGCGCCAGGTTCGGAACCGCCTGCAACAGCTTGCGGGTATAGTCCTCCTGCGGCGCGGTCAGCAGCTCGGCAATCGGCGCGCGTTCCACGATCTGGCCCTGCTGCATGACGCAAACGGTATCAGCGATCTCGGCCACAACGCCCATGTCGTGGGTGATGAACAGAACAGCGGTGCCGTGGCGCTCCTGCATCTCGGCGATCAGCTTTAGGATCTGCTGCTGGGTGGTGACATCCAGAGCCGTTGTCGGCTCATCCGCGATCAGCAGATCCGGGTCCAGCACCAGTGCCATGGCGATCATGATCCGCTGCCGCTGCCCGCCCGAAAGCTGATGCGGAAAGGCGGAATAGATGCGTTGCACATCCGGCAGATGCACCTGCTCCATGATGTCGAGCGTGCGCGCCTTCGCCTCAGCTGCCGACAGATCGGTGTGCATGTTCAGCACCTCTTCAATCTGTTCACCGACCCGCAGCACCGGGTTCAGCGCCGTCATCGGCTCCTGAAAGATCATCGCCACGCGTTTGGCGCGCAGCTCGCGCATCTGCGACGCGCTGGCGGCAGTGATCTCCACCTCCTTGAGATCGATGCGCCCGCCAGTGATCTCAAGCGCGCCCTTGGGCAACAGCCCCATGGTCGCCAGCGACGTCACCGATTTGCCCGAGCCGCTTTCACCCACCAGGCACAGGGTTTCACCGGCGCGAATGTCGATATCGATGCCGCGCAGCACCGGATCGGTCATGCTGGTCCCGCTGAGGCCGACGGTCAGGCCGCGAATGGTCAGAACCTGTTCCGCCTGCGAGAAGTCCTTGGATTTGAACTGCATCTTATGCCTCCCGTTTCTTCAGACGCGGATCCAGAAGGTCACGCGCGGTATCGCCCAGAAGGTTGATCGACAGAATGCAGAGCGACAGCATCACCCCGGGCCAGAAGATCAAACCCGGCTTGATCTGGAAGAAGGTCCGCCCCTCGGCCATGATATTGCCCCAGGTCGGGATCTCGGTGGAAACGCCAGCGCCCAGGAAGCTGAGGATCGCTTCGATCAGGATCGCGGAGGCGCAGATATAGGTGCCCTGCACGATCAGCGGCGCCAATGTGTTCGGCATCAGGTGCTGGATCAGGATCTTCGGCATCGAAGACCCCAGCGCGATGGCCGCCTCCACATAGGGTTCCTCGCGCGCGCTCAGCACGACCGAGCGCACCAGCCGCACCACGCGGGGCACCTCGGGGATGGTGATAGCGAGGATGACGGAATGCAGGCTTGGCCCGTTGAGGGCAACCAGCGCAATCGCCAGCAGGATCGCCGGGATCGCCATCAAGCTGTCCATGATCCGCATGATGACCCCGTCGGCAGCGCGGAAGAACCCCGCGACCAGACCGATGGCAAGGCCGATGGCGACGCTGACCACGGCAGCGCCCACGCCGATCAGCAGAGACACGCGGCCGCCGGTCATCACCCGGCTGAAGATGTCGCGGCCGTATTGGTCGGTGCCCAGTATATGTGCCTCTGACGGCGGTTTCAGACGCGCCAATGCATCCATCGAAAGCGGATCATAGGGCACATAAAGCGGCGCCAAAAGCGCGGCCAGCACGATGAGCGTCAGCATCAGCGCGGCCAGCATCGGCCCCAGCCCAAGGCGAGCGCCCGCAGGCAGCGACAACAGGCGGATTAGCGGCTGAAAGGCGCTCTGACTGGAGGAAGAATGATCGGTCATGTCAGTAACGGATCCTCGGGTCAAAGAAGGAATAGGAGATGTCCACCAGAAGGTTCACCAGCACGTAGATGCCCGCCGTCAGCAGGATCATCGCCTGGATCACCGGGTAGTCACGCGCGAGGATGGCATCGACAGTCAGACGCCCGATCCCGGGGATGTTGAACACGCTTTCGGTGACCACCACGCCGGAAATCAGCAGCGCAAAACCGGTACCGATGATGGTGAGGATCGGAACCGCCGCATTGCGCAGCGCATGGCGGAACAGCACGGTGTTCTCGCGCACGCCCTTGGCGCGGGCGGTGCGGATGTAATCCTCTCCCAGCACCTCAAGCATGGAGGCGCGGGTCATGCGCGCGATCAGCGCCACATAGATCGTCGCCAGTGTCAGCGAGGGCAGGATGGCGCGGATGAAGAAATCGCCCAGCCCGTCAGTCGGGGAGGCATAGCCCTGTACAGGTACCCAGCGCAGTTCGATGGCAAAGATCTGGATCAACACATAACCGATCACGAAGACCGGCACCGAAAAGCCGAGGACAGAGAAGGACATCACCGCAAAATCGGCCCAGGTCCGGTGGCGCCAGGCGGCGATCACCCCCATCGGCACGGCCAACAGGACCGAGATGATGATGGTCATCAGGGCGATATTGATGGTCGGCCCCAGGCGGTCCCCGATCATGTCAGCCACCGAGGTGTTGGAAATCAGGGAGGTCCCGAGATCGCCCTGCAGCATCTGCCCGGTCCAGGTGAAGAACTGCACATGCAGCGGGTCATTGAGGCCAAGATTGTCGCGGATCCGTTCAAGCTGTGCCGGAGTGGCGGCGTCGCCTGCAAGAATGGCTGCCGGATCGCCCGGTGTCAGCCGGAGCAAAAGAAAGACGAAGACGGCCACGATGATCATGACTGGAACGGTCGCCAGGACGCGCTTCAGGATATAGCTGAGCATAGACAGCTACCTTTTGAATTAGTGTGGAAAAGCCGGGGCGCGGGAGAGTTCCGCGCGCCCCGGAAGTCGGGGGAGGTATTAGTCTTCCTTGGTCACGTTCCAGAACACCGGAACCGGCGAGGGGATCATGTTCTGGATCGCGTTCTGGCGTGCCTGCGGCATGGTGTATTCGCCAAGGTGGATGTAGTTCACGTTGTCCATCACGTGTTCCTGGATCTTCACCGCAACCTCTTTGCGTTCCGCATCGGAGGCCGCCGCGACAAAGTCGGAGCGCAGGGCTTCGATCTTCTCATCCGAAGGCCAGCCGAACCAGGCATCGTCGCCACGGCCGTTGACCATCACGTTGATCAGCGGGTCCGAGATTTCAGGCACCATCCAGTTGGTGAAGAAGATGTTCCAGCCACCTTCTGCCGGGGGCAGCTGCTGGGCACGACGGTTCACAACGGTCTGCCAGTCCATCGGCTGCATGTCGACGTTGAAGCCCGCTTCGCGCAGGGCCTGCGCCGCAACCACCGGCTGGTTCGACAGGCTGACCACGTCGGTCGGCGCCATCAGAACGATGGGCGTGCCATCATAACCGGCTTCTTCCAGCAGGGCCTTCGCCTTGTCCGGATGTGCGCCGGAAGTGATCGCTTCGGCACCGGCCTCGTCGCCCAGCGGCGTGTCACAGCCAAAGATCGCACCGCAGACCTTATAGTAGGACGGATCGCCCATCATGGTCGCCAGCACATTTTCCTGGCTCAGCGCTTCCAATGCGGCCTGACGGACCTTCGGATTGTCAAAAGGCGCGTGCAGGAAGTTCGGGCGGCCAATGGTTACGTAGCCCAGCGGATCGCGGGTTTCGACAGTGACATCCGGTGCGGTTTGCAGGATCGGCAGCAGGTCGACCTGAACCTGTTCAAGGTAGTCGATTTCACCGGCAGCCAGCGCGTTGATGGCGGTCAGCGAGTCCGGCATGGTGGTCCAGACCACCTTGTCGACGTTCACGACCTTGCCGCCAGCCATCCAGCTCGCTTCTTCGCTGCGCGGCACGTAACCATCAAACTTGCTGTAGGTGACCGAAACGCCGGGTTCGTATTCATCGGTTTCAAACACGAAGGGACCGGAGCCGACATATTCGGTGATGGTCTCATCCGCCGAGGTCTCTGCCACCCGCTTGGGCATGATGAATGGCGGAACCGCCGACTGTTTGGAGATCACGTTCATCAGCGGCGGGAAAGGTTCGGACAGGGTCCAAACGACGGTCTTGTCGTCGGTCGCCTCAAGGCTTGCAGTGACGTCAAAAATCATCTGACCGCCACTGTCACGCTTGCCCCAGCGGGTCAGCGAGGCAACCACGTCTTCACCGGTGACCGGCGCGCCATCGTGGAACTTCAGCCCGTCGCGCAGGGTGAATGTATAGGTCAGCCCGTCGTCAGAGACCGCAAATTCGGCCATCTGGGGCTGCGGCTGGAAGTTTTCATCAACGGCGGTCAGGACGTCATAGACCATATAGCCGTGGTTGCGGGTGATATGCGCAGTAGTAATCACCGGGTCCAGAACACGGAGGCCCGAGTGCATCACTGCCGTGATCACCTTTTCTTCTTCGGCCTGGGCCGCAAGCGGTGTCAGCATGGTGGCACCCGCCATCAGCGTTGCAGCCATGCTGCCGCGCAGGGCGGAAAGGGGACGAAGTGTTTTCATTCTTGTTTTCCCTGTTGTTGTGAGGAGGAACGGTTCTGTTGTTTTTGGTTTTGGGCTCCGGCGAAACACCCGCCGAAACCAGAGCGCAGGGCGCCGTATGAGTTCAGGACCCGAAGACGGGTCCGTTGGGGGACAGGCGCAGGCCTGTGCGCAGCCGCGTGAACGGCAGGTCTGCCGGGCTGAAGGCCATCGGCCCCGGCGCCAGACAGACCAAGGTTTTCCCGGCGATCGGATCGAAATCCGCCCGGAAATGGGTTGAGCTCTTGAGAACGAGAATGGATTGGTCCTCAGGCGTGATGCCGACAAAGCGGAACATCTCGCGGTCGGCGAGCTGGGCAATCTGGCTGGTGACCACCACCCGTACGTCGCCGATCCGAAGGCAGGCTGCGGGGCTGAGATCGAGCCAGGTGCCCCCATAATAAGGACCGGTCGCCTGCAGCTTGTCCGTGACCAGCCGCTCCACCACCGCTTCGGCTTCAAACGGCACGTCCTCGGGGAAATCCGGGTGCCCGCCAAGGGACAGCGTCACGCTGGCTCCCTCACCGGCAGCAAAGGCGCGCGAAACAGATTCCGGATCCACGATCAAGCCAAGGGCCGCATTCTGTGCCTCCGCTTCGACCAGCGCACGCAGCATGCCTGTTGTGGTGGCAGCGCCGCCAGCACCGGGGTTGTCCTGCGTATCGGCCAGCACGATTGGGCCCTTGACGCCTGCATCCAGAAGCCGCTGCGCCTCGGCCACGCCTTCGGCTGCCGTATAGGTCCGGCTGTCAAAGGCGCTTTCGGCCTCCCCATAGGCCGCCGCGATCTGGTCGACCGCAGCGTCTGCCGCATTTTGTGTCGGAGCAAATGCGATGGCGCAGGGGCCACAGTCAGGAATATCCGCCGCCGGGAACCCCATGAACAGGGAGGCCGCCGTACCTGCATCATCCATCTGCGCAACCGAGCGGTAAAGCGATGCCCCCGGCTCCATCGTCGTGCTCTGGAACGAGATCGGCACCATATAGGGCAGGCTGCGATAGGCCTTGGCCGGGAGGGTTCCGCTGCGCAGAATATCATCCAGCAGCCGCGCCGCGCGGGCGCCAGTCTCGGCCATATCCACATGCGGATAGGTGCGAAAACCGGTCAGCACATCGACCATTTCCACCAACCGCCGCGAGATATTGCCATGCAGGTCCAGCGCGACGGCAATCGGCACATCCGGTCCAACGACCGCCCGCACACGAGTGGCAAGCTCACCCTCGCCATCATCCAGATGGGTCGTGACCATGGCGCCGTGCAGATCAAGGAAGACACCATCCAGCGGTCCGACCGCCCGGATGCCTTCTACGATGCGTTTGGCGATGCTTTCAAAGGCCTCTTCGGTCACATGCGCCGACGGGATTGCCCCCGCCCATAGAACCGGCTCCACCTGCCAGCCGCGCTCTGCCGCGACGGTCAGGGCACCGCTGATGCCCAGATTCACACCCTTGCCCGCCTCCAGCAGCGCCACGCCTTCGGTCAGCGGGATATAACCGCCGCCCTGCTGAAAGGCCTGCAGATCCGCGGGGTTGGGCGCGAAGGTGTTCGTCTCGTGAAGAAATCCGGCCAGGGCGACCCGCATCAGTCATCACTCCGTAAAGAACAAGGTTGCCGCAACGGCAACCTTGCTAAGTGTATTATATAGTGATACAGTTGTATCATGAATCAATCGTAGGCATCCAATTTCGGATTCGTCAACACTCAGGCGGACTCATGCGACCCAATGTCAGAACAACCCCGGGCAAAGAGCTGAAATTCGAAGCAGAAGAGGGCGATGCGCTTTTTGTGCGTTCTGCGGCGCGGGCCATGCAGGTCCTTGCGGCCTTTCACGGGGTCAACAAGGCGCTTAGCCTCAGTGAAATCGCCAAGCTGTCGGGGCTGGATCGCTCCGCCACCCAACGCATCGTCCACACGCTGGCAAAACTGGACTATGTCCAGCGCAGTTCGGATGATCGCGGCTATCTGCCCGGCCTGCGCCTTCTGGATCACACGCTGGATGTGCTGCGGCTCGACCCGCTGGTGCAAAAGGCAACGCCGGTCCTGCTGGAGCTGCGCCGCTCCCTGCGGGAACGCATCGACCTCAGCCTGTTTGACGACACCCGGATGATTTACGCCTTCCGCATCCAAAGCAAACGCGAGACGTTTTACGCCACTCTTGTCGGCCACAGCGTTCCGGCCTTTGCCACGGCGGGTGGGCGCGCGGCGCTGTCGCTGATGACCGATGATGAGGTCCGGGAGGTTCTGGGCAGGTCCGAATTGATAGAATACACCGCCGCAACCCGCACCGATCCCGAGGAAATTCTGGAGCAGGTCCGGATTGCACGTACCAATGGCTATGCGGTGATCGTCGATGAATACCTGCGCGGCGAAGTCGCCATCGGCGTCGGCATTTCACGCGACGGGCGCCCCATCGGCGCCATCCACGTTGCAGGCTCGCTCTCTGAATGGTCGCAGGACGAATTCGAACGTCAGGCCGCGCCGGTGGCGATGGAAGCCGCACGCGATATCATGGCCAGCCTGTAGGGGCTTTGACCACGGCCAAAACGGGCGCGGTTGTTACCTGTGTGGTGGTGTAATCGAGTTTGCGACATCCAGCAGATAAGGCACCAACTCGCGCTCGACCCGCTCAATCGTCCAGTGGAAGGCAGAGACAGAACATTGCACCGACGCGCGGGCAATGCCGTTGGGGCCACGGATCGGTGCTGAAATCCCGATCTCGTTCAGAATCATCTGATCCTCTGTCAGACTGAAGCCGCGCTCTGCGGTTCGGGTGATCTGCCGCCCCAGTTCTTCGCGGTCCATGGTGGTGCGGGCGGTCATCTGCCGCAGCGGCCAGTTTTCCAATGCTTCCGCAACATCCTCAGGCGCCCAGGTGGAGAGAATCGCCTGTCCGGGCGAAGTGGACAGCGCCGGCAGGCTGCGCCCGACCAGCATCGCTTCGAAGTTGGTCCGCTGGCAGGGCAGCCGGGTGACATAGACTATATTGGTGCCGGAGATTTCAGCCAGATTCACCGTCTCGCCCAGCCGCTGTGACAGTTCGATCAGCTTTGGCATCGCCAGCGCCACAAGGTGATCGGACCAGTAATAGGCATAGGCCAGCCCGAGCCAGGCATGGGTCGGACGGAATCTCTTGGTCACCGGATCCCGGTTGAGAAAGCCTTCGACCGCCAGGGTATTGGCCAGCCTCTGCACCGCGCTTTTGTCCATTCCGCTGAGCTTGACCAGTTCGGTCAGCGACAACTCAGTATGGTTGCGGCCGAATATTTTAAGTAGTTTCAGACCCTTGGCCAGAGAAGACACATAAAGCGTGTCCTGCTTCCGGGGGGTAGCACTGTTATCGCCACCGGCGTCACCGGACATTTTTCGACTTGACGACATGGGACAGCCTGCCCTCTTATGACATTATTGTGATAGTGAGTATCATATAATAATATCAATGTCAAACCCTGAGTACTGTTGCACCCTATGGCAGCCCTTCAGGTCAACATGGAGTAAACATGAAACGCTTTCTGATCCCCGCGACCGTTCTTGCGCTCAGCGCCTCAGCTGCGCATGCAGACAAGTCCGAAGACGTGCTGAATGTGGCCTTCACCAAAGAGCTCGAGAACGTCGACAGCTACTTCAACTCCTCCCGTGAAGGCGTTGTGCTGCAGCGCGCGGTCTGGGACGGTCTGATCTACCGCGATCCCATCACCAACGAATACAAGGGTAACCTTGCAACCTCGTGGGAGTGGATCGACGATCTGACGCTGGAGCTGAAACTGCGTGAAGGCGTGACCTTCCACAACGGCGAACCCTTTGATGCGGACGATGTGGTCTACACCGTGAACTTCGTTGCCGAAGAACAGAACGGCGTGAAGACCCAGCGCAACGTCAACTGGATGAAATCGGCCGAGAAGGTCGACCAGTACACCGTGCGCATCAACCTGAAGGCCCCCTTCCCTGCCGCGATCGAATTCCTCTCCGGTCCGGTCTCGATGTATCCGAATGAATATTACGCCGAAGCCGGCCCCTCGGGCATGGGCCTAGAGCCCGTCGGCACCGGTCCCTACAAGGTGGTTTCGGTCGACCCGGGCAAGCATTTCGTGCTGGAGAAATACGAAGGCTACCACGACAGCCCCAAAGGCCAGCCCGAAGTCGGCACCGTCGACATCCGCACCATCCCCGATGTGAACACGCAGATGGCGGAACTGTTCAACGGCTCGCTGGATCTGATCTGGCAGGTGCCGTCTGATCTGGCGGAAAAGCTGGAGCAGATGGGCAAGTTCACTGTTGCCAACGAAAGCACCATGCGCATCGGTTATCTGACGCTGGATGCCGCCGGTCGCACCGGTGAGGACAACCCCTTCACCGACGTACGCGTGCGCCGCGCGGTGGCCCATGCCATCGACCGCGAGGCATTGGTTTCGGCGCTGCTCAAAGGTAAGAGCCAAGTGATTTCCACCGCCTGCTTCCCCAGCCAGTTCGGCTGCGATCAGGATGTGGTCTCCTATGAATACGACGTCGAAAAAGCCAAGGCCCTGCTGGCCGAAGCGGGATACCCCGATGGGTTCAAGACCGAGTTCTACGCCTACCGCAACCGCGACTACGCCGAAGCGATCTCCAGCTTCCTGAACGCTGTCGGCATCGACACCGATTTCAAGATGCTGCAGTACTCTGCCCTGCGCGAACTGCGCATGAAGAGCGGCACGCCGGTCTCCTTCCAGACCTGGGGCTCCTACTCGATCAACGACACCTCGGCGATCACCAGCCAGTTCTTTAAGCTCGGCTCGCTTGACGATGCCCGCGACGAAGAAGTGGCCGGCTGGCTCGATACCGCTGACAGCGCCACCGATCCCGAAGTGCGCAAGGAAAACTACTCCAAGGCACTGAAAAAGATCGCGGATCAGGCCTATTGGGTGCCGATGTTCTCCTACAACACCAACTACGTCTTCTCCCAGGATGTGGCCTACACCCCCACTGCCGATGAAGTTCTGCGCTTCACCGACATGGAATGGAAGTAAGCTGATCCCTGCGGCGGGGCCCCGGCCCCGCCGTCTCTGCTCCCCGCCCTGCCCGGGTGGTTCTCCCTTATCCTGCCCAGCAAATGAGGTTCCCCTTGCTGCGTTTCATACTGAAGCGGGCCGGGCTGGCCATATTGGTCGCCCTTACGGTCTCGTTGATTTCCTTTAGCCTGCTGTTTTTGTCCGGTGATCCCGCCACGGCGATCGCGGGTGAACATGCCAGCGATCAGGATGTCGAAGCCATCCGCCGCATCTACGGGTTTGATCGCCCGATGCTGGTTCAATACTGGGACTGGCTGGTCAGTGCCCTGCGTGGCGATTTCGGCGAAAGCTACTATTTCAAGCTGCCGGTGGCGAGCCTGATCATGGACCGCCTGTCCATCACCATGACCCTGGGTGTCTGCGGCATTTCCTTTGCCCTGCTGACCGCTGTTCCGCTTGGCGTGGCTGCCGCGATCAAGCCGAACTCGCTGATCGACCGGCTGGCCCTGTTCCTGTCCGTTGCCGGTCAGGCGATGCCCAGCTTCTGGTTCGGCCTGATCCTCATCGTGGTCTTCTCGATTCAGCTTGGCTGGCTGCCGCCCTCGGGCACGGCAACGCCGCTGCATTTCGTAATGCCGACCATCGTGCTTGGCTACTACGCGATGCCCGCGATCATGCGCCTGACCCGTGCAGGGATGCTCGAAGTGCTGTCCTCGGACTACATCCGCACCGCCCGCGCCAAAGGCGCGCCAGAGGGGCTAGTGATGTTCAAACACGCGCTGCGCAACGCGATTATCCCGGTGGTGTCGCTGGCGGCCGTGCAGATGGGCTTTATGCTGGGCGGCTCGATCGTGGTTGAATCCATCTTCGCGCTGCATGGCGCAGGTTACCTCGCCTGGGAATCCATCAGCCGCAACGACCTGCCGACCGTGCAGGCACTGATCCTTGTATTCTCGATGTTCTATATCGTTTTCACCTTCCTTGCCGACGTGTTGAACGCCTGGCTGGACCCCCGCATGAGGGCCGGATGACATGACCCAGACTGCTGATCCTCTTCTTCAGGACATTATCGGCCCGACCCCAGGCCAGCTGCTGCGCAAGCGTATCTTCGGCCATCAGGGCCTGTTGATCGGTGGCGTGGTGCTCGCACTGCTCGTCATCGTCGCGCTGTTTGCCCCCTATATCGCGCCGCATGATCCCTATGCCCAAAGCCTGCTCGCACGGATGGAACCGCCGGTCTTCCTTGGCGGCACATGGGAACATCCGCTGGGCACCGACCACCTTGGCCGGGACTACCTTTCGCGCCTGATCTATGGCGCCCGCGTGTCGCTGATGATCGGCGTCGTGGCGGCGCTGATCTCGGGCCTCATCGGCACCGCCATGGGCGTGGCCGCAGGCTATTTCGGTGGCCGCGTCGATGCGGTGGTGACCTTCCTCATCAACGTGCGTCTGGCGATGCCCGTGGTGCTGGTCGCACTGGCCGTCGTCGCGATCTTCGGCGGCTCGCTCACCGTGGTGATCCTCGTTCTGGGTCTTTTGCTCTGGGATCGCTTCGCCGTGGTGATGCGCTCCTCGACCCTGCAGGTGCGCGGCCGCGAATATGTCGCCGCCGCCCGCGCCATCGGCTGTTCCAACACCCGCATCGTGATGTCGGAAATCATGCCCAATATCGTCAACAACCTGATCGTTGTCGTGACGCTTGAGATGGCCCACGCCGTCCTGCTCGAAGCGGCGCTGTCCTTCCTGGGTCTTGGCGTGCAACCGCCGACGCCCTCCTGGGGCCTGATGGTCTCCGAGGGCAAGCAGATGATGCTGTTCGAACCCTGGCTGGTTCTGATCCCCGGCTTTGTGCTCTTTGCGCTGGTTCTGGCGATCAACCTGCTGGGTGATGGTCTGCGCGACGTCACCGCACCTGAAAACCGCAACTGAGGGAGGCAGGCATGACTGACACACCGATACTCTCTGTCCGCAACCTGACGCTGGATATTCCCGTCGGCGGCGGCACCCTGCACGCCGTACGCGGCATCGATTTCGACCTCAACCGGGGCGAAACGCTCTGCATCGTTGGTGAAAGCGGCTCCGGCAAGTCCCTGACCTCGCTCGCGATCATGGGGCTTCTGGGCAAGAAGATCTCGCGCAAGGCGGATCAGCTGTCCTTTGCTGGCATCGACCTGATGAAGACCAGCCAGCGCGGCATGCGCAAGCTGCGCGGTCTTCGCATGTCGATGATCTTTCAGGAGCCGATGACCTCGCTCAACCCGGCCTATACCATCGGCGACCAGCTCACCGAGGCACTGCTGCTGCACAAACCGGTGTCGAAGGATCAGGCCCGCGCCCGCGCGGTGGAACTCCTGGAAAAGGTTGGCATCACCGCCGCCGAAAGCCGCCTGTCGCAATATCCGCACCAGCTTTCGGGCGGCTTGCGGCAGCGGGTGATGATCGCGATGGCGCTGATGTGTGAGCCGGAACTGATCATCGCGGACGAGCCGACAACCGCGCTCGACGTGACCATTCAGGCGCAGATCCTGCGGCTTCTGGTCGATCTGCAAAAAGAACTGGGCATGGCGATGATCCTCATCACCCATGACCTGGGAGTGGTGGCCCGCGTCGCCGACAAGGTTGCGGTGATGTATGCCGGCGAGCTGGTCGAGACTGGCCCCGCCACCGCCGTCTTCGAGTCCCCGGCGCACCCCTATACCCGTGGCCTGTTGCGCTGCATCCCGGTGCCCGGCAAGACCGAGCGTGGCGCTGAACTCGGCACCATCCCCGGCATCGTACCTTCGCTGGTTGGGGATGTGACCGGCTGCCCCTTCCGCACCCGCTGCGATCACGCAGTCGCGGCCTGCCGCGAACCGATCCCGCTGCGCGAACACGCCAGTTCCGATCACAACTTCCGCTGTGTCCACGCCGATGGCCACGCCCAGAACTCCGAAGAGGTGCCCGCATGAGCGATACTCCCGTGTTGGAACTGCGCAACGTGTCCAAGACCTATTCGGTCAAACAGGGCATGTTTTCCTCCCCCAAGCCGCTGAAGGCGGTCAATGACGTGTCGCTGAAGATCGGCCGCGGCGAGGTCCTGGGCCTCGTCGGGGAATCCGGTTGCGGCAAATCCACCCTCGCCAAGATCCTGCTGGGCCTTGAACAGCCCACCGAAGGTCAGGTGCTGGTGGATGGCAAGGAGCTTGGCGCCCAGAACCGGTCGGAACTGGCCCGCCGCATCCAGCCGATCTTTCAGGACCCCTATTCCTCGCTGAACCCGCGCAAGAGCATCTACGACATCATCTCGTTGCCGCTGCGGGTGCATAATGTCGGTGACAGCGCCAGCCAGGAAAAGGCGGTGCGCGAGATCCTGGATATCGTCGGCCTGCCCGCGCGGGTGATGAACACCTACCCCAGCCAGATGTCGGGCGGTCAGCGGCAGCGGGTGGCGATTGCCCGGGCGCTGATCATGAAGCCCGAGATCGTCATCTGTGACGAGCCGACCTCGGCGCTGGATGTGTCTGTGCAGTCGCAGATCCTGAACCTGCTGGCAGATTTGCGCCGCGAATTCGGCCTCACCTACCTGTTCATCAGTCACAACCTTGCGGTGGTGGAACACCTCGCGAACCGGGTGGCGGTGATGTACCTCG
Source organism: Pseudophaeobacter sp. C1-32P7 (assembly GCF_041008775.1). NCBI lineage: Bacteria > Pseudomonadati > Pseudomonadota > Alphaproteobacteria > Rhodobacterales > Roseobacteraceae > Pseudophaeobacter > Pseudophaeobacter sp. C1-32P7. The sequence continues at coordinate 3,594 of NZ_JAXGFR010000004.1, read as the reverse complement.
GCCGGATCGTCGAGGAAGCCAGCGTTGAAGGCCTGTTTGACCGCAGCCGCCATCCCTACTCCGATGCGTTGCTGCAATCGGTGCTGACTCCGGATCCCAACAAGGGCGTGCCGGACACCCATCTGGGCGCGGCCTACCCGAACCCGATTGCGCCCCCTTCAGGCTGCCATTTCCACCCGCGCTGCGCCAAGGCAATGCCCCAATGCAGCCAGGTTGCGCCGCAGACCGTTGCGACCGAAGATGGCCGCGTCGAATGCCACCTCTTTGACAGCGCCCAGACCTCTGCGGCCTGATCGGACAGAAAGGAAGACACACATGATATCCAATCTCTCCTCGACGCAGGTGACCCGCAAGACGGTGATCGAAACCGAATACGGCGTCGTCGCAGCCCAGCACAGCCGCGCCGCCCGGATCGGGGCCGATGTGCTGGCCGCAGGCGGAGACGCGGTGGATGCCGCCGTCGCCGTCTCCTTTGCCATTGGGGTGGTCGAACCCTGGATGAGCGGCCCGGCCGGTGGCGGCGCCGCCATGCTCTGGCGCGCTGACGAAGGGCGCGCCTATGCACTCAACTACGGCATGCGCGCGCCCAAGGGGCTGAACGTCGCCGATTATCCGCTGTCCGGCGAAGGCAAGGCCGGCGATCTCTTCCCCTGGGAAAAGGTCGTCGAAGACCGCAACGTGCAAGGCGCCACCGCCATTGCGGTGCCGGGCACCGTCGATGGTGTGGGCAAGGCCCACGCGCGGTTCGGCAAGCTGCCGTGGAAGGACCTGCTGCAACCGGCCATCGCGCTTGGCCGCGAGGGGCTTGCGGTGGACTGGTACGCGGCGCTGATCATCGCCTCCACCACCCGCGCGCTGGCGCAGGACGCAGACGCTGCGGCGCTGTTCCTGGAGGACGGTCAATGGCCGACTATCGCGGGCTGGACCAGCCTCGCGGACAAGCGCCTCGACATGTCCAAGATGGCCGATACCCTGTCACAGCTGGCCGAGGCCGGAGCGCGGGATTTCTACGAAGGTGACATCGCCGCCGCCATGGCCGCCGACGTACAGGCCAAGGGCGGATCGCTCTCGGTCGAAGACCTTGCCAGCTATCATGCAGAGATGCTGGATCCGCTGTCCTTTGCCTATCGCAACGCACGCTTCAACGTGATGCCGGGGCTGACCGCCGGACCGACATTCCGCGATGCCTTTGCCCATCTCGAAGACGCCTTGACGCCCGGCGATCAACCGGGTGCAGAGGCCTATACCGCCTATGCCGCTGCGCTGAAGGCCGCCTATGCCAAACGTCTGTCAGGCATGGGCGATGATGGCGAAACGCCGGATGCCCCCGGCTGCACCACGCATTTCTCGGTGGTGGACCGTAACGGCAACATGGTGTCCCACACCCAGACACTGCTGTCGATTTTCGGGTCCCGCGTGGTATCACCTCAGACTGGCCTTCTGATGAACAACGGCATCATGTGGTTCGACCCCGAGCAAGGCAAACCGAACTCGCTGGCGCCCGGCAAACGCTGCCTGATGAACGTCTGCCCGGTTCTGGGCGAGACAGAAAGCGGCAGCCGTTTTGCCTTTGGCGCATCCGGCGGGCGCAAGATCGTCTCGGCCGTCGCGCAGCTGTCGTCCTTTGTGGCGGACTTTGGCATGGACGTGGGCGAGGCTTTCCACCAGCCCCGGATCGATGTGTCAGGAGGGGAGACCGTGGTCGCGGACGACAGCCTGCCCGCGGATGTGATCGCCGCGCTTGAGGCCGAGCACGATACGGTCACGACCCGCCGCGCCGTCTTCCCCTATGCCTTCGCCTGCCCGGCCGGCGTTCAGCGCAAGGAAGGCCGCAACAGCGGCTGCACCGAAATCATGTCGCCCTGGGGCGATGCCATTACCGAACCTGTGGAGCAGAAATGACCGCATCTACCAGCCGCGAGGGCGCAATTTCCCGTGTCAGCAGTTATTTTGACGAAGGCACCTTTCAATCCGACCTGGCCCATTGGGTCACTTACCCGACCGAAAGCCAGAACCCCGAGGCCGCGCCTGAGCTGATGCGCTACCTTGTCGAGGTGATCGAGCCCCGTCTCACCGCCTCCGGGTTTACCTGCGAGATCTTCCCGAACCCCGATCCTGCCGGTGGCCCGCTCCTGGTCGGCGAACGGATCGAGGATCCGGCCCTTACCACCGTTCTGACCTATGGCCATGGCGATGTGATCCGCGCCCAGACCGAACAGTGGCGCGAAGGGCTGGGCCCCTTCACCCTGGTCGAGGAAGGCGATCGGCTTTATGGCCGCGGCACCGCCGACAACAAGGGCCAGCATCTGGTCAATATTGCCGCCCTGGAGGCCGTGCTGGCCGAACGCGGCAGCCTTGGCTTCAACGTAAAGATCGTGATTGAAATGTCCGAGGAAACCGGTTCTGCCGGTCTGCCGGAGTTCTTCACCGCGCAGAAGGACCGCCTGACGGCCGACGTTCTGATCGCCTCAGACGGGCCGCGCCTGCAGCCCGACACCCCCACCATGTTCATGGGCTCGCGCGGCGGTGTCAGCTTCGACCTTGAACTCGACCTGCGCGAGGGTGCGCATCACTCCGGCAACTGGGGCGGTCTGCTGGCGGACCCCGCGATGATCCTGGCCCATGCGCTCACCACCATCTGCGACCGCCGCGGTCAGATCCAGATCCCGGAATGGCGCCCTGACAGCCTGACCGATACCGTGCGCGCCGCGCTGGACGGTCTGCCGCTCGAGGGCGACAGCGGCCCTGCGATCGACACCGACTGGGGCGAGACCTCGCTGACCCCTGCCGAGCGGGTATTCGGCTGGAACTCCTTTGCCGTGCTGGCAATGACCAGCGGCGTGCCCGAAGCGCCGGTCAATGCCATCGCGCCCACTGCCCGCGCCACCTGCCAGCTGCGCTATGTGGTGGGCACTGATCCCGATGACATCCTGCCCGCGCTGCGCCGCCATCTGGACAAACACGGGTTCGAATACATCAAGGTCACCCCGCATGACCGTGGTTTCTTCAAGGCAACCCGCCTGGATCCCGATCACCCCTGGGTGACCTTCGTGGCCGGATCGCTGACCGAAACCGCAGGCAAGAAACCGCATATCCTGCCGAACCTTGCCGGATCCCTGCCGAACGACAGCTTTGCCGATATCCTTGAACTGCCGACGGTCTGGGTGCCGCATTCCTATCGCGGATGTTCGCAGCACGCCCCGAACGAACATGTTCTGAAACCCGTCTGCCGCGACGCGCTGCGCTGCATGACCGGCCTGTTCTGGGACCTGCCAAAGGCGAACGCGGACGGCACCGCGGCCAGCTGACCGCACGTTGCATTTGATCGAAACAAAGGGCTTGCGGCTTTGCGTAGCCCTTTGTTGCAGGTCGATTTCCCGATAAATCAAAGCGCGATTGAAGGCTGTCAGCGCGCCATTGTTCGGTCTGGCTGTGACTCATTGGCGGAACACAAAAACGCCGCCTCACAAGAGGCGGCGTTTTGCGTTATCTTTGGTTGCGGGAGCAGGATTTGAACCTGCGACCTTCAGGTTATGAGCCTGACGAGCTACCGGGCTGCTCCATCCCGCGGAGATTGTTGGTTATGATCGTTAG
>NZ_JAXGFR010000049.1:0-7350 GCF_041008775.1 Pseudophaeobacter sp. C1-32P7 | reverse complement strand
TCATCCGTGTCGAACGCCCGCTCGATTTCGACTCCACCGGTCAACTCGTAGCGAGCGTACTGTCGAAAAAGGCGGCCGCCGGTGCCACCCATGTTCTGATCGACATGCCGGTCGGACCAACGGCCAAGGTGCGGTCTGCCGGAGCGGCGGAGGCTCTCGGGATACGGCTGTCTTCGGTGGGCAAGGCGTTGGGTCTGAACCTGGCGCTACATATCAGCGATGGCGTGGCCCCGGTGGGACGTGGCATGGGCCCGGCGCTGGAGGCGCACGACGTGCTCGCGGTTTTGCGGCGCGCGCCGGATGCACCTGGCGACCTGCGTGCGCGGGCGCTGGATCTGGCCGGGCATCTTCTGGACCTCGCACCGCACGCCGTTGCTGGGCGGGGGCGGGACCGCGCGCAGGCGCTTCTCGATAGTGGTGCAGCGGAGGCAAAGTTCATGGCAATTTGCGCGGCACAGGGCGGTTTCCACGAACCCGGCACCGCCGCGCAACGCATCGAGATACTTGCCCCGCATGGGGGCGAACTGACGACCGTGGACAACCGCCGGATTGCCCGCATCGCCAAACTGGCCGGTGCCCCGCGTCAGAAGAGCGCAGGCATCCGCCTTCTGGTGCGGATCGGGGATTGGGTGGACAAGGGCCAGCCGCTTTATGAGCTTCATGCCGAGACACCAGGCGAACTGGCCTATGCCCTGGCCTATGCCGAGTCCCAGACCGGCGTGCTCACGCTGTCCGAGGCAGTGTCATGATCCTTGTCGCGTTTCCCGAGATGAGGCCGCTTGCCGAAGACCTGGCACCCGCGCTTGGGGCGGACCTGCTCACTCTCGACTGGCACCACTTCCCCGATGGCGAAAGCCTGATTTCGCTGCCCGGCGATCTGGACGGGGCCGATGTGGCATTTCTGGCGACTTTGCGCGATCCCGATCGCCTAGCCCTGCCCTTGCGCTTCGCCGCGGCGACGGCGCGCGAGATGGGCGCGCGTCGCGTCGGATTGATCGCGCCTTATCTTGGCTACATGCGGCAGGACCGCCGCTTCGAGCGCGGGCAGGCGGTCAGCGCGCCGCTCTTTGCGCAATTCCTGGGGGAAAGCTTCGATTGGCTGGTGAGTGTCGATCCGCATCTGCACCGCATCGCCCGGCTGCAGGATGTCTTCCCGATGCCTGCCATTCGCGCCGTATCCGCCCCGCTGCTTGCGACCTGGATCAGCACGAACCTGCCAGACGCCGTTCTTCTGGGCCCTGACAGCGAAAGCCAGCAATGGGTCGCCGAGGTGGCCCGGCTGGCCGGACGGCCCTATGAGGTCTTGCGCAAGGTGAGATCCGGTGACCGCAGTGTCGATGTCAGTGTGCCGGAAAGCGCGGCGCTGCGCGAAGGCACGCCAGTGATCCTCGACGACATCGCATCTTCCGGCGTCACGATGGCACGCGCCGTCGAAAGATTGCTTGCGGCTGGAACCGCCGCGCCTGTCTGCCTGGCTATCCATGCGGTCTTTGCGCACGGCGCTCAGGACGCCATTCTGTCGGCTGGTGCGGCAAGAATCATCACCACCGACACCATACCCCATCCAACGAATGCGATCGGAATTGCCGGTCTATTGTCCGAAGCGATCCTTTCGGTCGTGACAGCCCTTGACCTTCCAGTTGCTGGAACAATTAGGCTGGACCTGAATCCCGCCGAGAGGACAACCGAATGAACGACCAAGTAAGCCATGCTTCACATGAAACCGAATCCAACATTTACGTCTGCCCGATGCACCCTGAGGTACGGCAGAACGGTCCGGGCGATTGCCCGAAATGCGGGATGCATCTTGTGCCCGAGGCGGAGCTCGACAACCATGCCGGGCATGATCACCACGGTCATGACCATAACGCTGGTGCCGTCCCGGCGGACGTCAGATACGATACCGTCCCGGAGGGCTATGACGGCGCCGTCTACACCTGTCCGATGCACCCGCAGGTTCGCCAGGTCGAGCACGGCTCCTGCCCGATCTGCGGAATGGGGTTGGAGCTTGAGTCCGGGGTCCCGATGGACGACGGCCCGAACCCCGAACTGGTGGATTTCACCCGGCGTTTCTGGGTTGGCACGGTACTGACCATTCCGCTTCTGATCCTCACCATGGGTCCCTATCTCGGCTTTCCGGGAGTGCGCGAGATTTTCGGCGAGCGCGGAACCCTCTGGATCGAGTTGGTTTTCGGGACCCCGGTAGTTCTTTGGTGCGGCTGGCCGTTTCTGGTTCGGGGCTGGAATTCGTTCCGTACGATGAATCTCAACATGTTCTCCCTGATCGGTATGGGGGTAATCGCGGCCTGGCTCTTCAGCGTCGTTGCCGTTCTCGCACCGGACATATTCCCTGATGGGTTCCGAGACTCCGAAGGCCATGTCGGCGTCTACTTCGAGGCGGCGGCTGTGATCGTGACGCTCGTGTTGCTCGGTCAGGTGATGGAATTGCGCGCACGTGAAGGAACCGGCAAGGCGATCCGCGCGCTTCTCGACATGGCGGCCAAGACCGCGCGGGTCATGCGGGACGATGGCTCCGAGGAGGAGATCCCGCTGGAGGACGTACAGGTCGGCGACCGGCTGCGCGTACGGCCCGGTGACAAGGTGCCTGTCGATGGCGTGGTTCTGGACGGCCGGTCCTCGATCGACGAAAGCATGATCTCCGGTGAACCTGTGCCCGTCGAGAAGACCGAAGGCGACCCGGTAACTGGAGCGACGATCAACGGCACTGGCAGCCTGGTGATGGAGGCGACGCGTGTCGGGTCCGACACGATGCTTGCGCAGATCGTCGAGATGGTGTCGAACGCGCAGCGATCGCGCGCGCCGATCCAGAAATACGCCGACAAGGTGGCGGGATACTTCGTTCCGGCCGTCATCGGTATCGCGGTCCTGTCCTTCATCGCCTGGGCGATCTGGGGGCCCGCGCCTGCGCTTTCCTACGCATTGATTTCGGCGGTGGCGGTTCTGATCATCGCCTGTCCCTGTGCGCTTGGCCTGGCGACACCGATGTCGATCATGACGGCAACGGGGCGGGGGGCCCAGGCCGGGGTGCTGATCAAGAACGCCGAGGCGCTGGAGCGGTTCGAGAAGGTCGATACCCTGATCGTCGACAAGACCGGCACGTTGACGATGGGCAAGCCGCAGCTTGTCGCCGTCCTGCCGCAACCCGGTCACGACGAGGCCGAGGTCCTGCGTCTCGCCGCATCGCTGGAGCGCGGATCGGAACACCCCCTCGCCGAGGCCATCGTGCGAGGCGCGGAAGAGCGCGATGTGAAGATGGCGGACGCAGACGACTTCGAGGCGGTCACCGGAAAGGGCGTGAAGGGCGTCGTGGGCGGCAAGGCGGTCGCATTGGGCAATCTGGCGATGATCCGGGACCTTGGCCTTGAGGCGGGCGACCTGACCGCCAAGGCAAATGCCCGTCGCGACGAGGGCGAGACAGTGATGTTCGTGGTGCTGGATGGCAAGATCGCCGGTCTTGTCGGGGTCGCCGACCCGGTGAAGGAAACCACACCCGCCGCCATCAAGGATCTGCATGAATTGGGGTTCCGCGTCATCATGGCCACCGGTGACAACGAGCGCACTGCCAAGGCGATCGGCGCACGTCTCGGCATTGACGAGATCCGGGCCGACGTGCTGCCCGAGGACAAGGCGCGGATCATCAAGGAGTTGCAGCAGCAGGGCCGCAAGGTGGCGATGGCCGGCGATGGCGTCAACGACGCGCCGGCCCTGGCCCAGGCCGATGTCGGCATCGCCATGGGCACCGGGGCCGATGTGGCCATCGAAAGCGCGGGCATCACGCTGGTCAAGGGCAACCTCGACGGTATCTTGCGCGCACGGCGGCTCGCACGGGCCACCATGCGTAATATCCGGCAGAACCTGTTCTTCGCACTGATCTACAACGCCTCTGGCGTGCCTGTCGCGGCGGGGGTGCTGTTTCCGTTCTTCGGCATCCTCATCAGCCCGATGTTTGCCGCCTTCGCCATGAGCGCCTCGTCGATATCGGTGGTGCTCAATTCGCTGCGCCTTCGCGGCGCAAAGATCTAGAAAGGAAGCCACAACGTGACCCATCAACCTGATCCATCATATGTTAATCAAAGTCAATCGGAGCATGCCCCCCGCCCGCCCTCATTCTGGCGATCACGCGCCGGCATCTATCTGATCGTTGCGCTGGCAGTTGGCGGTCTTCTCCTGGGTTACGAGCACCGGGTGCACATCCTGAGCAGCGGATTGCTGATCTGGCTGCCATTGCTGCTTTGCGTTGGAATGCACTTCTTCATGCACGGCGGTCATGGAGGCCACGGCGGGCACGGTAAGGGAGACGACCAGTAATGACCGATGCAGGTGCTTCCTATGGACTCTGGCTGCTGGTATTTATCAATTCGGCGGTGTTCATCATTTTCGCCTTCAGTTTCTTCAAGCCGCAGACAAAACGCGACTGGCGCAGTTTTGGAGCGTTCAGCGCCTTTGTCGTAGCTCTCTTCACCGAGATGTACGGGTTCCCGTTGACCATCTTCTTTCTTTCCGGCTGGCTGCAATCGACCTGGCCGGAGGTAGACTGGTTTGCCCACGACAGCGGACATCTCCCCGAAATGATGTTCGGCTGGCAATCGAACCCGCATTTCGGGCCGTTCCACCTCCTGAGCTTCGTCTTTATCGGCGGCGGCTTCTGGCTCATATCCGTGGCATGGCACCATCTGTGGAATGCGCAGCGTCAGGGGTTGCTTGCGACGACAGGCCCCTATGCCCGCATTCGCCATCCTCAATATGTGGGGTTCGTTCTGATCATGCTTGGTTTTCTCGTGCAATGGCCGACCCTCCTGACGCTGGCCATGTTTCCGGTACTGGTCTGGATGTACGCACGGCTGGCCCGCGGCGAGGAGAAGGACAGCCGAGAACGGTTCGGCGCTGGCTGGGACAGGTATGCCAGCCGGGTTCCCGCTTTCATACCAAACGTTAACACTCTGCAGAATGTTGAACGCTGATTAGAAGCGAAAGCCGATCTGATGTGTTATTTGCGTGCCTAAAACATCTTTGGAAGACTGCAAACATACGGTATCTGAAACCATGATGAAAAAACCCGCCCTTCTGCGGCACGTACTAATCATAGGAACGTCCGTGCTGACGGGATACCTGCTGCTTGCTTCGCGTGCCGAGTGGTCGGAGATGCACCGCTACAACCGAGCGCTGGGGGATCTTTCACTGCTGCTCATCGTTGCTGCAATGGCGATTGGGCCGCTCGCACGCTTGTCGTCTACGCCCTTTTTACGGAAGCTTATGCCGTACCGACGCGAGCTCGGTATTTATGCGGTTCTGACGGCGACGGTGCATACCATCATAATACTGATCGGCTGGGTCGAGCTTGATTTTGCACGGCTGTTCGGTTTTGAGTATCACCCCCAACTGCAACGCTACGTGATGCTTCAGCACGGGTTTGCGCTGGCCAATGTGGTTGGGATCGCGGCACTGCTCTACGGCTTTGTGCTTGCCGGTACGTCGAATAATTTCAGCCAAAGGGTACTTGGCACGTCCGTGTGGAAATACATCCAGCAGGGCGCTTATGTTCTGTGGTGGCTGGCAGTGCTGCACACGGCCTATTTCTTGTTCTTTCATTTTCTTGATTTCCACCGCCAAATGCCTGAGCCAAACTGGGCGCGATGGCCGTTCGTTGCCCTTGTGGCGTCAGTTATCGCTCTGCAAGGGGCCGCCGTTGTAGTCACATGGCGTTCGCAAACTTCCCGGCGGATCTACGGCGCACCCTCGCAACGGGAGTAGTCGCGATTTCATCAGACGCCCAGGGTCGGGACTTCTGGCGGCCTGAAACCGATCGGGTGGGCATGCGCAGAGGCGTAACGACCTAAAAAGCAACCAAGGCAGATCGAAATGCAGAAACACGATAAAAACCACGATGGGAACGACGGCTACCGTGAAGGCTCGATCAGCCTTGGCGGAGCTGTTGCCATGGGCACGGGCGTGATGATCGGTGCGGGCATCTTTGCCCTGACCGGACAAATCGCCCAGCTGGCTGGACCACTATTTCCACTCGCGTTCATCGCTGGTGCCATCGTGACCAGCTTCAGCGCTTACAGCTACATCAAGATGTCGAACGCCTGGCCCTCGGCAGGGGGCATCGCGATGATCCTTCAGAAATGCTATGGATCGGGGGCGGTCGCGGCGGGAGCGGCGCTTTTGATGGCGCTCAGCATGGTGATCGCGGAAAGCCTCGTCGCACGGACATTCGCCACTTATGTCTTGCGGCCTTTCGATATCACGGGCGGGCCACTTGTGCCCGTTCTGGCGGTTGCCGTGATCGTGTTCGCATTCTTGGTCAACATCGCAGGAAACCGCTCCGTCGGGCTATTCTCTCTAATCATGGCGGCGATCAAGATCGGGGGCATCGCGCTGTTCGGTATCGCAGCACTCTGGTCAAGCGGGTTTCAGTTCGCAGCCGCGTCAGAAACGGCCGAGACCTTTGGAGTGACAGGCTTCATCGCGTCCGTTGCGTTGGCGATCCTTGCCTTCAAGGGCTTTACCACGATCACCAACAGCGGCGGCGAAATCACCGATCCCCACCGCAATGTGGGCCGCACTATCATGCTGTCCATCGCGATCTGCGTGGTGGTCTACCTGCTTGTGGCCTTTGGCGTGGGCGCGAGCCTGACAATCGACGAAATCATCGCCGCGCGCGACTATTCGCTGGCCCAGGCGGCTGAGCCCGCACTCGGGCAGGTCGGCTTTTACTTGACCGTCGTGTTGGCGGTCGTGGCCACGGCATCCGGCGTGCTGGCCAGCGTTTTCGCAGTGTCGCGGATGCTGACCATGTTGACGGAGATGAAAATGATCCCGCACAGCCATTTCGGTATGTCCGGCCCTATCCAACGCCACACGCTGGTCTATACCGTTGTCATCGCCGCGACGTTGGCCATGCTTTTCGATCTTGGCCGGATCGCATCCCTCGGTGCTTTCTTCTACCTTGTCATGGACATGATCATACATTGGGGCGTGTTCCACTATCGTCGAGCAGACGTCGGCGCCTCAGGTATCGTGCTTTTGACTGCCCTGGCGCTCGATGTAGTTGTACTGGCAGCTTTCACCGTGATGAAGCTTCAAAGCGACCCGATGATCGTTCTGTATGCGGCTGTCGGAATGATCGCTGTCTTCGCTTTCGAGCGCGTTTACTTGTCGCGATGGTTGGCACCTCAGGCCGCGCATTCCCACGGTGAATAGCCAGCGGGAGTGGACAGAACATGGGGGTCATGCGGCGCGTTTTCTGTTTGCGACGGTCAGCCGACCATCGAGAACTGCGGCCCTTGTGACGGCTACTCGGTGAGCCCCTTTGGGCGACCACCGCAT
>NZ_JAXGFR010000048.1:0-7449 GCF_041008775.1 Pseudophaeobacter sp. C1-32P7 | reverse complement strand
CTCGTAGACCCTCACGCCCGCCGAGAGAAGCTGCGCATATGCCGCCCGCGTCGCCCAGCCGGCGACCAGGGGATCGCTTCTGCGTGGCACCAGCAGACGGACGTCCACGCCGCGACGCGCGGCATCCTGAAGCGCCCGGTCGACCACGGTGTCCGGACCGAAATAGGGCGACGTCAGATAAACGCAGGTCTGTGCCATCCCGATCAGTCCCGCGTGCAGACAGGCAAGCCTCTTTTGACACTTGCGCGAATAGCTCGGTACCAGCAGTCCTTCGATTGCGTCGGCCTCTTCGGGAATGGCGTTTGACGGAAGCGGGCGGGCGTCCTGCCAGGCCGGGTTTATCTGCGCAATGTGAGTCAGATCCCGTAAGCCCAGGCCGACAGTCGTCCCATATGGACCTCAACCATCCTGACACCGGGCACGTTTTCGACGGCAACCCGGATCGCATTCTCCTCGAAATCGCTGTCGGCGACACCCCAGACGGCTACATTCCCCTTGTCCACCGTGTAGTTGATGAGGTTGACCACTGCACCGGGCACTTCTTTCAGAGCCTCTTCAATCTTCGCACGCAGCACGCGGTCGTCCTGCGACGGCTCCGGCAGCGCCCCATCCTGAAGCGCCGACAAGGCGTGGAGCAGGTTCGCACGGCTGACGATGCCGACCACTTTGTCGGATCTCACCACCGGCACGCGCTTGATCCGGTGCTTTTCCAGAAGACGCGCGATTTCCGCGACATTCGTATCCTCTTCTACCGAAACCAAATCCCTTGTCATCAGGTCTTCGACCCGGTGGCTTTTGAGCTTCACGAAATCCTGTGCGGATTCGCTTGCCCCGCCAAGCACCTCGAGCCACCATGACCGGCGTTGTCCGTCTGTTTCGCGGACACGCCGCATGAGGTCGCCTTCGCTGACAAGTCCCTTGAGGTCGCCCTCGGCGTCAACGACGGGCAGCGCGCTGATATTGTGGTCGAGCATCAAGCGTACCGCGTCCTCGATTTGTCCCTCCAGCGGGACCGAGATCACCGATGTTGTCATGATATCCCTGGCTTGCATGTCATAGTCCCCTTCTTGAATTTTGGCTGGTTCAGCACGTCAGGTGCCGATAACGAGTTGCAGGTCGTCGCCCAGATTATAGGGCGGGATGTCGAGGTTGCGTGGGGCCGGCCCCTTCCGGATCCGGCCCGAGGTATCGTAATGCGATCCGTGGCACGGGCAGAACCAACCGCCGAATTCGCCCACCGCCGACCCATCCTGGCCCAAGGGGATACAGCCGAGATGGGTACAGACACCGATAACGACCAGCCATTCGCCATCCTCGCCCGCCACGCGGTTTTCATCCAGTGCTGGCTCTTCGCCACTTGCGTTCGGATTCTCGCCCGCTTCGTCAACCGGATCGGGAAGCTGGGTAAGATCGACGGCTCGTGCAGCCTCAATTGCGGCTGGTGACCTGCGCCAGACGAAGACCGGGCGCCCCTGCCACTTCACGGTAATACGTTGGCCCGGTTCGACGCCGGAAAGATCAACCCTGACCGTGCCGGACGCGGTCACGTCGGCCGAGGGGTTCATCGAATTGATCAACGGCCAGACCGCCGCGCCTGCGGCAATCGCGCCGGTTGAGGCCGTTGCATAATAAAGGAAATCGCGGCGCTCTGTTGCGGGCAATTGATTGGTTTCGTCAATGGTCTGGCGCATCATGATTCCTCCGATTTGACGTTCATTTTGGCTGCGGCGACAGGGCTTTCGACGTGAACACCCGCATCGACATGCAGCACCTCGCCCGTGATGCCGCCGGGATAGTCGCTGGCGAACAGCAGGGCGGCGCGGCCCACCTCGTCGGCCGTGACGTTGCGCCGCAATGGGGCAACTCGCGCGGTCGCGTCCAGAAGACCCGCAAAGCCGGTCAACCCGGACGCCGCGCGGGTCATCACGGGTCCCGCCGAAATGGCGTTGACGCGGATGTTCGATGGCCCGAGTTCGTGGGCCAGATAGCGCACCGTGGCCTCAAGCGCCGCCTTGACCGGCCCCATCACGTTGTAGCTCTCCACGACGCGCTCGCCGCCGAGATAGCTCAGCGTGATCAGGCTGCCGCCGCCCTTCATCAGGGGTTCTGCCAGATGCGCCATGCGGATCAGCGAATGGACGGACACCTGCATCGCATGGGTAAACCCTGCGGCCGAACAGTCTGTCAGGCGGCCATGAAGGTCGGCGGGCGGCACGCTGCCCACGGCATGCAAGATGAAGTCCAGCTTTCCCCAGCGCTCGGTGATGGCGTCGAAAACAGCGTCGAGTTCGTGTAGCACACTCACGTTGCAGGGTAGCAGGATCGGGGCCTCCAGCCGTTCGGCCAATGGCGCGACAAAGGGTTTGGTGCGCTCGTCGACATATGTGATCGCCAGATCCGCCCCCGCCTGCCGGAAATGCAGGGCGGCGGGCCAGGCCAGGCTGCGATCATTCGCTATACCGACAACCAGACCTTTCCGGCCGGACAGATCAAGCAGTTCGGCCGGATCGCAACATTCGTCGAAGTCAGGCATCCTTCGACGCCGCCTCGGTATCGGCGGACGCTTCGGTCTTCTTGTCGTGCGCACCATGACGCTTGGCGCTCTTGCCCTGTTTGTGCCCGCCATGTCCGTGCCCGAAAAGGTGCATCGCGGCCATTCCGCCGAAGAGGAGCACCAGAACCCAGTTCTCGAAAAGCCATTCCATCATTGTTCACTCCTTGTGTGATGCGGCGTCCGGATGGTCCGCCTGCGCAGGTGAGGGGATGCCGGGCAAAGGGCCGAATATCGCGCCGAAGACATGGGTGATCCAGGCATCGCGCCCCTTGCGCCATGCGCCCAGAACCTCGCCGGTGCGCGCCGACAGCGCGCGTTCGGTGACAATCGCCGGGTGGTCTTCCGGCAAGGGGTCGCGCGTCTCACGGATCGTTTCGGCGGTAGATTTGACGAGCGCCATCCACGGGTTCACGCGCTCGGAAAACATCGTCCGCGTCCAGCGCATGGGGTGCAGGGTGCGCAGGGCCTCGGCGCTGGCCGCGCTGGTCGCGGCCCGCAGCCACGGGCTGACGAAGGTCGAGTAGGCCGCCTCGTTGATCCGCGATATCTGCGCCACTTGTTTCAAGGCCGCATCATCCGACGCAATGCCCAGATCATCGACCTCGCGCGGCTCGAATCGCACCGCGAAATCACCGCTCTCGCAATCTGGGTCGCCCGACGGGTTGTCGATCACCATCTCGTAGAGCCCCGGGGCAAGTGCCTCGACCTCGTCCAGGCTCTCCAGGATGGCACGATGCTGGAGCCGCGCGACAGAGCCGGAGACGAAGATGCCCAGATGACCGACACGCGGGTGGGTCATGTAGACGATGCGCTGACTGGCTGCCTTTAGCGCATCGGTATCGGGATAAAGCTTGCCGATCCACCCTATTGCCTGTTCGGGCGGCGTGATGTTGTCGCCCTCCGAGGCAAAGACGATGATCGGATTGGCGATCCGCCTGAGGTCGATGGTGCAATGCGCGTCCAGTTGCATCTCGCCCCGCTCCAGCCGGTTGCCGATGAACAGGTTCTGCGTAATGCCGAGGATTTCCTCACGGCTGAGCGTGTAGTAGCCATTCCACCAGCGTTCGAACTCAAGGAACCGCTCACGCTCGGTGTCGACATGGGCAAAGAGGTTCGCGTATTTGTCCCAGATCGCCTTTTCCGGTTGCAGGGTCTCAAAATTCTGCGCCAGCCAGGCGCCATCGAACCGGCCATCGCCCAGATCGGATATCATATGCGCGGACCAGGCCCCTCCCGAGAGCGCGCCCATCATCCGCATCGGGCTGCTTGCCGCCTCGCCCGACCAATAGCTGAGCGGTGAGCCATTCAGCACAATTGGACCGGTCAGACCGTCGCAATCCGCCGCCAGCAGCGTTGCCGCCCAACCGGCCTGGCAATTGCCGTAGAGCACGGGGGCCGTGTCCGGATGGCGACGCGCGACCTCGGAGACGAAATCGCGCAGGGCATAATGCACATCCGCCAGGGTCTGACCCGGCACCGGCTCGGGAAAGAAGATCACGAAATAGACCGGGTGGCCCTCGTGCATCGCCATGCCGACCTCGCTGTCGCGCTTGAACCCGCCGATGCCCGGCCCGTGCCCGGCGCGCGGGTCGATCACGATCACCGGCGGCTTGGCCGCATCGACGCAATCGTCCCAGCAATCCTCTCCGAGCCGCGTGATCCTGAGCAGTGCGTAGTTGGCGGGCCGCTCGAAATTGCGGGCGTCAAGCAAAAGCTCGTAGTCGAAATCCAGCAGCGGCGGCATGGCCTGCCGCTCATACGCGATCATGTTGTCGGCGCGTTCGCGCAGCGCATCGAGGAACAGGATCCAGCGTTCAAAGGCGTCTTGGACATAGGGCGTCCGCGCGCCCGTGCTCGCATCGTCAGCGACAGGTGCAGGAGCGTGTTCAGGCGGCTCCATCGCAAGGCGCAGGCTCTTGTTCATGTTCGGTTTCCTCTTGACTGGGGGTCTGTGCCGGAAGGTCGTCCAGCGAGCATCACAAGCACGAGATCCTTCGCAACATCCTCGCGCAGACCGGTCAGGAGATAGGACGCATCGCCGGGCTCGATGCCCAATGCGCACGCCGCGAGTGACGGAGGCTGGTTCATCATTTCGACCCGGTTGAACAACGCCCGCGCCATCGGGGCGTCGGCATGCCCGAAGGTCTCGGCACAGGCACAGGTCATCCGCGAGAACAAGATGCGAAGATCATCGTCGTCGGATGATGAGTGACGGGTTTCCCCTGATTTCCGATCCATCGTCTTGCGTGGCATGGCTAGGCGACTCCTGTGGTTGAGCCTTCGGGCTTGGTCACAGAAGAAGACGCCGGAAGATGGAAATCGTTACAGACCCGTCGGCAGGGCGATCAGTGTGCCTGTCCCATGTCTTCGCAATCGGTTTCGTGTTCGACGCTCGCGCAGCCTTCGGGCGGACAGGAGCAATCCTCGCGGTCCTCCCGACAGCACGAGCCGCAATGCGCCGTCAGCGCCTCGCGCAAAGCGCTGCGCGCCCTGTGAAGCCGGACACCGAGGGCATTGCGCGTCAATCCGAGATCGGCCGCCACGGTCTCTCGATCCTCCTCGCCGAAATCTATGCGCCGGATCAGTTCGGATTCCGCCGGGCGCAGTTCGGAAATCAGCCCCTCATGGCAGGTGCATAGCCGCGCCATCTGACTGGGCGCATCGGCGATCCAGTCTTCGGGTTCGCGCGCCGCCGCTGCCGCCAGACGGCTGCGCCGGGTTCCCTTGCGGTAGTGGTCGTTCAGGGTGGAGCGCAGGATCGTGTAGAGCCACGCATCCATCCGGTCGACATCGCGGAGCTGATCCTTGCGGGTCAGCACCCGGATGCAGAACTCTTGCAGCACATCCTCGGCATCCGCGCGGTTGCCGAGCCGTTTGACCAGGAACCCCATGAACGCGCCGCGCCCGTCCAACAGCGCGCGTTCCGGCGAAGTGTCGGGCACCTCCCGCTTGCGACTGTCTTGCGATGCCATGATGTCCCTGCCCTTTCCGCGTATCTTGCGCTGTCATGCAACGATGGTCTGACTGTTGCATCTTGCAGTTTCAATGCGCGCGGGCATTGACATGGATCAAATGCGTTGCTGCCCGTTGCGCGGGTGTGAAAGACATGGGGTTTCTGTCCGTCTGCAGCAAGGTGGCTTTCGGCGGTGACGGGATGGCCAGGATGTCGCACTGCAACCTGCCGGCGTCAGGTTTCCCTTCGGCGCGGTACGACTACCCTTGTGGTCTGCCCTTGAGATTGACGAACACGATCCCCAGAATGACCAGCGCAATACCGGAAAACTGAATGCCGGACAGACGTTCCCCGAAGAACAGCGCGCCAATCGTAAGACCGAAGATCGGGACCAGAAAGCTGAACACGATTGCCCGGTTCAACTCGACCTCCTCCAAGACCGAGAACCAGACCCAATACACCAGCGCCGAGCCGAAAAGGGCCAGCCCCAGCAAGGATAGCGTGAAGACCGCGTTCCATTGAACCGCGGTTGGATCTTCCATTGCGAAGGCCGCGATGGCCAATGGCACGCTGCCGATGAGCAGTTGCACCCCCATTCCGAAAAGCCCGTCCACCTTGTCCGCGATGGACTTGATCGCCACGTTGCTGATGGTCACGCCGACCGCCGCCAGAACGATATAGGCAAAGCCGATGGCCGAGCCGTCCTGCCCCCTGTCCAGCAGTTGCGGCAGGGCGATCACGAGGACACCCGCGAAGCCGACCGACAGGCCGATCCAGCCGATCATCGGCAGGCGCTCGCCAAGCCACGCGACGCCAAGCATCGCTGCAAGCAGGGGCTGCGTGTTGGCGATGACGGTGGCGAGGCCGGGAGACACAAACTCGGCCGCATGAAACATGCCCAGAAACCCCAGGCTGGTCGCCCCAAGGCCGACGACAGCCAGTGTCACCCAGATGCGCCCGCCGCGCGGAAATGGCCGACGCAAGATCGCGGCCAACCCCACCAGAGCCGCGCCTGCCAAAACCGCCCGCATCGTCGCAAAGGTCAGATGCGGCGCGTATTGCAGCCCCGCGGTGATCAGCGGAAAGCACGCCGCCCACAGGAACATGGCCAGAAAGATCTTGGATATGACGGTCGGCGACATCGAATTTCCTTATCTAGATCAGAAGCGGCAGGAATTGCAGAAAATGTCCGATGTGCCAACTCAGGGGCGAAGTAAAAAGACGTTGCGCCCGCCTAGAACTTACACTGGGAAGGCCAGAGGGCGCTGGCCGAGCCTCCGATTCTTCGAGCTCCGGCGATGCAATGACAGAACCGCAAGCAATCGGAGCAAGCGAAACACCCTGACGCTGTAACGTTTCCGGTGCTTCGGCGTTGTACTCCACAGAGGTGCGATATGAATGAGGACCGAAAACACCGATCTTCCACAGAAGATCGGCCCGACACACCCGCCAAGGCCGCAGACGCCGCCGAAGAAGTCCTGCAAGTGTTCATGCTCCGGGCCATCGGCCGCTCCGGGCAGCTTCGCGATGTGCGCGCCGTGCGTGGCTGGCTCAGCCAGATCCTCGCGTCGTCAATCGCTGACTATTGGCCCGCAGGGATAATCCAGGTCAGCGGCGCGACAAAGATGATCAGGCCGAACAGGATGGAATACGCGGTGGGAAACCGCGCCGCCATGCCCTTCCCGTCCGGTGTCTTGGTCGATGATGTGTCAGACATCTCAAGTCCCCCTTCTTCAATGTGATTTCTGCGAGTGTGCGGCGTGAAGCGGCACCTGGCCTGCCTGCGCATCGCCCTGACCGCCGCCGCTGGCGGACCCACTCTTGCCCGCACCAATACCTTCCAGCCGCGTTCGTTTCAGCAGCAGCGCGTTGACCGCCACCAGCGCGGAGCTGCCCGACATGGCAAGTGCTGCCACGGCGGGGCTGATGATCAACGGATAAA
>NZ_JAXGFR010000047.1:0-7618 GCF_041008775.1 Pseudophaeobacter sp. C1-32P7 | reverse complement strand
CGCCGAGCGCGCGGACGGCCATCTCCATCCCCGCGCGATAGTCGAATACGAAGACCCGCGCACCTGCCCGCCGTGCCATGGTCATCAGGAAAGCCGCTAGGACGGATTTGCCGGAGCCGGGTCGGCCGAGGATCAGCGTGTGGCCTCCCGTGGGCTCACGATCTGGCGCGCCCTGTTCGTGGAAGTTGAAGCGAAAACCACTGCGCTCGGGTGTCGGAAAGAGCGTGATCGGCACGCCCCAGGGGACTTCCCGCCCTGTCTTTCCGAGCGGGGTGCGGTGGAAGGTAGCGAGATCGGCGAAGTTGTGGTTCGTGATTGCGGCCTTGCGGTTTCGCGCCCCGGTATTGCCGGGATGCTGCGCCATGAAATGCGCCCGTGCCCCGAAGGCTTCCGAGATCAGGTTGATCCCGGAAGTGGCGGAGATGTTGCGGATTTCGGCCGCGATGTCGTCAAGCGCCGTCTGGGTGCGGGCATAGACGGCCACGGTCATGTGGTGCTCGCCGAAGATCAGGCGTTTGGATTCCAGATCGTCCTGCGCGAGTTCCAGTTCCTGGGCGAGACTGACGGCTCCGTCATTGGCGGCCTGCATTAGCCGCAGCTGCCGCTTTATCCGGCCCGCCATGATGTTGGCGTTGATCGGCACAAAAGAGTGCGTGACCACCATGTCGACGGGCAAGTTCAACTCGTCGAGCATCAGGCTATCGGTCTTGGCGGGGTAGTTCTTCACCGCAAAGATCGCCCCGAGCTTGTCGCCGACGGCACCGTCCGAGAGTGCGATGGTCGTGCCGCGGAAGGTGACGCGGGTATTTGCGACGTCCTCGGCGATCACTCCGAGGCGCGACCGGGGGAAGAGCGGGTGCTCCTCGCCCGTGTTGAGTGAACCGAGGAAGCCCAGAAGCTCGCCGGTGCTTGCGGCCAGCAGGCGGGGCTTCAGCTCATCGAAGGAGGACAGCAGAAACCCCACAACCTCGTCGAGCTTGCGCAAGCGGCGGGTGGTGTCGGCCGCATGTCGCGAGCGAGACGCCCCAAGTCCGAACGGCAAGCGGCTGCCGGTCTCAGGTCGCTTCAGCACGGTCAGAGTCAGCGTCTTGTCGCGCAAGCCCGCGCGGCCGAGATGCGCGTGCCATCGTTTGTCGAGGGCGGCAGCAAACCCCTCGCCCGGAATGGGCGGCAGAGTCACATCGACCGCTTTCGAGACCTTGTGCAGGTAGAAGGAGAACTCCGTCCCCACCTGCGCGACGATGCCAGCCAGCAACCCTCCGATCCGGTCGAGATGCCCGTCCTCGCTCGTGGTGCTGTTCACCCCTTCGAGGCGGATGCACTGCATCAGTTCGTTGCCGCGTGTCCGGATCGTTCGGTCGTTCACGAGGCTCACATAAGGCAGCATCATTGAGAGCCGCTTCTCGCCCTTGACCCATGACGGTAGCGCGGTCAGCGGATCGATGGCGTTCTCAACCTCATCGGCAATTCCATCACGGGGCATAGCTGTCGCCTCCGTGCAACTTGCGGTTCGTCGTGGGCGGGGTTTCCTGCAGGGTGATCACCAGGACATCGAGGAAGTTCGGATCCCAGTCTGCGGCCTTCCAGAGCGCCGGCCAGGCCAGCCCCGCGAACACAGCGACCACCCAGCTCTGCACCCAGAGGAACAGAAGCGTCGAGCCGAAGAGCCAGACCATGGCGTACATGATCGGCAAGCCCATCAGCTTGGGTGGCCTGAGAAGGCCGATGAACACGCGGGACTGGTCAGCCATGGACGGAGCTCAGGTGGTCCAGATGGCGGCGACGATGGTGGGTGCTGCGGCGATGCCCGCGATTGCAACAACGACCCAGAGCGCCTGACGGAAGTCGAGGATGCCAAAGAGCCAGGAAAGGAACACCCCGATCAGCGCAAGCGTTCCGATCACGATCCCCAAGGGACCGGTGATCGCATCGACAATGCCTTGAAGCAGGGTCTGCACCGGCGAGAGGTCAATGCTCTGCGCAAGCGCTGGACCCGCCAGCACTATAAGGGCCATCGCGCCGGACGCGGTGATCGCCCGCGTGCGGAGCACGCTTTGACGTTTCCTCGATGTCATGAAAGATCTCCTCTGAGCCGCTCAAACACGGCAGTCACACGGGCCACATGCCCTTGGGTTTCTCGAAAGGGGGGGATGCCGCCGTGGCGTGTGACCGCCTCCGGACCCGCGTTGTAGGCCGCAAGGGCCAGAGAGCCCTCGCCGAACTGGTCGAGCATCATCAGCAGGTAGCGAGCTGATCCGTCGAGGTTCTGCGCAATGTCATGTGGGTCGACGCCGAGGTCGCGGGCAGTATCCGGCATAAGCTGCCCGAGGCCTATGGCACCGACAGGGCTACGTGCAGCCGGATTGTATGCGCTCTCGACTTCAATGTTGGCTCGGTAAAGGAGCGCCCAATCAGTGACGGAAAGCCCCGCGCGACGCAGCGCACCATGCCCGGCATACCGTAGCGCCGTGGTCTCGATCGCATGGAGGATTTCCGGGGTGGCGTGGGCGGCAGATCGAGCCGGGATCGCTGTCTCGCTCGTTGCGTCAGGAACGCGAGGTTCTGCGAAGAGAAAAAGGCGCTCGTTTGCCTCTTGAGAAGTGGAAATCAATTGGCCGTCTGGGCCAACCGAAAAGATGAAACCGTCGGCCAGGGCCGGGGGCGCGGAACAAACGCCTGTACCCAAAGCAACGACGAGCGCAGTCGCGCGGTCAGCTGCCTTTGACCGGAGGCGCGGCGTGGCGCTCGCGGCCACCTTCTTCAAGTGGGATGCTAGCGGTCGTACAGCCCATGTCGGCCAGGAAACTGACAAGGCCAACGATGGTTTTGAAGTCGCGGAGCTTGAGGACGCTTCGGCTGGTGACGAGCATCTTATCGTCACGCTCATCAGTGGCGACGGCGCGGATGACCCACGAGCCGTACCAGCTGTTATGGCGCTTCTCTGCTCTCTCCTTGCAGACCACCTCAATGAGGTAGCCCTCGGCGAGCAAGCCGCGCAGTCCGTCTTCTGTAACCACATTCGGGGCTTCTTCTATCATGGCCTTCCCTTGGGTCCTTGTTCTGCCTGGGTGCAGTATCAGGCCCACGGGGTCGCAACACCGTGAGCGATACAAAACAACATTAATGATAGCAAGACGATTTATTCGAGTTGACGAACCGTCTTTGGCTGCAATAGGTAGCTATCGCACGAAACCATAAATTTGAAGTGGCAAAGGAGTTTTGCCCTGCGCATGTTTTGTGCATTTCGACACGGCTTGCTTGGTCTTGTTGTGCCTTTCGGACTGATCGGCCAAGTCGCAAGCGCCTGTATCGCGCCGGAACGGCCCTTCCTGCCCGAGCGGCCGGAAGACGTTCGAGAATATGCCGATCTGCTGCGCTCCGATTTCGAGGGCTACATCGCCGACATCCAGGAATACTTCCGTTGCCTTGATACCGAGCGCCAACGCGCGTTTCAGGAGGCGCGCGAGGTCAGTGAAGACTATGGAAGACTAGTCGAGCTATTGGAATGAGGAAACGCATGGGCTTAACCGCCGTCGAGATCCTCGTAGTAGATCAGGGCGGGCATGTTGCGGCGCTGGTGCACGATGCGCAGGATGACTGCCGCGCCATCCGCCGCATCGAGCCGCTTGTAGAAGATAACGTGACGCTGGCAGTTGACGGATCGCATCCCCGGGACGAAGAGACTCCTGTCCCGACCCCGGTCGGGATCCCCGGTGATTTGCTCGAAGGCGGTGACCAACTGGCGGTAATAGACGAGCCATTGGTCCCTACCCCAGGTCTCGACGGTGTAGGCACGGATCTCTTCAAGGTCGGACCTGGCCCGACCGGAAAGTCGAATTGTCATGTGGGTCAGCGATCAAACGCATCCGGTTCGAAGGCATGAGCATCGAACTCGGTGAAGTCTCCATTTTCGGCCAGGGAGGCTGCCTCCTCTAGGTCGGCCTTGAGGGCATAGAACTGCCGGGCGCCATCCTTCTCCATCAGCATCCTTACGCCGGCACGCACGACTTCGCTCAGATTGGCGTAGGCGCCGGACTCGATCTGCGCCTGCACATATTTCTGCATCGGTTCGGTCAGGTGGACGTTTGGCATCAGACTCCCCTATCTGTGCTCAATCATATCAGATACTGACATAAATCTTCAAGCGCATGTTCGATCCCAACATAGGCTCCAATACAGGATCGTTGCTCCATCCCGTCCTTCTGCGCCCGGATTCCAGCCGGGGAACAAGGCGGGACAGTTTTCCGATACTGCCCGTCCCGAGACCTTGAGCGTTGTGACCCGCCGTTTGACGGGGTTATGCGGTCTGTTCTTCCGTGACCGCTTTCTTGGCCGCATTGGAACGCCACATTTGTATTTGAGTACAGATGTTTGTTTGAAACTTTACATGAAAGGGGGCCGCAATTGTGGCCACTTTCAAGACGCCGAAACAGCCGAAACCGGCGTCAGATCCTGGAAGCCCTCAAGCGACACAGGCAAACAATCGCATGTCGCCATCAATCAAATCTCCTTGCTATCATTAATGTTGTTTCGTATCGATGCACCATTATAGATGGAGTCGGCATCATGAAGCACGTTATCCACAGCGTGGCAACAGCCACGGCACTAAGCATATCCGGGCTAATGGCCTCGTCAGGTCCGGCTCAGGCCTATCAGGTCGACTGTGCGATCCTCCTCTGCCTTGCGGGCGGCTGGCCTGCCTCCGCGCCCTGCGCGCATGCCAGAGCGGTCTTCATTCGGCGGATCACGCCATGGCCGATCGAGCCGCCCTTACAAATCTGGCGCTGTCCGATGGGTGTGTCGCTCAACGATCCAAGTCCGATGTCGCCTATGGAACGCCTTTATGACATCACGTTCCGCGATCCGCCCGAACCGCAGGAATCGACTCCGATCCCCCTTGTTCGCGTTCAAGTAGATGAGCAAGCCGACATCGACATCTCAGGCGACGCCTTTGATTTCGTGCGCAGCATACGGGTCTATCACATCCAGTATCGCCAGCACGAAAACCGAGATGGCGACTGCAATCGCAGCGACTCGACGCGATTGGGGTCCTACGGCGTGCAGGGCGACTACCGATGGACAAGATCCACCGTGGGCCAGGTGCCAGCCGCATCCGGCCTGAGCATCCCGAATGGATGTGGCAGCTACTTTTACCGTTCCGTCTTCGTCGACTGGCGTGATCACGCCGGGAACTATGGTTCTGAAGAAGTTCGCTACTGACAAAATCTGCGCGCGGTTTTGCCGCGCGCGTCATCTCAACCCCGCACGGGAGGCTGTGCAAAACCCCTGAAAAGGAGACGACGCCAGACCGTGAAGCCTGACGCCGCGCTAGAAAACTCCGTGAACAAGAGTTTCCTAGCGCACCGCTAAAACACCTGCAACCAGCAAAGTTGTTTTGCTGGCAAGAATGTTGTTGTCTCACGACATGGCGTCGGATCTCCAAGGAGACCTCGACCATGGAACCTACGACCGGCTTGATCCTGCGACGGATTACGCAGACAAATCTCTCTGTTGCAGCGCACAAGCTTGCCACCCTCATCCTCGACGCCATCGCCTGGAAGGATGGCTACAACGGTTTGTCGCGCGGAACGGCAGCCTTCACCCTCTCTGCCCTGGCGGAGAAGATGGGTGTCTCACGACAATATCTTTCGGTTCTTTTGAGCGAACTTGAGACGTCGGAGTTGCAGCTCGAGCGGGCGAAGCCGAATGGCAAGTTCGCGCCCTGGATCTTTCGGTTTTCCGCCTTCGACGAAGAGAGTGAAACCCATGATCTCGTGTCAGGTGAAGGCGACACATCACTATCTAGAGATAATAATAACAAAACTATCTTCTCAGGGCTGATCGATATCACCGCGAGTTCGAACGTTTTCCAGACCAGTTGGGCAGAGCTCATCAAAGCGGCGAAGGCCACGTTGCCCTGCTGGAACATCGACACCCAGGTCATCTGGGATCGCTTCCTCGCCTTCAACCGGTCCCGAGGCAACGGCAGGGTGCCGGCCGGCTTCCTGCTTGGCTTCATGCGCCGATGGCGGAATTCTTCGGGAACTCCAACTCGCCCCGCGGTCAAGCCGCCCGCGAGACCAATAACGGACCCCAAAGAGCGCGAATTGCTGAGACAGATGCAAGCCGCGCCAACTGCGAACCGCCAGTTCCACGCGTCCGACTTGTGTCGCTTGATCGGACACGCTGCCTACGAAGCGCGGGTGCTCGATGTGATCCGCAAGTTTGGGTGCCAGAGGTTTTCAGCAACCTTGGCGGTGCACGGACGAGCGGTGCTGGCAGGCGAGATTCAGCGGTGACTTGAATGAGATTGGGGCTGCGACTTCAAAACAGACAGAGATCTGAAGAGATTAGACGGGTTCTCGGATAGCACTCCCGCATGCCGCTTCAAATCGGAAACGTCACGCACCCATGGCAATACACAACGCTGGTTGCAGCACCAGGACGCGACCGCCTAAACTCAAACAGAAATCGAACCAGCGCCTCCGCTACAAGACAGACCGAGAAGTCCGAAAAATCCTGACGACGGACAGAGCCTGACGACCGAAATCGGTGGACCGTACTCTACATGATCGAAGCCATCTGTCCAAATTTGACGTATGGCCGTGACATCTCTGTCGAAACGACGGAGATGAACAATGACGCACGAACAACACCTCGCCCTTGATCTGATCGTCCGATTGGCCAACCGTTTCGGTCCCGCCAGCCGTATCGCAAAGGAACTGCCCGGCTGGCTGGAGTACCTGACCGAAGTCGAATGCCCCGAACGGCCCCGTAGCCGACCAAGCTCGCAATGGTGGAACAAGATCAGGACCATCGCGCACGACCTTGCGCCGAGCGCCGGGGGCGGTGAGGGTGAGATCGTTCAGCACAATGCAACCCGTCTTGGCGAGCATTTCGGGCTGTCCCCTGCCGAAACATCCATGCTGACCTTCGTCGCGTTCTACAAGTTGTTCGATGGCTTCGAGCATGTCGTCGATGGCGCGCTGGAAACCAGAGAAGTCACGGTGCCGCTGCTGTTGTCGTGGTTCTGCGCGGCGCCCGAGCCTGAAATCCGCACAGCCATGCGGGCATCCGGTCGCCTCACTTGCTCGGGATTGGTGCAGCGCAACAGCGGCGGGCGTCACCGCCGGATGCCGTTCGATCTGTCTGATCGCCTGACCCTCGCGCTACTTGCCGAAGTGGATAGCATTTCCGACCTGATCGCCCTGATGTTCCCGCGTGCGGCTGCGCCGCAGGCTCAATGGCAAGACTTCGAAGGTCTAAGCCGAGATGCGGACCTGATGCGTGAACTACTGTCCAAGGCACTGGCAAAGCGCCAACCAGGCGTGCACATACTGCTCTACGGCCCTCCCGGCACAGGCAAGACCGAGTTCGCCAAGGTGCTCGCGCATGAGGTCGGCGCTGAACTGCGCGCGGTCGGCGAAACGGACGATGACGGAGGCGAGCCGTCGCGCCGGGAGCGTTTGGCCGAGCTCACAATGGCATCTCGCATGCTAGGGTCAGGATTCATAACCAATAGATGACGAGAGCCGCGAGGGCGATGGCTGAGAGGAAGACCTTGGGGCATCGGTCATAGCGGGTCGCGACGCGCCTCCAGTCCTTGAGCCTGCCGAAC